>JBQTID010000174.1:0-16598 GCA_052389275.1 Gemmatimonadota bacterium | reverse complement strand
TTCTAATCCGGTTTTCTAATCCGGTTTTCTAATCCGGTTTTCTAATCCGGTTTTCTAATCCGGTTTTCTAGCAGTGGGCGCGACAGGACTTGAACCTGTGACCTCTACGATGTCAACGTAGCGCTCTAGCCAGCTGAGCTACGCGCCCGAGTGGTTGGGGAAGGATTCGAACCTTCGTAGGCCGGAGCCAACGGATTTACAGTCCGTCCCATTTAGCCACTTTGGTACCCAACCGCTTTGCGGCGTCTACACGCCAGCGCGCCCGTGTGGACTCGAACCACAAACCTCTTGATCCGTAGTCAAGTGCTCTATCCAATTGAGCTACGGGCGCCTACACAGAAAATCGGTTCGGAAAATCGGTTCGGAACTGGGCCGCCTTTCACCCGCTTTTCTGAACCGCCGTCCCGAACCGCCGTCCCGAACCGCCGTTCTGAACCGCCTTCCGGCGTTAATGCTCGAAAGAGGACTCGAACCTCCACTGGGTTGCCCCAACTAGGTCCTGAACCTAGCGCGTCTACCAATTCCGCCATTCGAGCAAAGCCATCCTTGTGAGTTTGCGCGAGCGTAACGCCCGGAGGCGGTACGCCCTTCCCTCACAAGTGGCTAATGCCCACGACAGGACTCGAACCTGTACGCCATTTCTGGCACTGGTCCCTCAAACCAGCCTGTCTGCCAATTTCAGCACGTGGGCGTTGCGCCCTTTCGGGCGCCAATACGTGTGCATTGTTAACCACTTTCGAGGGCCAGCGTAACGCCCGGAGGCGGTACGCCCGTCACGGCAAGCGCAACCCCCACTCCTTCGAGCGCGATGCCGCAATGCCGCCTTAACTCACACGCATGGAGCTGAGGGGAGTCGAACCCCTTACCTCTTGAATGCCATTCAAGCGCTCTCCCAGTTGAGCTACAGCCCCAACACACCTGGATTTTCAAAGATCACGCGCCGCCTCCGGGCGTCGAGCGTGCGCAGAATCACCTGCGCGGCTTAATCGGTCTCAAGCGGGAAACCGGGTTCGAACCGGCGACCTTCACGTTGGCAACGTGACGCTCTACCAACTGAGCTATTCCCGCGATTTTTCGAACGGGGCTGACCGGGATCGAACCGGCGACCTCCGCAGTGACAGTGCGGCACTCTAACCAAGCTGAGCTACAGCCCCAACTACTTCTCGCATGTTCCCATGCTCGCATGCTCCCATGCTCCCATGCTCCCATGCTCCCATGCTCCCATGCTCCCATGCTCCCATGCTCCCTACCAATACCCCCACGGGGATTCGAACCCCGGTCGCTGCGCTGAGAACGCAGAATCCTAGGCCACTAGACGAGGGGGGCCTGTATGTCAATCTATCGCGACGGAGCATTTCAGGGCTCACGAGCTCCGGCTCGTGAGCTCGCTATGCCTGGGTCGCTCAACGCCCTCACGGGGAATCGAACCCCGGTCTCCACCTTGAAAGAGTGGCGTCCTAACCGTTAGACGATGAGGGCCTGTTGCCTCTGCCTCGCACGCGTGACGCCCGGAGGCGGCACGCCTCTCACTGCGAGCGCAACCCACTCCATCAGGCGCGGGCCCGCTTGTCCAGCCAGCAAGCTCACGTCGGGAATCGAACCCGAGACCTCTTCCTTACCAAGGAAGTGCTCTGCCGACTGAGCTACGTGAGCAACAAGCACGTGCGGCAGGACTCGAACCTGCAACCTCCGGTTTTGGAGACCGGAGCTCTACCAATTGAGCTACGCACGTAAAAGCCGCCTTGGCGAGTCCGCGCAAGCTGAACGCCCGGAGGCGGTGAGCCCCATCCAGATCCGCGGCTCCAACTCCCTTCACTGCCCGTCAGTGGCCAGGGACAGAATTGAACTGTCGACACCACGATTTTCAGTCGTGTGCTCTACCAACTGAGCTACCTGGCCGGAGGGGGCCTTCACTGCAAGCTCACGAGCCGGAGCTCGTGAGCCCTTCATTGCGAGCCCCGACCCCGAAGTTCTGCCACTTCCGAATAAAAAACCCGCGCTGCCAAAGCGGCGCGGGCGAGGGGCTCAGCGACCTTTTTTGGTCGCCTACCGCTTCACGCCCCCTCCCGAAGGAAAGTAGCGGGGGCGGGATTTGAACCCGCGACCTCCGGGTTATGAGCCCGGCGAGCTACCAGACTGCTCCACCCCGCGATCAGACAAGTAAATTAACGGGTTTTAGCCCTTGGGTCAACCGGCGATAACCGCATCAGCTTCGATCTCGCACAGCATTTCCGGCTCTATGAAATCGCAAAAAATCATGGTTGTTGCAGGCTTGACATCCCGGAAAATTTCACCATGAGCGCGCCCTACGGCCTCCCAGTCCTGTGGCTTGCGTACGAACATGCGCGTGCGGACGACGTCGCTTGCTGAAGCGCCTGCTGCATGCAGCGCCTCTACGATGATCTCGAGACAGCGCTGTGCCTGGCGGTAAGGATCGCCCGGCGCAACCACTTCGCCATCCGTGCCGAGCGGTGCGGTTCCCGCTACGTACACGTGATTTCCGACCCTGACCGCGCGCGAGTACCCTACGGTAGCCGCCCACGGCGCCGACGTCGGCACGACCATTCTTCCCATGAACATCCTCCTTTAAAGGCGATAGCGATTGCGATAGCGATAGCGTACAATAGGCTCCCAATGGACTCGAAAGCGCTCGCACTAAAACTCTGGGTCGTGCTTGCACGCACGCACAACGCGGTCTCGCAGCGCGCGGCAGACGACGTCGCCCGTCACGGCCTCACGCTCGCCGAGTTCGCCGTGCTGGAAGCATTGTATCATAAGGGTCCGTTGCTGTTGGGCGAGGTGCAAAAGAAGATCCTGGTATCGAGTGGCGGCGTCACGTACCTGGTGGACCGGCTCGAGCAGCGCGGGCTCGTGCGGCGCAAGCTATGCGCAGAGGATCGGCGCGCGCGCTATGCGGAGCTTACCGAAGCCGGCGCCGCGCTCATGGACCGCATTTTCCCCGAGCATGCTGACGCAATTCAGGAAGTCGTATCGGCGCTCGCGCCGGATGAACAGCGCGCAATGATCCGCATGATGAAGGAGCTCGGACTGCACGCAGCCGGACAAGCTGTTTCGTAACCCGGGATGCTACAGTTTGAAGTCAGACGCGCGCCGAACGACGTCGCAAATCCTCCACTGATCATCTTGATGCACGGTCGCGGCGCCAACCGCTTCGATCTGCTCTCTCTCGCCGAACCGATGCCGGCGCACGCAAACATCGTTCTCCCGGAAGCGCCGTTCGATGCGGCGCGCTGGGGTTACGGTCCCGGTTCCGCGTGGTATCGCTTCATCGACAGAAACATGCCCGAGCCTGAATCGTTCTCCCGCTCACTCGACGAACTTAAGGAATTGGTTGAGCACTTCAATGCGCAGCAGGTTGTGGTCGGTGGCTTTTCGCAGGGCGGCACACTCGGACTCGGTTATGCGCTCTCGCATCCCGGTGAGGTGTTGGGAATCTTGAATTTCAGTGGCTTCGTCGCCGATCATCCGCGCGTCTTGGTTTCACCGCAGACGGTAGATGACTCGTCATTCTTCTGGGGCCACGGCACGCAGGACACCAACATTCCGTTCGCGCTGGCAGTCGAAGGGCGCGCTCAGCTGCGCGCTGCCGGCGCGAAGCTGGAGATGCACGATTACACTATCGGCCACCGGATCGCACCCGAAGAGCTCGACGATGCGATCCAGTGGGTCGGTAGCGTGCTCAAGCTTTGACGATCAGCGCCGTCACCATGCCGAACATCCCGTGATTCGATTCAGCATCCCTTGACGCGTATCTGCGGGCCGGGCACGACGCCGTTGTACGCCCACGCTTCGACGCGTTTGCCGGGCTCGACCTCCCACTGCACCTTCTGCCCGACCAGATCGAAGACCTTGACGCCGTTCTCGATGCGCGGCTCTGCTATTCCAATTCGCTCGTTCGGTCCTGTAGATTGGAAGCATGCACCGCAGCGTAGATGAGCAGCTCCTGACGCTCGAAGAATACCAGGCGTTGCCTGACGATGGGCGCTACATCGACGAGGTCTCGCGCGGCCGGCTGGTCCGAGAGCCGAGGCCAGCTTACCGGCACGGCCGCATTGTCATGCGGATTGGCCAACTGCTGCTGAATTATGTCGATGCCCACCCGGGCGCAGGTCGCGTTGTCGCCGAATCGGGATTCGTGTTGGAGGACGTCCCGCTCACGTTGCGTGGACCCGATGTGGCGTTCATTAGGGCTGACCGCGCTGAACCGGCAAAAGGATTTTTCCGCGGCGCACCAGATATCGCTATTGAGGTCGTTTCGCCCTCGAACACGGCCGCCGAGCTCCAGGAGAAAGTGCTGGAGTTTCTCGACGCAGGCACTTCGCTCGTCTGGGTTGTTTATCCCGACACGCGTACAGTCGTAGAGCATCGTTCGGCATCCGATATCTCGCTGCTGCGCGCCTCCGATGGGCTGACCACACCACTTCTGCCGGGGTTTCAAATTCCGGTCTCCGCTCTTTTCGAGTAGATCGGGCAGGCATGTGTGGCCGCGGGTGCGAACCCCCGGCCACTCACGCGTGTGCCGTTAGAAGCTGACGACGCCTTCGATCACGAAGCCATCGAACTTGCCGCCATTGCGAATGTCGGTGGTCGGGAAGTCGTGATACTTCTGCGTGACGTATTCGCCCTTCATCAGCAGGCTAGGCGTGATGAACCAGTGCGGATTTCATGGTGGACGACATCGACTTCTTTTAAGCGAGGATGGCGGACAAGCCAATCGAGAAGCCGGGAACGATTTCGCCAGCACTCAAGGCTTCATGTTCGCGGATGATACGCGCTTCATTGCCCTCGTAGACGCGCGCGACACGCGTTTCCGGATCAATTACCCAGACCATGCGCGTGCCGGCGTCCAGGTATTCGAGCACTTTGCTCTCGATCTCTGAGGTCGTGTTCGATGGCGACACGACTTCGATCGCGAGGTCGGGTGCAAAAGGCCAGAAGCCGACGGGCACCTTCTTGGGCAGACGGTCGCGCGCAATGAAAGCCGCATCCGGTCCGCGCACGATGTTGTCGGACACGTTCAGCAGGAAGCCGCATTCCATCTCTACCGAGCCGAGTTCGTGAGCCCGAACGAACTCGCGCAGTGCACTGGCAATCTCGAAGGCAACACGTCCATGCCGCGCGCCCGGCCGTGGCTCGCGGATCAAACGGCCGCGCGATAGCTCGTCGCGGTACTGCGGATCGGACGGGAGCTTCTCGTACTCTGCCACCGTTAGCGGTGGTTGCGGCGCCGGGCTGCTCATCTGGAGCCAAGATATCTGACGCGCAGGCAATATTGCCATAGCAACCCGGGCCTTGTCATTCGTAAGCGGTCAGATCTCGATTTGCGCGCCCAGCTCGACCACCTGATTCGGCGGCAACCGGAAGAAGGACGACGCGCTGCGTGCATTCTGCGCCATGGTCGCGAACAGCTTCTCGCGCCACCGTGACATGCCGCCTTTGCGATTGCTGGCGATCAACGTCTCGCGCCCCAGGAAATAAGACGTCGTCATCGGCTTGAAGTCGAGATTCTCGCGCTTGATGCTCATGAGTGCGGCGGGAACATCCACGTCCTCCATGAAGCCGTAATGCAGCACGATCTGGTAGATGCCGCTGGCGACGCCGGTAAAATCGACTCGCTCGTCCGCGGCCACATACGGAATCTCGTCGGTTGCGATGGACAGGAATACGACGCGTTCGTGAAGCACCTTGTTGTGCTTGAGATTGTGCAGCAGCGCGGGCGGCGTGCCGCCGGCATTGCTGTACATGTACACCGCAGTGCCCGGCACCCTGAGTGGCGGCCGCGCGAGAATATCGCGAATGAATAGATCGAGCGGCAGCGTGCGATCCTGCATCCGCTGCGCGAGAATCTGGCGCCCTTTCTTCCAGGTCGTGAGCAGCGTGAACACGATCGTGCCGACTATCAGCGGGAACCAGCCGCCGTGAGGAATCTTGAGCAGGTTCGCGCCCCAGAAGGCCAGGTCGATCACAAGAAAGACGCCGCCCAGCAGAATCGCCACCGGCAAGCTCCACTTCCAGCGCTCGCGCACGACCACGAAGAAGAGAATCGATGTGGCCACCATCGTCGTCGTCACGGCGACGCCGTACGCGGCCGCCAGCCTGCTGGAGGTCTGAAATCCGAGCACGAGCCCGATGCACGAGATCATCAGCGCGAAATTGATGGCCGGAATGTAGATCTGACCCTTCTCCTCGGCCGACGTGTGGTCGATCTCGACACGCGGACTGTAACCGAGCTGCACCGCCTGCATCGTCAACGAATACGAGCCGGAGATAAGCGCCTGTGACGCGATGACGGTCGCGGCGGTGGCAATCAGGACAACCGGATACAGCGCCCAGCCGGGCGCCATCAGAAAGAAGGGATTCGACACGGCTTCCGGATTTCGGATGAGCAGCGCGCCCTGTCCGAAGTAGTTCAGCAGCAATGCCGGCAACACCACAATGAACCAGGCGAGTCGGATTGGCTGTTTGCCGAAGTGTCCCATGTCCGCGTATAGCGCCTCGCCGCCCGTAACTACCAGGAACACCGAACCGAGCACCAGGAACGCATTGAATCGGTTCTCGAGAAAAAAGCGCAACGCGTGATGCGGACTCGCCGCGAGTAGCACACTCGGCTCACGGATAATGTGCCAGATGCCAAGAGTCGCAAGCGTAAAAAACCACACCAGCGTGACTGGACCGAAGATCTTGCCAACGTCCGCGGTGCCGCGTCTTTGAAATGAGAAAAGTGCTATCAGAATCGCGACCGTGATGGGAATCACGTACGGCTGGAAGAAATCCGTTGCGACCGCCAGGCCTTCGACCGCCGACAGCACCGAGATGGCGGGCGTGATCATGCCGTCGCCATAGAGAAGTGCGGTCGCGAACAGGCCCAGCATGATCATCATGCGCCGGCCGCCGCGCAGCGCGCCGACCGGCGTAACCAGCGAGGTCAGCGCGAGAATACCGCCTTCGCCGCGATTGTCGGCGCGCATGATGAAGACCAGGTACTTGATCGAGATGACGATGATGAGCGACCAGAAGATGAGCGAAAGCACGCCCATTACATTCGGTACAATCGCAGCGACGCCGTGCTCCTCGAGGAACGATTCACGAATCGCGTAAATCGGACTTGTGCCGATGTCGCCATAGACGATGCCGAGTGCGGCGAGCGATAATGCGGCGGTATAGCGCGCGTCGGATACCGGCAACGCCTGATCTGCCGCTTCTCTTCCGGTTCGTTGATTCGCTTCCATCGAGCTGAACCATTGCGACCGGTGCGTTAAGGACGCACAAAGACGGCGGGCGGTCGTGTTAAGAAGCTGTTAAGACTCGGTCTCGGGCAGATGTGCAGCGGGCAGGAAAAGAGAGAAGATGGAACCACCACCGGGACGGGGAGCATGAGCCACACTTCCACCCTGAGCCGTGGCCAGACCTTGTGCGATGGACAAGCCTAAACCAGCGCCACCGATCGCAGGATCGACGTGGCGGCCGCGCGTGAAGGGCTCGAAGATGCGCTCCAGTTCATCGTGCGCAATGCCTTCGCCCCGGTCGAGTACCGAGAAGGCGATCTGGCCATTGGTGCGAGTGATCGAGAGCTCAACGCGTGAGTTGGCGGGCGAGTGTTTGAGTGCATTCTCGATCAGGTTGACCAGCGCGCGCAACGAATGCACGAAATCGAAGCGGCCGAGGATCACGTTTTCGGGCATTGCTACATACACATCCGCGGCGCGCGGCAACCCGCTGATTTGCGCCAGTGCAGCACCGACCAGGTCCTCCGCGGAATTGAGCTCCGGCGTCAGCTCGAGAGCGCCTGCTCGCAGTCGCGACAGATCGAGCAGATCCGCTACCAGGCGATTGAGCCGGTCGGCCTGCTTCTCGATGGTCAATGCGCGGTCGTCACCGCCACGCGCGAGGTCGTGCGCGAGGCCCTTGATGGTAGTGAGCGGCGTTCGCAGATCGTGCGACACGGCGGCGATCAGCGCATCCTTGAGCCGGTCGGCGGCGCGCAATGCCTCCGCGCGCTCGGCTTCGGCCGTGAGCCGAACGCGCTCGACACCCAGCGCCGCGTAGTACGCCAGCGCCGCCGCGAAACGCAGCTGCGGCTCATTCAGCTGAATGGCTTTATCATCGGCAAGCTGGAGAATGCCGACGCCCGCTCCACGCACATGCAGCGGCATGACCACTACGTTCGCGTCTGACTGCGTGAGGCCCGGCGCGCGTGAAGCGTCCGCCTCATTCGCAATGACATGAACGCCGCCGGCAAGCCGCCGCACGATGACGGCGTCGTTTTCAATAGCGTAATCGAACATGCTTTCAATGCGCTCATCACGCGCCGGCTCATGATCCGGGCGGGCTGCGTGACCGACCCGCCGGAATTCGGCACCATCCTGCCCCGCATCATAGATGTCGCAGGAGCCCAGGTCGAGCGTCGCCTGGATCACTCGTGCGATGGCGTGTGTCGCGTCCTCGGCGCGACCCGCGCTCAACGTTTCGGCGCCCAGCGTGGCCAGGCGATTGATCTCTTCCCCCCGCTCGCGCGCCGCGGCAGCTTCGTGCTGCGCACGATACAACAGCTGCGCCGCTACCAGGCTCGTGATCAGGAATGCGAGCAGCACCAGCCAGTCGCGCGAGTCCGAGATCGCCAGCGTGTGATACGGCGGCAACAAAAAGAAGTTGAAGCAGACAAAGCAGAGGATCGCGAGCCCGATGCCGGCGCGCCGGCCGGTACGCGCGCTGCCGAGCAACACCACCAGCAGATAAGCAAGCGCAACGTGCGCTTTATCGAGCTGGTCGCGGAACAGCAGCAGCACGCCGGTCGTGATCGCAACCACGATCGTCCAGCGGACCGCCGCGTGAAAATCGAGTCCGAGAAGGCGTGTACTAGTCAAGCGCGCAGAAGCGATAGCCGACGCCCGGTTCCGTCATGAGGAAGCGAGGACGCACCGGGTCCCGCTCGATCTTGCGCCGCAAATTGGCAATGTGGACGCGCAGATAGGCCTGCGCATCACCGCTCGCATTGCGCCATACTTCCCGGAAAATCTGCTGGTGCGTGAGGGTGCGCCCCGCGTGGCGAACGAAGGCGCGCAGCAGGTCCCACTCGGTCGGCGTCAAATGAATCTCAGCGTCGGCGCGCTTCAACACGCGCCGGCCAAGATCAATACTCAGACCGTCCAGTTCGACGACGCTCGTTTCCGGAAACTCTGTGGTGCGCGCGCGCCGGAGCTGTGCCCGCACCCGCGCCTGTAGCTCAGTCGGGCTGAACGGCTTGACCACGTAATCGTCCGCGCCTGCGTCCAGCAGCGCGATTTTTTCCCGCTCCGAATGCGATGCCGAAAGCACAATGATGGGCACCTGCGACCATTTCCGGATTTCGATGCAGACAGCCACGCCGCTCATGTCGGGAAGCGCAAGGTCGAGTACGACGAGATCCGGACGGGTGGCTGCTGCGAGGTCGATGCCCTCGCCACCGCTGGCTGCTTCAATGACGGTCATTGCTGCGCCGCGAAGCGCGTTGTTGACGACGCGGCGAATGGGCACCTCGTCGTCGATCACGAGGATCATTGGGGGCCTGCTTTCACGATTCACTAATGACTCATCTGACTATCATGGTACCTGAGCGCAATGATTTATTCTCAACAGCTTACACGATCTTCTCGCTGTGCGCTAACATGCGGCAATGCGTCATTTGCGAACAGTGAAAGCAGGCCCCCTGCCGCGGCAGCTCCCACTGGCCAGCGCGATGACAACTCAATCATTGTATTTCATACGTGCAACAATGCAGATTGCGGCGGTTTTGTTCCATGATTTACAGGAGATTGCATGAAAAAGCGGTTGCTCAAGTTCGCCACCTATGCCTTGGCCCTGATCGTAGTGCTGCTCGCCACTGGTGCTGCGACTGTGCAGCTGCGTCAGGACCGAACTTTCGATGTGCCCGAGCTCGGCACCGTTGCGTCCACCGACAGCGCCACCATTGAACGCGGCGCCTACCTCGCTTATGGCCCAGCGCATTGCGCGTATTGTCATACCACTCCCGACAAACATGCTCGTCTCGAGGCAGGTGAACGCGTGCCCCTGTCGGGCGGCTACGAGTTCGACATCGGCATCATGACGCTGTATACGCCGAACCTGACGCCCGACAAAGCAACCGGGATCGGCAATGTGTCGGACGGCAAGATCGCGCGCATGCTGCGGCACAACGTGCTGAGCGATGGCCGCGCCGCGATGCCGCTCATGGAATTCCAGAATCTGAGTGACGAAGACCTGGTCGCGCTGCTGTCGTTCCTGCGCTCGCAGGAGCCGGTGCGCAACGAAGTGCCCGACCGCGAGCTGCGCTTCGTGGGCAAGGCGATCATGTCGTTCCTGCTCGAGCCGAGCGCGCCATCGGGCACACCGCTCGCCCAAAGTCCGCCAGCGGCCGCGACCGTCGAGCGTGGTGAATACCTGGTGACCAACGTTGCCGCGTGCGCCGGCTGTCACACGCAGCGCAGCATGAAGGACGGCTCGTATCTGGCGCCCAGGCTATCCGGCGGCAGTCCAATGGAGGGCGGCGATGGCAAGATGTACACGGCACCCAATCTCACGCCGCACCCGACCACCGGACACATCGTCAATTGGAGCGAGGACCAGTTCGTGCAGCGGTTCCGCGCCGGTCCGCTCAACGGTTCCGGCTCACACATGCCGTGGCGAGCGTTTGCGCGTATGAGCGACGACGACATCCGCGCGATCTACCGGTATCTTCAGACTGTGCCGGCCACTGAGAATGTCACCGGACCTTTGGTTGCCGATGCGGACGCGGCGAAGAAGTGAGCATGGAGCATGGGAGCATGGGAACATGGGAACATGGGAGCATGGGAGCATGGGAGCATGAGATCGTGATACGTTGATGTGAGGGCCGGGCGTCTTGTCCGGTGGAAGATCGACGGCCGTCAGTAGTCGGCAAACAATGCCGGGATATTCCAGGACAGGCCTGGCAGGATTTCTTCAGCGCCAAGCCGCTCCGGTGGGCGCAGCACGCGCGGCATGCCGGACTGATCGTGAACGACGACCGTCTCTTTTCCCGGATCGATCACCCACACAGCCGGCGTGCCGGCCTCCAGGAATTCCGAGACTTTGCGCAGTATCTCTCCCGCCCGATTGCTGGGTGACACGACTTCGATGGCGAGGTCGGGCGCACCGCGGAAGATGCCAGGAGCGAGAGGCGGCACGCGCTCGGCGCGCACGAATGCCACGTCCGGGCCGCGCACGGTCAGCGGCTTCTCCGAAAGCACGAACCCCGCTTCCGTATAGACCCGCCCGCAGCCGGGATGCTGTTCGACGTACTGCATCAGGCGGTGGGAAATGAGCGTTACCATCCGCCCATGCGCAGAACCCGGCCTGGGCTCGCGCACCAGGTAGCCGCGCGAGACTTCGTCGAAATACAGGTCGTCATCGGGCAGTGCCTCGTATTCCTCGAGCGTAAATTGCTTGCGATCATCAATGCGGTAGGCCATGGCTCCACAGTAATGCCCATAAATCAGCATCGCCATGGCGCAATGGGCAGCCCGCAGGCGAGCTGCTTCTCGAAGTTGCCCTTGTGGCGCGGACGAATCTGGCGCGCGCCGCGCTTGAGACCTAGGCTTGCGCCATGAATCAGGCACCGCTAAACGCCGGCGACACCGTCTGGATTCTCATCTCGACGGCGCTGGTCCTGTTGATGACGCCGGCGCTCGGCTTTTTCTACGGCGGCCTGGTGCGGCGCAAGAACGTGCTCAACACGATGATGATGAGCTTTGCGTGCATGGGCGCGGTCGGGCTCGCGTGGGCACTGCTGGGATTCACGCTCGCGTTCACCCAAGGCAATGCAGTCATCGGCGGGGTCGCGCACGCGCTGCTCAACGACGTCGGGCTCGGCACCGGCGCGTGGGGTGACTTTCCGCAGCTGCTGTACTTCGCGTATCAGGCTTCTTTCGCAATCATCACGGCGGCGCTGGTGTCCGGCGCGATCGTCGAGCGCATGCGCTTCGGCGCGTACCTGGCTTTCATCGTCGTTTGGAGCACGGTGGTTTACGCGCCGGTCGCGCATTGGGTGTGGGGTGGCGGCTGGCTGAGCCGGCTGGGCGCGCTGGATTTCGCGGGCGGTACCGTCGTGCACATCAATGCCGGCGCCGCCGCGCTCGTGTGCGCGCGCGTCGTCGGCAGCCGCAAGGACTACGGGCGGCAGGCGTTTCTACCGCACAACGTGCCCTACGTTCTCTTGGGCGCCGCGCTGCTGTGGTTCGGCTGGTTCGGCTTCAATGGCGGCAGTGCGCTGGGCGCGAACGAGATCGCAGCGCTCGCGTTCGTGAATACGCTGCTCGCGCCGGCGGCTACGCTGCTCACCTGGATGTTGCTGGAGTTCTGGCGCACCGGCCGGCCGACCGCGGTAGGCGCGGCAACCGGCACGGTCGTGGGGCTCGTGGCCGTCACGCCTGCCGCGGGGTTCATTGCGCCGGGCAGCGCAATCATTTTCGGCGTAATTGCCGCAGTGCCGAGTTATTTCGCGATTCTGTATCGGCCGCGCACCAGCTTCGACGATTCGCTCGATGTTTTCGCGGCGCACGGTTTGGGTGGCATCGTCGGTGCACTGCTGACCGGCGTTTTCGCGCAAAAGGCGTGGGGCTCACCGGCCGATGGTTTGCTCGCCGGCAATGCCGGTCTGCTGCTGCATCAGGGTGTCGCCACGATTGCCGTCCTCGCGTATAGCAGCGTCATGACATTCGTACTGCTGAAGCTGATTGGCGTGCGCGCACCACTGCGCAGATCGGAAAAAGAGGAGGGCATCGGCATGGACGTGACACAACACGGCGAAGCGGCCTACAACCGCGGCGAAGGTGCCGTCCTGGTCGCTGAGCGGCGCCTTCGCCGCGCGGAAGCTGAGGACACATGAAGCTGATCGTCGCGGTGATTCGCTCCGAAAAGCTGAACGATGTGATGGAGGCCTTGTTCGACGCCGATGTGCGCGGCATAACGGTCACGCGGGTGGAAGGTCACGGCGGTGAGCTCGAGCTGGTCGAAACCTACCGCGGCGCCACGGTGAAAATGGAGCTGACCGGCAAGGTGCGGCTCGAGATCGGCGTTTCGGAGGCGTTCGTCGACCGTACCGTCGAGGTTCTGCTCGCGGCCGCGCGCACCGGCGACGTTGGCGATGGCAAGATTTTCGTGCTGCCGGTCGAACATGTGTTTCGCATTCGCACGGGCGAAGAAGACGAATTGGCCGTAACGCCGGAGCCGCGGCATGGTGAAGTTCACGGCTGACACTAAACGTGAGCACCAGGCAGAGCCGCAGTTAGCGAGTCGATGTCGTAGGCGCCATAGTGACGCCGTCCGTCAATGAAGAAGGTCGGTGTGCCCGCCACGCCGCTCTCATCCGCGCTGTCCGTATCCCGTGCAATGCGCCGAGCATAACGCCGCGATTGCAGATCATCCGTGAACCGATCAATGTCGAGATTGAGCTCGCGAGCGTAGCCGCGCAGGTCGCCGGCACGCAGCGCGTCCTGATGTGCGAACAGCAGGTCGTGCATCTCCCAGAATCTTCCCTGGGCTCCCGCGGCTTCCGCCGCCTCCGCCGCGAGCTGCGCATTCTCGTGAACTTCGGTGAGCGGAAGGTGTCGGAAGACGAAGCGGATGTCGGAGCCAAACTTCTGGAGCAGCTCTCTGAGGATCGGTTCTGCCTCACCGCAGTGCGGGCACTCGAAGTCGCCATACTCCACCAGCGTCACGGCGCCGTCATCAGGGCCGCGGATGTGATCGACTCGAGGATTGACCGGTTCGATCAGATCCACGAGCCGAGCCGCGACCTGGTCGCGCCCCATTGCCATGAGCGGCTGCGGCAGACGATCGATCACGCGGAAGACAAGCCAGGCGAGTAGGGATGCGATTACCGACGCGCCGAGAATCCCGACCTTCGCGCTCTCGAGGTCTTCTCCCCGTAGTGAGATCGTTGCGACGAGCAGCGCAACGGTGAAGCCGATGCCGGCAACCGTGGCGGCGCCGACGAGCGGAGGCCACGGCACGCTGATCGGAAAGCCACCCAACCGGCGGCGCGTGAAGAGCCAGGTCGCGACGATGATACCGATCGGCTTGCCGATCACGAGTCCGGCTATGACGCCGAGCGTCACCGACGATTGCATGGCGCGCCCGATCACCTCGGCATCCAAACGGACACCTGCGTTGGCGAGCGCGAACAGCGGCACGATCACGTAGCTCGTCCACGGATGGAAGATGTATTGCAGGCGTTCGTTCGGTGAGATTGCATACGCCAGGCTCCGGCTCGCCACCCGTGCGTACTGCGGCGTCGGCTCCTCCCGGAACAATCTCCAGTGGGCCGCGGCCCGCTCCAGCTCGATGCGCGTCGGCGGATACGCGTAGGCTAGCAGGCCGACAGCAACACCGGCGATGGTGGGATGAATTCCCGATGCGAGCATCGCAAGCCACATCACGAACCCGACCAGAAAGTAAGATACGCCGTTTCGCACGCCGCGCCGGCGCATGATCAGGATCACGCCGAACACGGAGGCAGCAACTGCGAATGCCGTGATCGAAACGGTGGCAGTATAGGCGAGCGCGATGACCGTGAGCGCGGTGATGTCATCGACAATAACGAGCGTCAGCAGGAAGGTCCGTGTCATCGGCGTCCAGCGTCCGCCAACGAGCGTCAGTATGCCGAGCGCGAATGCAGTGTCTGTGCCCATCGCGATGCCCCAGCCGCGCGCCGTGGGCTGACCGGCATTGAAAGCCAGGTACAGCAGCGCGGGCACGGCCATGCCGCCGATCGCCGCGATAACGGGCGCCGCCACTCGTCTGCGCTCGCGCAACTCTCCCATATCGAACTCGCGGCGGATCTCGAGCCCGACGACGAAAAAGAAGAGCGCCATCAGCCCGTCATTGATCCAGAGCCGAAGCGTTAGCGCCAGTTCGACGTCGCCCAGGGAAAGCGTGAGCGGCGTTTGCCACAAACGTTCATAACTCGATGACCACGGCGAGTTGGCCCACACGAGCGCCGCAACCGTTGCCGCCAGCAGGACGACGGCGCCGGCATTCTGGGTCGCAATGAAATGGCTCAGCGCGACACGGAGCGGCCGCGCCGCCACGGTCTGCTCCGCAGACGACCCGGCGTCAGTCGGAATCATGCGCCGGAATGTTGCAGTTGCTGTTCTTCTGAGCAAGAATGCACATCGGGGGAGCATGAGAGCATGGGAGCATGGGAGCATGGGATTGTTTTGCTTCGTGCTGTCGCTGATGTCGATTTGTTACCTGCGCTGCCGCCTTCCGTCATCTAAGCGCCCATCAGGTATGATCTGACGCGCCTGGTACAATCGGCCACTCGCGCCGGAAGTGAGTGCGTCGTGCGGCGCTGGCGGCGAGCGGCCGCGCGCGCGTTCGGTGGCTTGCAGTTCATATATGCAAGATTGCACCTTGGGCGCCTGCTTGATTTGTAATCTGGGGAGATTGAATGAAATCGCTGTATCCGGCTGCCCTGGCATTTACGCTTCTCACAACCAACGCGCTCGCTCAGGAGCGAACCGTAGAGTTCGAACTGACGGCGGAACCGGCCAGCCTTTCACTGCTGCCCGGCAAGACGACCGAGGTGTTTGCATACAACGGCCAGGTTCCCGGCCCGACCCTCGAGCTGCGCGAAGGCGATCGCGTGGTCATCCACTTCAAGAACAAGCTGCCGGTTGCGACCACGGTGCACTGGCACGGTCTGCACATTCCGTTCGCTGCTGATGGCAGTCCGTTCCATCCGGTCGAGCCGGGCGAACGGCATGATTATGTCTTCACGATCAGGCCCGGCACTGCGGGCACGTACTGGTACCATCCGCATCCGCACCATCAAACGGGTTATCAGGTCGCGAAAGGATTGTACGGCGCGATCGTGGTACGCGCCGCCGATGATCCGCTGGCCACGCTCACCGAACAACTGATCGTGCTGTCCGATAACCGCTTCCGCGAAGATGGCTCGATCGATTTGCCGGACCACGCATCACCGCAGGGCCGCATCGATTTCGAGAATGGTCGCGAGGGCGACGTCGTCTTCGTAAATGGCAGGATCAATCCGCAGCTCACGATTCACAGCGGCGAAGTGCAGCGCTGGCGCATTGTCAACGCATCAGCGGCGCGCGTTTATCGTTTGGCCATTCCAGGTCACAAGCTGCTGCATGTCGGCAGTGACGGCGGTTTGTTCGAGAAGCCGATCGAAGTCGGCGAGATCTTACTTGGCAATGGCGAGCGTGCGGAGCTACTCGTGCACGGCAGCGGCAAGCCCGGTGATCGTGCCGAGCTGGTTGCGCTGCCGTACGACCGCTACATCCCGCAGACGCGGCCGAAAGACTGGGACCAGCCGCGCGTGCTGCTCGCATTGCAATACAGCAGCTCGCTACCGATGAAGGCGGCGGCGCTGCCCGCGGCGCTGCGCGCGGTGCCCGCGCTCGATCCCGCCCAGGCTACCGCGACACGTCTCATGGTGCTGAGTCAGGGCATGATCAACGGCAAGCTGATGGTCCTGCAACGCGTCGACGTCAGCACCTCCCTCGGCGCCACCGAGATCTGGGAGATCGAGAATCTGGTCGGCATGGATCACCCGT
>JBQTID010000173.1:0-10735 GCA_052389275.1 Gemmatimonadota bacterium | reverse complement strand
AAACACGCCGCCCCTGCTCGCCCAGCGACGACTTGCACGCGGCCACGGTCCCGCCAGCCACAGCGGCGTTCCGCCCGCAGGCGGGACGGCTGCACGCCGGAGCACCCGCATCATTCTTAGTGCTCCGCGCCAATCCGCTGGACGACATCAGGAATCTGCGGTCGCTGCCGATGGTCGTGCTGCACGGACGCCTCCTCGAGGATCATGAGCTGAAAGCTCTCCGCAATTAGCCGGCGGGCTGTGTCAACTGGAGCCGCTTGTCGCGCGCGCTATGCTCCCTCTAGGATCATTTCCGGAGAAAACCTCTGGATTTTGACGAGCGTGTCAGAATTGGTCCGGCACACAAACATCGAACACGCTCCCAAACCAGATCAAAACCACACCACAAACCATAACACGATGCTGATAAAACGCCGGCGTGCTCGTCGGCGTAATTGCCGCTGCTCTTGCGAATTGACGGTATCGTTGAGCGTGTCGCGTGTCGCCGCATGGATTCTGAGGCTCCTACGCCCTTCCAGACAACATCTCCCGCTGCCAAACTTCGCTGACACAGCACACAATTCGAACGCTTCTTCACCGCACATTCGATCAAAGTGCCGGAAGTGCCATCATAAGTCGACGCGGGTTCGCAGCCCTTGGGGAAGCGGACCTCCGGTATATGGATGAGCGTGCCGGAACCTTCCGTCGCTGTCTCTACGCCGGCATACGAGTCAGTCAGCTCCCTCTTGATGGCCACAATAGTTTCGGCCGTCATTTCTCTTCTTCCTAACTGATGGTCCCCGGCGGAAACACAACGAGCTGATCACCATTCTTGAGCGGAACGATTTCCTCGTTCGTAATGAGTTCCAGTTTGCCGCCACTGCGTCGTGCGAGGTCGTTATCCGCCGGCACACCGGCCTTGGATTTGATCTCTGCGCCGGTTGCCTGGGCAGCGTCGAATTCGATTTTGACCTTCCGGTTTTTGTCCAGTTCAACGAAAACGTGGACTGCGGTTGCTGCTGGCATATTACCTCCTCTGGTTGTCGCCACGTGAACAGTCGTAAGTTGTTGTAAACCTTGCTTTTTCACTCGAACACGCCTATAATCGAGGCCGTGTTGATTTACAAATTTAAGAAAAATAGTACGTTTTGTAAACTCTAGGAGATAGAATGTTCGGTGAGCGTCTGAAACTGGCCCGGAAGAGTGCAGGACTATCTCTGCGCGACTTGGCTGCCAGAATGGGGGATGTGGTTACTGCCCAGGCGCTTGGGAAATACGAGCGCGACGAAATGCTACCCAATTCGACCGTGCTGATCGCGTTAACCGAAGCGCTCGGCGTTTCAGAGTCTTATCTGCTGAGCTCCGGCGAGATTGAACTAGCGCAGGTCGAGTTCCGGAAGCTGAAGGGTGCGAGCGCGAAGGAGCAGGCCAGGCTCGAGGCCGAAGTTCTGCGCCATGCTGAACGATACTTGGAGATCGAGGATGTTCTTGCCAGTGAAACCTCGGAATTTCGCCGGCCGCAGCCCTTTCCGTGGGCGGTGAGCGACGTTGAACAAGCTGAAACGGCGGCCGAGTCCCTCCGTCTCGTGTGGTCACTGGGACAGGATCCTATTCCGCGCCTGGCGGAATACCTCGAAGAGCAGGGGATCAAGGTGTTGACGCTCGATTTACCAAACAGCATTTCGGGCATGACTGCCTGGGTTCATAGAAAGCAGGGCCGACCGGTCCCAGTGATCGTGGTCAATGCTATCCATCCAGGTGAGCGGCAGCGCTTTACTCTCGCGCATGAGCTCGGGCATCTGATGCTCGACGTCCTGCAGATTGATCCAGAAGCAGCATGCAATCGCTTTGCAGGAGCGTTTCTCGCGCCGGCTGCCATGGTCCGCTCAGAGGTAGGTACGAGCCGCAGTAGCATCTCACCCGGGGAGCTCGTTCGTCTGAAGCAGCTCTTCCTAGTCAGTATTCAGTGTTTGATTTACCGGCTCAAAGATTTGCGGATCATCACCCAGCGAGCATATCAACAGCTTTTCACGCTGATCACGCGGCTCGGATGGCGTAAACAGGAGCCGAACCCCCTGCCCTCGGAAAAAACCCAACGGTTCGAACGAATGTGTTTTCGTGCCTTGGTTGAAGGATTGGTGTCCGAAAGCAAGGCCGCGGAATTACTCGGCGTGACTGTCAGGAAGCTGAATCAGATGGTTGAAGTCGGCGTATGAGAAATGGTGCTCTAAATGCTCGTATGCGATACATCGATCCTCATAGACTTGGAACGCGGACGTATGTTAGCCGCGGCGTTTAACCGTTTGCAGGACAAGGGCTGCAACGGCGATTCGCTCGAGTCTGCGGGCAGACTCACGGTCCTCGGGCCGGAGTCATCAGGTGAAGCGATGTTGAGCCGGATTGGCACGACGTTTCAACAGGCGATCGAAGCGGGTTCGTCCAGTGATCCAAATAGCGGGATGTCCTCCGGTTTATCGTCAGGTCACGTCCCGGGCTTCCCGAGCCGCTTGAGCTCAGCGCACGCGAGCCACTCTCGGGCCTGTGCGTACGCGACGCGCACGCTGTAGAAACCTGCTTCCGGCGGCCGCATCCCGAGGACGACGTTTGCCCCCGCTGATCCGCCACCGTCAGCTTGCACATCGCGCATCTGTTCCGCCGGCCCGACACTCGCGCCGCTTTTCTCGCACTTGCCCTCAAATATCCGCCAGCGTACGACGCCGCCGGCGGGCAGATTCCGAAGCGCAACCACGAGCCGGGTCTCGTACGCAGTGCTGCCGCGGTAAATGTCGACGATTCCCGAGGCCGAGGATCGCTCAAACGCTCTGAACGCACCCGTCCAGATGTGACCGTCACTGGTTGGGGCGGACGCACATCCCGCCAGCAGCGCGGCGCCAAGGCATGCAACGAGTCTGTTCGGCATGACCTGCCTTCCCATTCAGCGTTTGATGAAGACGTAGCGCTGCCCAGTCAGTGAGTACGCGAGTGTGTCGCCGGCCAGCTTCGCAACAATGAGCCCGACGCCGACTCCAAGGGACCGCCCAGTGAGGATGACGGACGTGCCCTGGAGCGTGTATTGCCCCTTGTTTTGCCTGCCGCCGCCGCTGGTAGTGATGATCGAGCGAAACGCACCGGCCGGTTCGAGCACATAGGTTCCCGCCGAGATCATTCCCAGCGTCGACGCCGGATACGGGAGCGATTGCCCGTTCACGGAGATCAACTCGTACACGCCCACCGCGCCTTCGCCGCCTTTTGCCCGGGCGGCGGCCTCCTCCAAGCCCTTACGGTCCAGCCTGCCACCGTCGGTGCGGCGGTTTCCGGCCTTCAGCACACCTTCGAGCTCGTCATAGAAACGCTTCGTCTCCTTCTTATCCGGCTCGGTTACGCCGTCCGTCTCCGGTTCCCACCGCTCGAAAAGCACGCGGTATTCGGCGTCACGGGCTGCGCGAAAAGTGACCAGCCGCCAGGTGGTCACCATGCCGCGGTCATCTACAATCGCCGGTCGGTAAGCCGTGTTGAAGGTGCACGTGCCGATTCCGCCGTAGCAGCCGGAGGAGTAGTAGGAGTAGGAGACCGCCTTATCAATGGTATCCACCTTCAGGTGCTCCTCGAAGAGACGCACCACTCCCGAGTCGGCGCTGTAGGAGCTGACCTTGAAGGACGGCTTGTCCGCGCTGCCGATCTCGGCCGCGCGCAAAATGGCGGTGGTGAGCGCCTTCGCATCGAGAACTTTCACGGAGACGGCTCGCTTCTCCCGCTCCTCGACCTGAGCGTGCGCGAGAGTGGTGTGGCATGCTGCCAGCATCACGCTTGCGACGCCGCGGATGATCCACTGGTTTGTCATGATCGGCTACTTCTTTTTCCAGATGTACGTGAGACCAGTGTAAATGGTCTTTGCGGTTGAGCCATCCTCGGAGAACTCCATCGGCGGATTTCCCATCGCGGCCACCACGATCTTGGCCATCAGACCCTTCGGCTTGAATTCCGCTACGCTCCCATTAAGGCTGAAGCTACCCTTCAGCGTCGAGTCCTTCTGCTTCGTCTTGCCGCCGCCCTCCTGCACAAGATGAGACCACAGCACCGAGTAGTTCCCGTCCGCCGTGAGCTGGTAGTTGGCTGCCGTGACGACCGAGCTCTCCAGGTTCCAAGGAAGCGGCTGTCCGTTGACTTCGGCAAGCTCCCACGTCCCGACCACCTCATCCATGGTTCTGGGCTTTGCTTCGGCTGAAGCCTTCACGCCGGGCATCGATACGGCGAGCACTGCGGCATCTTCGCCGCTGGGCGGCGCGAGTACATCGTCGCCGAGCGCGACCGCCGGTCCGGCCGCTTCTACCGACGCGAAGGCGCTGGCCAGCCCCCGGTCTAGTGCATCGCTCAGCAACTCGAAGACTTTGGCTGAGTCATACTTCATCTTGATCACCTGCATCGTGGGTATCGCATGGTCCGAGATCCCGAGCCCCCACTTCTTGTAGAGCTGCTCACCCGAGGATGAGACAATGACTACGGCGATCCCCTCGACCATATGCACGCCGCCGTACTTTTTCTTCTTCCCCTGTTCATCCCTATATGTGACGTTCGCGTTACCGAAGTCCTTGTCGTCAGGCAGCACGCGCACGAGCACGTAGGCGTCCGCCCCTGCCTCCTTCACCAGCCCGCCGAGTGCACGCCTGAACGCGAGCGTGTTCGTAAAGACGGCGCCTTCCTCACCGCTCGTCACGCCTTTAGTGTTTTTGGCGAACAGCTCTTCCACATCGTCCTCGAAATCGACGTAAGTGCTGTAATACGGCACGCGCAGATAGTCCTTTGGCAGCGTGGTGAGGGCGCTGTGGGCCATCTTGCCGCGACGTCTGAAGGCCGTGAAAAGCTCCTGATATGGCTGCCCGCTTGCGGCCACCGATTGCTTTTGGGCGGGCTCCAGCGCGTTGAAGTAGGCCTCATCCCATTTCTTCGCGATCTCGGCCGCGGTTTTAGCGACCGGGAGCACGCGCATGCCATTCGCGGCGAGAATCGTGGCGACTCTCTTCTCCACATAATCGAGCGCCCACTGGTGGCTCAACGCTTCACCGCGGAGGCTTTTGGGCATCTTGGCAGGGCCGTACACGGACACCAGTGCCACCGTCTTCGGAGTAGTTGCCGTTTCGGGATCGCGCCCGGCGACGGACGGCATGGGGTTGCCGCCGATGGCCACGACCAGCGCCCAGGGGGCAAGCACCGCGATAGACTGGACCGCGAGATTTCCCATACTGTCCTCCTCCAGAAGGATTTGCGTCAACGTCGATCAGCGTCCAGCGCATTGGCCCGCAGCAACGTCAGCGACCCACTCGGTGCAGCACCCAGTCATACGGCCCGAACGAAAGCGCGAGCGTGTCGCCGCGCACCGTGCCCGTGGCGATCTGACCGATCGTCGAGTCCTGGAGCGTGATGGTATGGCCTGTGAGCGTGATGGTTTGGCCTGTGATGCGGTACGTGCCGCGGTTCGCGTTCACCATGCGCTCGGTGCGGCCGGCCCAGGTGATCCACTCCGACGCCATCACGTCAAACGAGCCGTCGCGTCTCATCAGCACGTGGCCGAACATTGCCTGCCTGGTGATGTTGCCTTGCTTCTGCGCCGCTGTCGGCATCGGCTCGCCGTTGAGCTGATGCAGGATGTAACGGCCGGCCGGGCCGGCAGTGTCAGCACGCGTGCAGCCACTAACGAGCAGCACCATGACCGCAGTGCGAACGGATGCATGCATGATCGTCCTCCCGGCGGGTTAGCGAGCCGTGGCCATCGCGGGCGCGGCCTCAGCCGCAGCCGCACGCATGCGCGGGTAGTACGTGAACACAGCCATCAGAATGACGATCTGCACCAGCGCATCGAATCCGATCTGCGCCGCATTCGCCTCGCCGGTTGCCAGCATCATCGCTTCGGCAATCAGGGTGGTCAGTGCCAGCAGCGCAATCAAAGGTAGCAACACGGGATTGCGCTCCGGATTTCTCGCGATGAGAGCTGAAACCGCGGCGCCCAGCAGCAACGCAGCGCCGGCCGTACGCAAGGTGCCGCGCAGAAAGAAATTGAGCGTTTCTCCTGCGGGCGCCTGGTACAGCTCGATCGCGAGCGCAGGCGCCAGCAGGCTGATGCCTCCGATCACGAGTTGATAAAGGAAATTCAGGCCGAAGACGGCGCGCACCAGATTGCGCATCCTTCAGACTCCGTGATTGCGAGTTTCTCGAACAACCAGCGCCCGGGGGGCAAGCACCGCGATAGACTGGACCGCGAGATTTCCCATACTGCCCTCCTCCAGAAGGATTGTTTGGCGATTGTGAATTGATTGACCCTTGACTTCGGGTCAGCGATATTTCGGGTCTCGCATTTCGACCATCAGACGCAGAAGCTCGTCGCCCGATCGGAAGCTTCGTTTTTACCCGCTCCGATGAGTTCGATGACGCCCATGAAGGGCTCCCCGCACTGCGGTGATGTCTCTCGCGTGAATGGTAGTCGGCCGGTGTCAGAGGCCTGTCAGACCGCGCGTCAATTCGAACCTGGACCAGGGTTTACCGCATTATTCGACTGCAGACGTTCGGTGAGCTTCGGCTCCTAGACCCTGACGGCGTAGTACTCGTGCGCCGTCGTCGCGAGCTGGCGCTGGTCGCGTACCTGGGCAGCCGTCCCGGCCGATCCGCGGACCGCGCGGAACTGGCTGCATTGTTATGGGGTGAGCGCGTCGAGGTGCGGGCGAGGCAGAGTCTGCGACAGGCGCTTCTGGAGCTGAAACGCTGGTTGGCTGACGCGCTCGTGGTTGATGGTGAGTTCGTCCGTCTGGGCGACGGTATTGAGATCGACAGCGTCGAGTTCGAGACCGAAGTGGTGGAGCGCAGGTTCGCGCAGGCAGCAGCACGCTGGAACGGCATGTACCTGCGCGGTGTCGATGACTTTGCGGTTGAAGACCTTCGCGACTGGATCGACGGTGAGCGCGCCCGGCTTTCCAGGCTCTATCGGTGGGCTCTGGACAATCTGCGGCAGGACGCAGTGGGTCGTGGCGCGTGGACCGAGGCGGTCGCATGGGCGCAGCGGACGGTGTCGGAGGCGCCGCTGGACGAGCAGGCTCATCATCACTTGCTCGAGTGCCTCTGCCTGGGCGGTGAGACCTCGCAGGCGCGGGGGGTGTACGCCGCCTTTCTGCAGGATCTCGAGCAAGCGCAGCTCTCGCCCTCACCTGCGTTCCTATTGCAGTGCAACCAGCTCACGCGGGTCGCGGACGTCCCTTCGGCAGCGCCTGAGCCTGGCGCCGCGGCGGTGCTGTCGCCGGATCTGGTAGGTCGCGGCGATCCATTCACGACCTTGATTCGAAGATTCGAGCAGGCCCGCGGCGGACGAGCGTCGGTAACTGTAATCGAAGG
This sequence comes from Gemmatimonadota bacterium, assembly GCA_052389275.1. Lineage (GTDB taxonomy): Bacteria > Gemmatimonadota > Gemmatimonadetes > Longimicrobiales > RSA9 > CBJLQC01. Next base: position 3,379 of record JBQTID010000173.1, on the reverse strand, counting down.
TGAACCAGGCACCGGCAAGACGCGCCTGCTCCAGGAATTCGTGCGCTGGGCCCGCAGCACGGACCAGCCGCTGCTGGTACTGGAGTCCAGTGATGCGCGTTTCGGCGAGCCTGTGGTTGGTGAAGCGGCGCGGCGACTGCTCGCCAGGCTGCGGACAGCGCCCGGTCTGACCGGCAGTCCAACGTGGGCGCTGGCGGACCTCACTCGTCTCGTTCCCGACATCCGCGATCGCGTCCCCAACCTGCCCGCGGCGGGAACCGACCTGGCGTCGCTGCATGACGCAGTCGCACGTGTGCTCATCGATGTTGCTGCCGAAGTGCCACTCATCCTCGTGTTGGACGATCTGCCGCGAGCGGATGAGTTCAGTCAGCAACTGTTCGAGGCGATTTGTCGCCGCCTCGATGCCGACCCGATTATGGTGCTGGCGAGCGGACGACCTGATACGATGAGCGCCGCACCCGCGGCTCGATCCATCGCCGAACTGGCGGCACAGACCGGCGGACGCATTGAGATCGGCGGCCTGAATCTCTTCCATGTGGAGCAGATGCTCGGCTCCATGCTCGAGATGCCTCCTGACGAGCGCAACGTCCTGGCCCAGCAACTTCACGTGCTGACGGGCGGCACACCGGTCTTTATGGCCGAGCTAGTGGCGGCCCTGGTGGAGTCGGGCGCGATCAAAGTCGACGGCAACGGTGTCTGGCGATTCTCGGCGGATGCTCCCGCGCCAGACCGTCTGCTGACCGGCGGGATCCGCAGTGTGGTAGCCGAGCGTGTTGCGCGCCTGCCAGATAGTGCGCGTGTTGTTCTCGCTGCCGCTGCCACCATGAAACGGATCGATAATCCAGACGTGATCACCGCACAAACGGGCTTCGCGCAGCCCGTTGTCACTGCCGCGATGAACGAGCTCGTGCTCCGGCAGTTTCTCCGGCGCACCGACGACGCGTCACCGGGCTGGGAGTTTGCGAGTGAGCTGAGTCGGACGTTCGTGCTGGAAGCATCAGCAGACGCGCCAGCGGCAGCCCGGCCGGCGCGTACACTCCGGCTGCGCAGAGGCGTGATTGCCGCAGTCTTGAGCCTCGCCGTGGGCCTCGTGGCCTGGCACGTAGCGAATGGTCCGAGGCGAGCGCAACTCGAACCCGGCCGCATCGCCATTTTCCCATTCACGGTTCGTGCCCCCGCAAATCTCGAGTATTTGGGCGCCGGGGTGGTTCCAATTTTGAGTGCTTCGCTCGATGGTGCGGAGCCGTTGCGTACGGTTGACTCTAACTCGCTGCTGAACCTGGTCGACAATTCCATCCCGCTCGACTTGTACCGCGCGCGATCGCTCGCGCATCGGTTCGGCGCGGGACTCTTTCTGACCGGGAGCGTGCTCGGAGCCGGCGACCGAGTTCAGATCAGTGCAGAACTTTTCGAAACAAACGGTGACCGGCTTGCCACTTTTACAACCGCGGCACGCGCGGAAGCCGACCTGGCCGAAGCAATTGATGAGCTCGCGCGAAAAGTCATTGCCACGCAGTTCGCGCAGCCACAACTACAAATCCTGCGTACCGCAACAGTAACCACGGCGTCGGTGCCGGCGTTAAAGCTGTTTCTAACCGGGGAAACAGCACTGCGAAAGCGACAGTATGCGGCCGCAGTGGCGGCCTATCAGGAAGCTATCGAGGCCGATTCGAGTTTTGCGCTGGCGCACTACAGACTCTCGATCGCCGCGGCGGGTGTTCCTGATTTCGACATCACCGGCTCCGCGGCGCAACGGGCCTACGCCCTGCGCGAACGGTTGCCGGAAACGGAAAGGCTCATGGTTGATGCTTACGATCAGCAGGCCATTCTGGGACTGCTGTTCGAACCGGAGCAGATCTATCGTCGGGTGTTGCAGGTCAGGCCGGCATCGGTGGAAGCCTGGGAGAGGCTCGGCGAACTATTGTTCCACCGCGGCGTGATCGCCGGTCGAAGCTTCACTGACGCAGCCGTACCCTTCCGACGCGTTCTCGCGCTGGTACCCGATGACGGGAACGCCCTGCTTCATCTCGCGCGCATTGCCGCTTACCGGCGAGATCACGCCGCATTCGATTCCATTGCCGGGCGCATGCGTACTGCGCGGGCCAGCGAAGATGCAGCGCTTGAAGTCCGCGCGCTCGACGCGATTCTGCGGCGACGTCTCAATGACCCGGTCTTCGCTGAGCTGGACGCGCTGCCCGCGCAGCGGCTCTGGGATATTGGCTGGCGCGTGGCGACCTTCAGTGAAGACCTGCGTACAGCCGAACGCTGGGCCGACCGACTGACGCGCGAAAGCTCCGAGGTCTGGCAAGCCGCGGGATTCGTGATGCGCGCACACCTTTTGGCCGGTCAAGACCGCCACACCGAAGCGCGCCAACTAGTTGAGCGCGTGGGCGAGCGTCACCGCGATTGGGCGCCGCTCCTGCACGCGCTGCTGATGTCGCACGGCACCGCCCCGCGTGACTCGTTGCAGGCGGTACTAAAAGAGTTGCGCGCCTGGGCGCCGGCGAAATCGCAAGTGACAGAGCCGGCCATCTTTTCACTGGGACTTCTCAAGGACCTCCGTACGTTCCGAGCTTTCCACATGGGGCAGCTGGCACTCGCTCTGGATGATTCCATAGCCTTTGCCGAAGCCGTTCGCACCAACAGCCAGCTCGGTCACGATTCCGTATACCTCGGCGTACCCGCGCCCAGCATCGCCAAACACCTGCGCGCCGCGCAGGCCATGCGCAATGGCCGGTTCCACGACGCGATCCTGGCGCAGCCCGGTCGCCCGAGCAACGGCTATGATCGTATCTCCTCATTCAGCGCGTTCCCCTTCTATAATCACGCTCAACTCCGGCTGCTCCAGGGCGATGCACTGCGCCGGCTGGGTCGCACCCGCGACGCCGTTGGCTGGTACCAGTCCGTGGTGGAGGACCTCGGGTACGGCGTCATTAACCATGCGACCATGTACCAGCGGCTCGAGGAGACCTATCTTCAGCTCGGCGATACCGTCTCCGCGAACTGGGCGAGAGGTCGCGCGGCCTGGATACGAGGAGCACGGTGAGCGGGTGTGCGGCGAGCCAATCAGTTGTTGATGGCCTGAATGTAGAGCACCACCGCAAACAGCAGCGCGCTGACGACGAACGCGCCGTAGCCCACCGCGAAAAGCGCAATCGTCGGCAAAGACCGTGCGCCGGTGCGCTCGAGCACGGAACAGGACGGATTTGCCGGGTCGTACCAGACCTCGACCTCCGCGCCCGCCGGGTAGCGCTTCAGCAGCTCTTTCGCCTCCGTGAGGCGGAGGCGCGTGTCCCCGCTGAAATTGATTCGACTCCCCTCGTAGGATTGGTCGGGCCCGTGGTAGCGGTATCGCAGCTCGAGTGCCTGGGTCTTGTAC
>JBQTID010000172.1:0-4674 GCA_052389275.1 Gemmatimonadota bacterium | reverse complement strand
GACGAGTTCACCGCCATCATCAATCCTCCGGAAGCGGCGATTCTCGCGGTTGGCAAGTCGGAAGAAAAAGTCGTCGTCGTAAATGGAGAAATGGTCGTGCAGCCGCGTATGCGCGTGACCATGAGCTGCGACCATCGCGTGATCGATGGCGCAACGGGAGCGAAGTTCCTTCAGACACTGCGGCAGTACCTCGAAGAGCCAGCCATGATGCTGGTCTAATCGTCAATTCTGGGTGAGATAAAAGTGGCGGACAATTTTGATCTGATCGTGATCGGCGCGGGGCCGGGAGGCTATGTGGCCGCGATTCGCGGCGCGCAGCTCGGGATGAGCGTAGCGTGCGTAGAAGTAGGCGAAGGCGCAGGCGGTTTGGGCGGCGTTTGCAACAATACCGGCTGTATTCCGACCAAGGCCCTGCTGGAGAGCGCGCACTATGCGAAGAAAGCGCCGAACCTCGCCGAGTTCGGCATCACGACCGGTGAAGTAAAGCTGAATCTTGGCGTCGCCGGCAAGCGCGCAAAGAAAGTCGCGGAGTCTGGCGCGAAGGGTGTCGGTTTCCTGTTCAAGAAGAACAAGATCGAATCGATCACCGGCTGGGGCCGCCTCGCGGGCGGCGGCGCAGTCGAGGTCGAAGGCAAAGACGGCAAAAGAAAAATCACCGGCAAGAACATCATCATCGCGACCGGCTCACGGCCGCGCTCGCTGCCGATCCTGAAGATCGACGGCGACCGCGTGTGGAGCTCGGATCAGGCGGTGTTTCCGGAGAGTGCGCCAGCAACGCTCGGCATCATCGGTGCAGGCGCAATCGGTATGGAGTTCGCTGACGTCTACAACGCATTCGGCACGAAAGTGACCGTCATCGAAGCGCTCGACCAGATTCTCCCGCTCGAGGACAAGGACTGCGCGGCTGTCGTCGAGAAGTCGTACAAGAAGCGCGGCATCGACATGATGGTGGGCGCGCGCCTCGAGCAGGCGGAAGTCGGCAAGAACAGTGTGAAACTGATGATTGCTACGAAAGACGGCGCCAAGACGCTCGAGGTCGAGCGGGTGCTGGTAGCGGTTGGCCGCGCGGCGATCATCGACGACATTGGTCTCGAGAAAGCCGGCGTGAAGACCGACCGCGGCTCCATTGTGGTGGACGATCAGCTCCAAACCAGCGCGAAGAACGTCTTCGCGATCGGCGACTGTGCGCGGCCACCGCTGCTGGCACACAAGGCCAGTCACGAAGGCATTGCCGTAGTCGAGCACATCGCGGGTGTAGGTCACGGCATGGTTGACTACAACAACATTCCGAGCGTTACCTATTGTCATCCTGAGGTCGCGTCGGTTGGCCTGACCGAAGCAGCCGCGCGCGAAAAAGGCTTCGACATCGAAGTAGGCAGCTTCCCGTGGAGCGCGAATGGTCGTGCACGCACCGCGGGCGAGAGCGAAGGCTTCGTAAAAATCATCCGCGACAAGAAGTACAGCGAAATTCTGGGCGCGCACATCGTTGGGCCGCACGCGAGCGAGCTGATCGCGGAATTCGTGGTGGGCAGACATCTCGAGTCAACAGTCGAAGAGATGGAGAAGGCAATGCATCCGCATCCAACGCTTTCGGAAGCAATTGCGGAAGCGGCGTTAGCGGCTGTGGGGCGAGTGATTCACATCTGACGAAATTACGAAATTACGAGATTACGAGATTACGGATATGCAGAATTACGACATTGCGACCGATTCGACAGCACGTCAGGCATCTACGCCGGGTCGTAATTTCGTAATTTCACAACCTCGTAATTTCGTTGCCTTGCCGATCCTCGCGATCGTAACCGGCGTCACGCTCGTCGCAGCATCAACCGTGTTGCTGCTCAATGGAATAGAGCCGTTTGCCACGTGGTACTACAATTTCGCGTGGTATCCGGTACTGCTGGCCGCCGACGGCTTGGTTGCGCTGACCGGTGGTGTGAATGGACGCCGCGGTGAGTTCCTGCTGCTGGGCAAGAGAAGCTTCCTGGTCACCATGCTCTTGTGGTCTGCCGTCGTGTGGCTGTTCTACGAGCTCTTCAATTTCCGTCTCGAGAATTGGTACTACGTCAATCTTCCCGAGGCGCGACTGGATCGCTGGACCGGAACCCTCATTGCATTCGCGACCGTCCTGCCCGCCGTCTTTGTCGCGGAAGCGGTGCTCAATGGCTTGAACGTCGCAAAGCGAACGCGCTGGCCGAAGTTCACGGTCAATGACCGGTTCATCACCAGCATGCGGATTGTAGGCGCGCTCATGCTCGCGCTCGTGCTCATATGGCCTCGTTACTTCTTCCCGCTCGTTTGGGGCGCGACCATGCTGCTGGTCGAGCCGGAAAACTACAAGCGCGGCCGCGCGCATTCGTTGCTGGCGGATCTGGAAAAAGGTGAGCCTGGCAGACTGCTGCGGTTGCTGTTGGGTGGCGCGTGCATCGGTTTCGTCTGGGAGATGCTGAACATCAATGCGCGCGCGAAGTGGATCTACACAGTACCGGGAGTAGAAGAGCTGAAGATCTTCGAGATGCCGGTGCCCGGCTTCTTCGGCTTCCCGCCTTTCGCAGTCGAATGCTTCATTCTTTGGCAGGCGCTCGTGCTCGCGGGCGTCGCGGTGCCACGCATCGGCGCCACGTTGCCCGCGTCAACGAAGAAGCGCATAGTCGCCGCCGTGCTGGCGGTTGGCTTCAGCGTCGGCACGCTGATCGGCATGGAGCACATGACGGTCGATTCCTACACGCCGCGGCTTGCGCAGATTGCCGGTGTACCGGCAGCGCAAATCGAGCGCGCCGGTTACGACATCTTTTCGCTGGCAAAAGCGTCACCACGCGATGTTGCCTCAGCAGTTGGCAGTCAGGAGTCCGAGGCCGACGGGTGGATCGAGCTGGCACGTATGGCGACGTTGCGCGGCATGGGCACCGAGTACTTGCGCGAGCTTCAGCAGCTCGGCGTCACCTCGCTGCCACAGCTTGCGAGCCAGGATTCACGCGCGCTGATCGAGGCACTCGAAACGAAAATGGGCAGGGACCTGGTCGATGCGCGGGTGCGCGTCTGGGTCCGGGGTGCCCGGCGCGCTCAGGAAGGAAGCTGAAGACTCAAGCAAAATCGGATACGTCGGGCGGCCTGAATCTCAAGTCCATTGATTCAAATCATGACCTCGATCGAGCTGCCATCCGTCACTTCGCCGATGACGTCCGCAGCGAGCGAGCGCTCACGTTGCAGCGCGTGCGCGAGCGGCTGCGCGCGTTCTGGAGCAACCGCTATCAACAGGCCGCCCGAGGTCTGCGCATCGCACAGGATCAGCCGCAGCCACTCCGGTATTTCGGCCGCCCAATTGGTGAACGCGGCGGCGTCCTCGAAGTTTCTGCGCGTGCCGCCCGGCAGCTGACCCGCCTGCGCAAGCTCGACAGCACCGTCCAGAAGTGGCACACGGGAAGCACGCACGCGCGCACCTACATGGCTGGCAGCCACGATTTCGCGCAGATGTCCGATCAGGCCGAAGCCGGTAACGTCGGTCGCGGCATGCACACCGATCTCGAGCATTATCTCCGAAGCGGCGCGATTCAAAGTGGTCATGCTATTGACCGCCGCCGCAATGACAGCCGGCGAAGCTTTGTCATTCTTGAGCGCGGTGGCGATAATGCCCGCACCGATCGGCTTGGTGAGCAGGATCATGTCGCCGGCGCGCGCGCCCGCGTTGCGCACGATGCGCGTCGGCTCGACCTCACCGACTACCGACAATCCGTACTTCGGCTCATTGTCATCGATCGAGTGACCGCCGAGAATCGGCGCGCCGGCTGCGCGCGCGATGTCGGCGCCGCCGCGCAGAATCTCTTCCAGAATCCCCTCACCCAGAAGCTTGCGAGGAAACCCAACCAGATTGAGCGCGAACAGCGGCCGCGCGCCCATTGCATAGATGTCTGAGAGGGCGTTGGCTGCCGCGATGCGGCCAAAATCGTACGGATCGTCCACAATGGGCGTGAAAAAATCCGCGGTCGCGACGAGCGCGCGCGACTCATCGATCTGGTATACGGCCGCATCGTCCCCCGTACTCGCATCAACAAGAATGCGAGCATCGGCATTCGGCAGCATACCACGCAGAACCTGCGTCAACTCGGAAGCTCCGAGCTTACAGGCTCAACCGGCGCCGTGTGAGAGGTGGGATAACCGTATGCGCTCACGCTGATCTGTCATGGGACGCAAATTACGTGATGAGAGCGATAAGAGCGATAAGAGCGATAAGAGCGATCCATTTTTCGCTCCTATCGCTGCCATCGCATTCATCGCTCTAATCGCTAATTGTCGTGTCCGCCGAGCGAAGTCGTGGGCGTAAAGGAAGGCGGGTCGCTCGCGGGGAACGATTCTTCTGATGCTTCGTGCACCCTGTCCTTACCGCGGCGACCAGTATGACTGAACGTGCTGGCATCCTCCATCAGCCGTTCGCGCGGCATTCTCCATTCGCCCGACCGCCGGCCGTCCCAAGCGCTTCCCTTAGCCTTCGAACCGAGCTTGATGAACGCGACCGCAGCGAGCGCGCCGCCCGCCAGCGAGAGCAGCATCCCATGACGACCGCCCTTTTTCATCCCGGCAACGGCGAGCAATGCGCCCGCGGTTACCGACGTCCAGCGCTGTATTTCCCGATTGTCCATGCGTCACTTCCTCGCACCACACGTGCCATTATCAGAT
>JBQTID010000171.1:0-7789 GCA_052389275.1 Gemmatimonadota bacterium | reverse complement strand
CCGCAGTTCCAAGCCGGTTTTCTAGTCCGCAGTTCCAAGCCGGTTTTCTAGTCCGCAGTTCCAATCCGGTTTTCTAGTCCGCAGTTCTAAACCGGTTTTCTAGTCCGCAGTTCTAAACCGGTTTTCTAATCCGAAGTTCTATAATCCGGTTTTCTAGTCCGCAGTTCTAATCCGGTTTTCTAATCCGGTTTTCTAATCCGATTTTCTAACGTTGAGGCACGATCTTCCATAATGAGCCGTTCTGCTCACCCGTAACGATGTAGAGCATGCCGTCCGCTCCCTGACGCACATCGCGGATGCGCTGGCCGCGCTCCGCCAGCAGATGCTCCTCGCCGGTTACCCGCTCGTCGTCCAGCGTCAGGCGCACGAGCCTGGCTGCCTCGAGCGCGCCGATGAACAGGCTGCCGCGCCAGGCGGGAAATGCGTTGCCGGTATAGAACTGCGCACCGGACGGCGCGATCACCGGGTCCCAGTAGTAGCGCGGCTGCTCGAAATCGGACGGTGCGGGTGATGCGCCTGCGATCGGCTGTCCGGAATACTCGATACCGTATGCCTGCACCGGCCAGCCGTAGTTCTCGCCTTTTTCGATGAGACTCAGCTCATCACCGCCACGCGTGCCGTGCTCGACTATCCAGAAGTCACCATCCGGATCGAAAGCGGAAGCCTGCACATTGCGATGACCGAGCGTCCAGATTTCTGGCTGCGCGTTCGCGCGGCCGACAAATGGATTGTCTCCTGGGACGGACCCGTCCGCGTTGATGCGCAGAATCTTGCCGAGATGGCTGTCGAGACGCTGCGCGTACGACCGCATCTGTGGATCGGAACGATCACCGGTCGTGATATAAAGTTTGCCGTCGGGCCCGAATGCGAGTCGCGAACCGAAATGCGCGCGGCCATCGTAGGTCGGCAGCACACGAAAAATTACGCGAACCTGATCCAGCCTGCGCCGATCCTCCGAAAGCACGCCGCGCGCGACCGCCGTGCCGTTGCCACCCTCTCGCGGCTCGGAATAACTCCAGAAGACGGTGCGGTCGGATGCGAACCCGGGGCTGAGTGCCACATCGAGTAGGCCGCCCTGGCCGCGCGCAGCTACGTCAGGCAAGCCGTCGATCGGCGCGCCCAGCGCTCCCGCCGCCGATACGATGCGCATGCGCCCCGGCCTCTCCGTGACAAGCAAATCGCCATTCTCGAGCGGCTCGACGGCCCATGGCTGGACCAGCCCGGTCGCGAGCACGACTACATCGAAGCCGACATTTGAGGTGATGCCGCAGCCTCGCGTTTGACCCTCGAACGCGGGGCGCTGGTCCGGCGCGCTGGGCGGACGGGTTTCCAGCGGTGTGCAGTTGGCGGGAGCCTCAGGCGCCGGTTCGCCGGCCGCCTGTGAACCCGAGTCGCCGGAACGCGGACCGCACGCGAGCAGCGGGATAATCGCAACGACTGCTGTGCCAATAATTCGCATATAGGTTACTCTCCGGCGGCGAAAGACATTCCAGCTGACCCTTGACGGTCTGGCCGCCCGGCGCTAGAATGGGCTCAACATAGTCTTCGTGGTGATTTGCCGCAGCTTGCAGCCACGTTAAACAAATGCTAAACAGCGACCGCCCGGCGGCACGGTCCGCCCGGGCTTTTTTTATTTGTACGAGGAAATAAAACCATGCGCAGCCTGACCCAGCACATGCCCATGCACATGTCGATGTGCCTTCTCCACACTGGAGCAGGCAGGGGTCTTCCCTGTGCGCATGAATAGCTGACGCACATTCAGGAAACCACCCCGGTCTGCTCCGAGCAGGCCGGGGTTTTTTTCAGCCAAAGAGGTGATCCGTGTCTACTCTGTCGAACACACTGCGCTGCCGGTTGTGCGGGCATATCGTCGAGGCCGCGCCGGTTCATGTATGCGAGGAATGCTTCGGTCCGCTTGAGGTCGTCTATGATGACGACGTCATCCGCCGCACGCTCACCCGCGCCCGCATCGCCGCGCGCGCGAAAAATCTGTGGCGCTATCGAGAGCTGTTGCCATTGGACAGCGAGCCGCGCGTCGGTCTCGATGTCGGCTTCACGCCGCTCGTGCGCGCGGCACGCCTCGGCAGCGCGATCGGCATCGAAGATCTCTGGATCAAGAACGACGCGGTCAATTATCCGACGCTGTCATTCAAGGATCGCGTGGTCGCGATCGCAGTCAATCGTGCGGTCGAGTTTGGTCTGACCGCAGTTGGCTGCGCCTCGACCGGCAATCTCGCCAATGCGGTTGCGGCGCAGGCCGCGGCCGCCGGACTGCCGGCCTGGATCTTCATCCCGGAAGATCTCGAGCGTGAGAAGATCATCGCGACGGCCATCTACAAGCCGAACCTCATTCGCATCAAGGGCGCGTACGACGACGTGAATCGCCTGTGCGCGGAAGTCGCGGACCGCTACGGCTTCGGCATCGTCAACGTCAACCTGCGGCCGTATTACGGCGAGGGGTCGAAGACGGTCGGCTACGAGATCGTCGAGCAGCTCGGCTGGAGCGCGCCCGCGAATGTCATCGCGCCGATGGCCGGTGGCGCGCTGCTCACCAAGATCGCGAAAGCACTCCTCGACCTCGAGCGGTACGGCCTCGCGAACGACACTTCTCGAACCCGCGTGTTCGGTGCACAGGCAGCGGGCTGCGCGCCGATTGTCGCTGCATTGCACCGCGGCGATAAGCATGTGAAGCCGGTACGCGCGAACACCATCGCTCGCTCGCTCGCAATCGGCAATCCGGCCGACGGTCCTTTCGCACTCAGCGCGATCACGGAGAGTGGTGGCTGGGCCGAGGCCGTGCCTGACGACGACGTCAGCCGCGGCATGCAACTCCTCGCACAGACCGAAGGCATCTTCACCGAGACCGCCGGCGGCGTAACCGTCGCTGTCGCGGCAAAGCTCGCACAGCAAAAACGTTTGCGGCAGGACGGCCCGACCGTCATCTGCATTACCGGCAACGGCCTCAAGACACCCGATGCCGTGAGCGCGCAACTCGATTTCGGCGCTGTCATCGAGCCACGCCTCAGCGCGGTCGCGCCCCTGCTCGAAGAAGCACCACAACTGATCACCGCCTAGGGAGGAGCAACAAATGCCTATCACAGTGAGAGTACCAACCGTGCTTCAGAAGCTGACGAATGGAGCTGACGAGGTATACGCGTCGGGCGACACGGTTGCCGAGGTGTTCGCGGCCCTGCGTACATCGCACATCGAATTGGTTAATCGCATTACCACGCCTGAGGGCGGCGTGAAGCCATTTCTGAACGTGTTCGTCAACGGCGATGACATCCGCTTCGCGAGCGAGCTGCAAACGCCCGTACGCGATGGCGACGAGCTCTCGATCATCCCATCCATCGCGGGAGGGTGAGCCAATGTGTACGGTCACCGAAGTCGCACCCTCGCAACCTCGTACACTCGAGCTCTCGCGGGACGAAATCCTGCGTTACAGCCGGCATCTCATCATTCCGGATGTCGGCAAGGAAGGGCAGGAGAAGCTCAAGGCAGCGAGAGTGTTGTTGGTCGGAACCGGCGGTCTCGGCTCGCCGCTCGCGCTCTACCTGGCCGCGGCCGGTGTGGGCACGCTCGGGCTCGTGGATTTCGACGTCGTCGATGAAAGCAATCTCCAGCGCCAGGTGCTGCACGGCACATCCGATGTTGGCAGGCCGAAGCTGGAGTCTGCGCGCGACCGGCTGCTCGAGATCAATCCGCATGTCGAAGTGCACTTGCATCGGACGCGCCTGACCAGCGGGAATGCCCTGCAAATTCTCTCCCAGTACGATGTCATCGCAGATGGCACGGACAATTTTCCGACTCGCTATCTGGTCAACGATGCGTGCGTTCTGCTTGGCAAGCCCAACGTGTACGGCTCGATCTTTCAGTTCGAGGGTCAGGTCTCGGTATTCGCGACCGAAGCTGGTCCCTGTTACCGGTGTTTGTTTCCGGTGCCGCCGCCGCCCGGACTGGTGCCGAGCTGCGCGGAGGGCGGTGTGCTCGGCGTCTTACCGGGAATCGTCGGCTCGCTGCAGGCGCTCGAGGTGCTCAAGCTCATCATCGGCATTGGTGAGCCATTGGTCGGCCGGCTCCAGTTGTTCGATGGCCTGAAATTCAAGTGGCGTGAGCTGCGCATTCGTAAACATCCTGCGTGTCCTGTATGTAGCGAAAGCCGAACGTTGCATGAGCTCATCGATTACGAGCAGTTCTGCGGCTTCGAGGCCAGGCCCGTAGTCGCCGAAATCAGCGCGCGCGAGCTCAAAGAGCGGCTGGATCGGCGCGAATCGATAACGATCATCGACGTGCGCGAGCCGCACGAATGGAGGATAGCGAGCCTCGAGCGTTATGGTGCGCGCCTCATCCCATTGGGCGATCTGCCCGAACGCCTCGGCGAGATCGATCGGGGCGGCGCTGTCGTGGTGCACTGCAAGAGCGGCGCGCGCTCCGCGAAAGCGCTTCAGCAGCTGCGAGCCGCCGGCGTCGAGCGCGTGTGGAATCTCCAGGGTGGCATACTCGCGTGGTCCGAACAGGTCGATCCTACGGTTCCGAGGTATTGATATGCGAGCAAAGACAAACCGGCAGATCGGCGTCGCGCTGTACGGCTGCGGCACGGTTGGCACGGCCGTGGCCGAGATTATCGCAGCGCGCAGCGACTGGCTGAAGACACGTCACGGCATAAGCCTGTCGTTGCGTCATATCGTCGTGCGCGATCTGGAGCGCGAGCGCGCATCGATCATCGATCGGGCTCTGCTCAATGCGCAAGTCGAGCCGGGGGTGCGCGATCCACGCGTGGAAATCGTGGTCGAGGCGATTGGCGGCACCGATGTCGCCGGCGCTGTGGTGCGGGCGGCCTTGCAACATCGCAAGCATGTGGTGACCGCCAACAAGGCGCTGCTCGCTACTGACGGGCGCAATCTCGAGGAGCTGGCCCGGCAGAACGGCGTGCTGTTGCGCTACGAAGCAGCCGTCGGCGGCGCGATCCCGGTGCTGCAAACGCTTCGCAACGCGCTGGCGGGCAGCCACGTCACACGGCTGCGCGGCATCCTGAATGGCACGACCAATTACATTTTGACGCGCATGGCCGAGGATGGCCTGCCGTTTTTCCGCGCGCTCGCCAAGACGCAGGCGCTCGGTTATGCGGAGGCCGATCCGCGCGCAGATGTAACCGGTGTCGACGCGGCGCAGAAACTCATTATTCTCGCGCGTCACGCATTCGCCGGCTGGGTCTCGGCGTCTGATGTGAAATGCCGTGGCATTGATCACGTGTCACTGGCAGACGTTGCGCGCGCGCAACAGGAGCAGAAGACTCTCAAGCTGATAGCGGAAGCGGTGCGCGAGGATGGCGTCTTGAAACTGTCGGTCCAGCCGGTTGCGCTGCCGGCATCGGACGCGCTCGCGAACGTGCGCAACGAGCTGAATGCACTGGAGATCGAATCTGATTACGCCGGCTCGCTTTTCCTTCAGGGACGCGGCGCCGGCGGTCACGCTACCGCTTCCGCGGTCTACTCCGACATCGTAGAGGCCGCGCTCGCATTACCCGCCAGTCAGCGATCGGCGCGCAAACGCTTGTCGATTCTGAAAGCGCAACGCGCAGAACCGGACCGGTCACAGCATTCGCGTACTTCCGCGTCAACCACGCCTGCTACGATTTCTTCGGCGAGTGCGCACGCCTCGGGATTGTGACCGACGATCGCGCCAAGCGGACAGCTGGATCCCTTGATCAGATAGGCATCGACCTGTTCTTCGACTTCGACGAGGCCGCCGAGCTCGCCGAGCAGCGCGGCCGCGGCTGCAACGCGATCGTGCAATGGCGCCGACTCCTGGCGTGCCCGTTCGCCGGTTTCATGACCGATCGCTCTGAGCAGCTGTTCGAGCGCGACCGAGCCCCGTTCCTTTCGCAACGCCGCGAGCACACTGCCGAGAATCGCTGCATACGCCTTCGGGAAGAGCGCCTCGGCTTCTTCAGTCAGGCAGTAAATGTGAGCCGGCTTGCCGAGCGCGCGCCGCACGCCTTGCTGCTCAACCAGGCCATCGCGCTCTAGTGACGCTAGATGTGTACGCACGGCATTGTCAGTGAGCTGAAGCGAAGCAGCCAGCTCATTGACGGTGCGCGGCCCGGAGCGCAGTAGGGAAATGACGCGCCCGCGCGTACTTGCGAGCAATCGGTGCTGCCATTTACGAGAACCCATAGGTGGCGAAAGATAGCGGCCGCGGGGTCATCAAATCAAGTAAATCAATAAAATCCTTGACATAGTGTGGCATGGGTCGTATCTTCGCGGCATGACAACTACCCCCAACGAGGAGACGAACATGGCCAGGACTGTCAGTAGTATCGCGATTCTATCGTCCTACCTGGCGCTAGCCGCCTGTGCGAGCGCGCCGGAGCCCGCCGCCACGAAGGCGGCCACCGTCAGCGACGCCGAGATCGCGGCCATCGTGGTCGCGGCCAACAGCATCGATGCGGAGCTGGGCGATTTGGCAGCCGATCGTGCCACCCGCGCCGAAGTCAAACAGTTCGGCAAGACGATGGCGACCGATCATCGCGCCGTGAATCAGGCGGCAGGTCAACTGGTCGCGAAGCTGAAGGTCACGCCGATCGAGAACGCGGTCAGTCGGAAGCTGCGTACGGATGCAAACGCGTTCCGAGCGGAACTTGCGGCGAAGCAGGGCGCCGACTTCGACCGCGCTTACATCGCGCACGAAGTCGATTATCACAAGGCGGTGATCGACGCCGTCGATCAGCTGCTGATCCCGAGCGCAACGAACGCCGAGTTGAAGAGCACACTAGTCAGCGTGCGGCCAGCCCTGGTGGCGCACCTTCAGCATGCCGAACAGCTGCTCGCAACGCTGGGTAGATAGTCATGCTGAAACTCGGCCTGTTCCTGTGTGCGTTCGCGCTCCCTATGCTGGTTGCGCCGCAGCGCCGCACGGTCGCCCTCTCACAATTCCAATTCAAGCCGCAGGTGCTGCGCGCGTCCGTCGGCGATACGCTGGTGTGGCAAAATCATGACATCGTGCCGCACACGGCGACGGCCGATGATGATTCATGGGACTCGGGAGACATCCCGGCAAAAGGCAGCCGCACGATGATCGTGCGCCAGAAAGGCGAACAGCCGTTTACCTGCCTGTATCACGCCAACATGAAGGGGAAGCTCATCGTGAGGTAGCAGGCGGGCCGCTCCCAGGCGCATAAGCTCCTCCTAGCGTGATCTTTGCAACAATAACGGGGTCATTTCGCTAGAAGGAGGAATCATGAAAGCCCGCGACATCATGACGGCCAACCCGGCCTGCTGTACTCCGGACGACACGGTCGAGCGCGCCGCGCATTTGATGGAAGAGAACGACTGCGGCTGCATACCGGTGGTCGAGGGCAGTCAGAGCAACTGTGTCATTGGTGTGATCACGGATCGCGACATCGCGGTGCGCGGTGTCGGACATGGACGGTCGCCGGACGTACGAGTCGCCGATCTCATGACCGACTCGCCGTACTGCTGTAGCGCTGATTCAGATGTGCGCGACATCGAAGGTTTAATGTCGGACCGACAGGTTCGGCGCGTTGTGATCGTGGACGAGGATGGCTGTTGTGTCGGCATCGTCGCGCAGGCTGATCTGGCGCGCGCCGCGGAAGAAGGTCGCGAGGTCAGCGACGAAGAGGTCGGCCGGGTCGTCGAAAAGATTTCGGAGCCGAGCCGCAGCAACTGGCGTCTCTAGCAGATTGCTGAAAAACGGGCTGACACTGGGTGAAGGCAGGGCGCTCCGCAGGCCATCGCGGTTTTACAGCGTACTCTGCATAAACCTGCTG
>JBQTID010000170.1:0-3304 GCA_052389275.1 Gemmatimonadota bacterium | reverse complement strand
GCGTCCTCCGGAGGCCATGGAATACGGGCGGATCGACAAGGTCGTGTCGCAGCGCGGCGAGATCGTCTCGACAGAAGTACACGAACGCGGCCGGGAGCGTTAGATTGAATCAGACGCTGCCGGTGGCGCACCCCAGCGGGGGGTTCCGCCGGCGCAGAAGCACCAGCGCCCACGGGCTCCGGCCCGTGGGCCTGCGCAACCTCTCGAGGGCGTAACGATGGCCAGCGAAAAACACCTCCGCTGCTCCTTTTGCGGGAAGTCCAAGGAGTCCGTGAAGAAGTTCATCTCGGGCCCCTCGGTCTACATCTGCAACGAGTGCGTCTCGCTCTGCAACGAGATCCTCGCCGAGGAGGAAGAACGCGAAGCTGCGGAAGCGGTACCGTCGATCCCGGTGCCGCGCGAGATCAAGGATGTGCTCGATCAGTACGTGATTGGCCAGGAGCAGGCCAAGAAGTCCCTCGCCGTCGCAGTCTACAATCACTACAAGCGCGTCAACCACCACGGCATTCTCGATGATGTAGAAATCGAGAAGTCGAACATCATGCTGATCGGTCCGACCGGCGTCGGCAAGACGCTGCTGGCGCAGACGCTCGCGCGCGTGCTCCAGGTCCCGTTCACGATTGCGGATGCGACGACGTTGACCGAAGCCGGCTATGTCGGCGAAGACGTCGAAAACATTCTGGTGCGACTGCTTCAGGCGAGTGATTTCAATATTGCGGAGTGCGAGCGCGGCATCGTTTACATCGACGAAATCGACAAAATCGCGCGCAAATCGGAGAACCCGAGCATCACGCGCGATGTCTCCGGTGAAGGCGTGCAGCAGGCACTACTCAAGATTCTGGAAGGCACGGTTGCGAGCGTACCGCCGCAGGGCGGCCGCAAGCATCCGCAGCAGGAATACATTCAGATCAACACGCGCAACATTCTCTTCATCTGCGGCGGCGCCTTCGACGGTCTCGACAAGATCATCGAGTCACGGACCGGCCATCGCCGAATCGGTTTCTCCGAGCAGGAAGAGAAGACACCCGCGATCGGCGGCGCCAACCTGTTCAAGGGCGTCGAGCCGGAAGACCTGCTGCGCTTCGGTCTGATTCCCGAGCTGGTCGGCCGCCTGCCTGTCATGGTCACGCTCGAGACGCTGGATGAGAACGCATTGGTTCGCATCCTTCAGGAGCCGAAGAACGCGCTGCTCAAGCAGTACGACAAGATGTTCGACCTCGAGGGCATTCGCCTGACTTTCGACGCGGATGCGGTGAAGGCAATCGCGCACAGGGCGCTGAGCCGCGGCACCGGCGCGCGCGGACTGCGCGCAGTGCTCGAGGAGCTAATGCGTGACGTCATGTTCGAGATTCCTTCGCGCGATGATGTGCGTGAAGTCGTGATCACGCCCGAATGCGTGACCGACGGCATTCCGCCGCTGCTCGTCCTGCATCCGGAGAGCAAGAAGAAGGAAGCATAGGGCGATAAGTGCGATGGGAGCGATGGGAGCGATAAGTGCGATGTCATGATCGCACTGATCGCAAATGCCGATGAGCTTGCATATCAGAAGCGTCGATTTTGCGGGGGCGATTGCTAATCCGGATGGCAAGACCCCCGGTTCATTTCCGCAGATCGCGTTTTCGGGGCGGTCGAATGTTGGCAAATCCAGCCTGATCAACCGGCTGCTCGGCCGGACCCGCACGGCGATCGCACGCGTCTCATCAACGCCCGGCAAGACACGAGAGATCAACTTCTACGACGTCGACGCCACCTCCGAGGACGGCAGGCCGCAGCGGTTTTACGTTGTGGATTTGCCGGGTTACGGCTATGCGAAGGTACCGGTCGCGGTCCGCAGACACTGGCAGCCGCTGATCGAGTGGTATCTGGGCAACTCGAAGCAGCTGAAGGGTGTAGTCCAGTTGATCGATGCGCGCCATGAGCCGGCCGAGGCCGATCGGATGATGGTCACGTACCTCGAGAAAACCGGCATGCCGACACTGTTCGCGCTGACCAAAGTGGACAAGCTGACCCGCTCGGAGCGGCCGACGCGGATTCGCAAGATTTTGGGATTGCTGAACATCGCGCCGGAGCAGGCGATCGAGTTCTCGTCGAAAACAGGAGAGGGGCGCAAGGAGCTGCTGGATAGTCTCGAAGCGCTGATAAGCCAATGAAAAGATTCCGCATTATTGCGCCGATCATATTGCTGGTATGCGCATGCGCGCGTCAGACCACCGCACAGCAGCCGACGCCCGTGTCGCAGACCTCAGAGGATTCGACGCGCAAGGCGTTGGTGCAGGCAGGCTTCGGTACGCTCAAACAGGACGAGTTCACGATCGGTATCCGCAGCGGCAATCTGCTCGTGAAAGTTACGCCGCTCAATGAACAGATCATCCGGCTGGCCGCGCCGGACACGTACAAGCGGCTGAATGCTTTGGCCGAGAGTCGGCGCGCAGACGCGGTTGCACGCAGCAACAGCCGGCAGCCAGAGCTTTTCCTGGTTTCTTTCTTCAGCTATCAACCGGACCAGGAATTCAATCCTGAAGACGTACAGCTGGACTACAGCGGGCAGCTGCTGCGACCCGCCGCGATCCTGCCACTCAATGCGTCATGGGGCAAACAGCGGATGGGCCAGCAGGAGACGCAGGCTGCGGTTTATGCTTTCGGCGAGCCGCTCGATTTCGAGCTGCCGCTGGTGCTGAAGTATGGAATGGAAGAGAACCGCGAGTGGCAGAGGATCATTCCGAAACTACAGGTGGAAAGAAATAAGATTCTGTCACGGCAGCAGAGCAAGGAGTAAAACGCTATAGTGGTATGCCGTACTCTTTGATCTTACGATACAGCGTCCGCTCACCCAAGCCTAGCATCTCCGCAGCTTTTCTTCGGTTGCCCGCTACCGACTTCAACGCTGCAATGATCGCGTCCTTCTCCATTTCCTGAATCGTTACACCCGGTTTGAATACGACGACGGCTTCTTCGTCCTCGTCTTCGGCATCCGGCTCACCGGCCGTGATGACATCCAGTGCCCTGCCTGCGGCTACCAGCGGCACCGACGCATAGACCGGTGGCGCAGGCAACTCGGCATGAGTAATACGATAATTCTCGAACTGGCGCCGTAGATCATCGACATCGATGCGCATCTGAATCAGCGTCCGGAAGATGAACTCGAGCTCGGGTGCCGGGCCGGCTTCATCGGCACGCGCGATCGGTACGGGCAATAAGCGGCCACTGCTCGGCTGAAGCTTGCGTATCTCCGGCGGAATGTCTTGCGGCCCAATGACGCGCCCCGGCACGAGTACCACCATCGATTCCACCAGGTTCTTCAGCT
>JBQTID010000169.1:0-18718 GCA_052389275.1 Gemmatimonadota bacterium | reverse complement strand
ACACCCCGGCACGCCCCCCCCCCCGCTCCACCCCCGCTTCCCCGCACCACCCCCACCACCCCCCCCCGCCCGGCCCCCCGCCCCGCCCCCACCCAGCTCAGCCCGTTTTCAGCATCCTGCTAGAAGTCCTGAATGAAGGTTCGTGGCTGCAAAATCTTGCGGCGCGCCGCCTTGGTTGCCGATAGCGTGCGCGTGATAACGCAGCGCGAGTAGGAGACGCGCGCTTCCGGCAGAAGCGTGGCGCCTTGAGTGGAACGGATCGAGCCGTGCACGGTCGCGTCGTCGTCCAGCCGCAGCCCCTCCCGCGCCACGATCACCCCAGCGAAACGGGCGGCCGCCTTCAGCGTGAGAACGCCGGCAACGGCCAGAATGCCTTGACCGGCGCCGCCGCTGACGGTCAGATCGCCCTCCGAAAAAATCAGCGGGAAATAGTCGGGTAGCGACTCGAGCGTGATGGTCCCGCTGGCCACGTGATCCGCAATCTGGGGCAGCTCACTCCATTTGACGCCCCCCAGCGCGACCGAGTCACGCGGGAAGAGTGAGCTGTCTACTGTCTTGCGGCCAACCACTGTGGCCGTTTCGGAGATGACCGCGGGTCGCGCGGTCAGCAGTGCGGCCGGTATCGGCAAATCCTCACCGCCCGGACCGCATGCCCCAGGCGGCCAATCGGTCGGCAGCGTTTCGATGCCCGCGACTTGGGAGCCCCCAGCGATCACCGTGAGTCCGGCGCTGCCGATTGCGGTATTGAATTCGACCAGCACGGCGGAGCGATCCAGTGTACGGGCCAGCGCGAGTGCTCGCGCGCGTGAGTAGACTGCGGCGCTGCCCACGCGCGCGGACGCGCGAACCAGATACGATCCTGAGGCGAGGCGCTCCACCGTACTCGACCACGATTCATCTGCGGAGTTGCCGGAGCCGGCCGGCGCGGCGATCTCGAGTCCCGCCGGCAGGGTGTCGTAGCGGGCGCTGTCCCAGCGCGCGAGCACGGTACGAGCTGCACTGATGGCCGCGCCATCGGCACGCGCCGTTCGCAGCTGACTGGCGGCCACCAGGCGCGCTTGAGTGGCGAGCGCGAGCAGCCCGGCCGCCATTCCTTCGACCAGCAGCAATATGAGAATCACCATGACGAGCGCGATGCCGTTTCGGCTTTTCATGGCACGCGATTGCTGAAGCCAATGCGCGTATCAGCCGCCGTGACGGCAGGGGCGTCCGCTCGAGACCGGAGCCGGACTCTGATGCCGCGGCCGCGCGGCTCCGCGTCGAATCGGCTCGCGCGATGGTCGATCAGCTCATCGGTAATCGGCTGCTTGCCTTCAGCCGCGCGCCTGTAGCGCAGTGCGTTGTTCGCCAGATGGTAGGTGCCGCTCTCGAAGATCAGCACCACGCTATTAGCGCGCAGACGCACTTCGGTTGCGATTGTGACCACCTGTTCGTCTGAGCGTGGTATACAGCTTTCCCGGGTTGTGCCGCCCAGGCTGAACGCAACAACCCGTTCTTCGCCGACCAGCAGCAACGAATCCTTTTCCGGTTCGGGTACCCGCATCCCGCGGTATCGCAATACCGCATTCGGGTATTCGACGATGCAGACCACGGCTCGGCCGCGGAACACGCGCGCCGCGAGAGAGTCGCGGCCGACGGCACGCACGTCACTGGCATCGACATCGCGAAACTCCGCGCGCAGCAGCAAACGCGCGGTCCTGAGGGCTTCATTCGCAGCCGCTCGTTCCGATATCGAGCGCACCAGCGTGACCTGTGAGTGGATGAGGGTGGCACAGGCGACCGCCAGAATGCCCATCACGACGGCCGCCGTGACCAGCTCGATCAACGCAGCTCCGGATCGCCCGCTCACCGCATCATCTCGAGCTGGAATCGTGAGCCGTCCGGCAAAATGGCGCGCACGCTGGCGGTCGAGACATCAGCACTCCACTCGAGCCGGTAAGGTTGAGTCTGAAGAATGCCCGAACCTTTTATGTCATGGAGAATCAGGGAATCAAGTGCACTGGTAGCGCGGTTCAGCACGTCATCGCGCAGCTCCGCCTCGCGCATGAGCCTCGCTGCGAGCAATCCGGATGCCGCTACGCCCAACAATCCTATAGAGAGCAACGCGGTCGCGACCACGACCTCGGCGAGTGAAAAGCCAGCGCGCGTCACCATCTGCGGACCCGCCCATACGAAGAGAACGTGAGACCGGCCGTCGCGGCGCCGCGACGGAAATGAATCGTGCGACTCGCCATGCGTCCGAGACCGCGCGCATCGTAGCCGAGCACGATTCTCGACGACGATTCGCCGGCTTCGATGCGGATGTCGCGGAAGACCGCGCGCGCGACTACAGCACCCGCTGCATCAACCACCGTCGCGGTTCCGGCGCGAGGCTCGAGGATGAACTGCGCGCCGCCCCTGGCCAGTGCAGTCGCGCGCGTTTGGGTAGCCAGCCCGAAGGCCGTCTCGCGCGCGCTGCGTACCGCAATCGCGTCGAGGCTGTGGCGTGCACCCGGCAGCGCTAACAGGGTCGCGATCGCGAGCAACGTGAGGACGAGCAGTATTTCGGTGAGGGTCATGCAGCCACTCTGCGGCCGCGGGATGGGCATTCACATAGGTGAATGGGAACCGGTTTTCTAATCCGGTTTTCTAATCCGGTTTTCTAATCCGGTGTTCTAATCCGATTTTCTAATCCGATTTTCTAATCCGATTTTCTAATCCGGTTTTCTAATCCGGTTTTCTAATCCGGTTTTCTAGAATCCGGTTTTCTGTCATTCGTCGAGCCCGTACTCCCGGATCTTGTACAGCAACGCGCGCGACGAAAGCTCGAGCAGATCCGCCGCACGGGTCTTGTTGCCACCGGTCCGCTCGAGGGCTTGCTTGATCAGCCGTTTCTCGAGCATCGCGCTGTGCTTTTTTACCGAAAGCTCATCGTCGGGCAGCTCCGGGCTGTCGAGCGCACTGACCGGACTGCTCACGTGGGCCGGCAGATCGGCGATGGTGAGCTTGGGCCCATCCGCGAGCACGAGCGCACGCTCGATCGTATTCTCGAGCTCGCGCACGTTGCCCGGCCACGGATACTCGAGCAGCACGCGCATGGCTTCGGGATCGATCCCCTTCACATCGAGCTTGAGCTTTCGATTGTACTGATCGATGAAATGATGCACGAGTAGCGGAATCTCATCACGCCGCTGGCGCAGCGGCACCAGATGAATCGGCACGACTGCGATACGATAGAACAGGTCGCGCCGAAACGCGCCCATGCGCACTTCCTCCTCGAGATCCTTGTTGGTCGCGGCCACGACGCGCACATCGACCGCCCGCGTGCGGGTATCACCCAGCCGCCGAATCTCGGACTCCTGCAGCACACGCAACAGCTTAACCTGCAGCGTCATCGGCATGTCGCCGACTTCGTCGAGCAACAGCGTGCCACCCGATGCGACCTCGAACAACCCCGGCTTTTCGCGATCGGCGCCGGTGAACGCGCCCTTTACATAGCCGAACAGCTCGGACTCCAACAAATTCTCCGGGATCGCGCCGCAGTTCACCGGGATGAAAGCACCCTGTGCGCGATCGCTCTCGTCATGAATCAGCCGCGCAACCAGTTCTTTGCCGGTTCCGCTCTCGCCGGTGATCATCACAGGTGACGGATGCTTGGCGACTTTGGTCGCAATCTCGAGCGCCTTGGTCATTGCCGGCGATTTCGCGACGATCTGACGGTAACGGCGCTCGATGCTGACTTCCTCGCGCAGACGCGTGACCTCGCGCCGCAGCGACTCTCGCTCTTCCGCTTTCTTGAGCGTCAGTACGAGCTGATCCGGGCTGAACGGCTTAGGGATATAATCGTAGGCGCCCTTCTTCATCGCCTGGATGGCCATCTCCATACCGCCGTATGCGGTCATTACGACCACCATGGCGGTGCCATTCGCTGCGCGATATTTGTCCAGAAATTCGAGACCGGTGACGCGCGGCATGCGCACGTCGCACAGGATAATGTCGGGCTGGAGCTCGAGCGCTTTCGCCAGACCTTCCTCGCCGTCACTCGCAGTGTTGACCTGGTATCCCTCGTCCGCGAGGATCAGCGAAACCGTCTGACGCAAACCCGGCTCGTCGTCTATGATCAGAATATTCATGCGTTCGTTTTTGCTGCCTCATTGATTTCGGCTGGCAGCACGATACGAAAGGTAGCGCCGCCATCATCCTTGGCATCTGCTCGGATGATGCCCCCCATACCTTCGATGAGTCGCGAGCAAACGGCAAGGCCCAACCCGGTTCCCTTACCAACCTCCTTGGACGTGACGAACGGCTCGAAGATCTGATCGATGAGCTCGAGCGGGATGCCGTGCCCGTTGTCCGCAACCATGATCTCGACCACGCGGCCGCCCGAAACGCCGGGCTCGGCGAGCAGAGAGCGCGCCGGTGCATGCAACCGGCGGCGGTGCGCATAGTTGATCGCCGGATGGTCATCTTTGCGGCGCGCCTGAAGCGGCGGTGCAGGCCGGCGCATGCGTTCGATGGTCGAGACCCGCACGACCGGATCCTGGTGTTCTTCGAGCGCATCCGCGGCATTGACGAACAGGTTGACCAGTACCTGCTGAAGCTGATAGGGATCACCGTTCACGACCGGCAGCTTATCCGCAAGCTCGACCTGCAAGCGAATTCGCTTGAATTTGCCCTGCGTCGAGACCAGATCGACGGTGTCATGAATGATGTGGTTGATATCGAGCGGCTGCGCCTTGGCTTCGCGCGGGCGTGAGTAGTCGAGCAGTCCGCGCACGATGCGGTCGATCCGGTGCGCTTCGCGTGCCGCCGATTCGATCAGCTCGCTGTCCTTTTCGTTGATTCGCTTGCGCAACAGACCCAGATAACCAATGATCGCGCCGAGTGGATTGCCTACTTCATGGGCGATGCCGGCACCAAGCCGCCCTACCGAAGCGAGCTTCTCCGTGTGCACCATCGCGTCACGCGCTTCCGTCAACAGCCGGTTGGTCTCATCGAGTGAGCGGATGTTTGCCGCCAGCTGGTCCTGGTCGGCGATCAGCCGGCGCGCCATGTCGTTGAGTGCCTCCGAGAGCCGCGCCATCTCGTGCGTTTCCGCGGCCGGCAGGTTCACGACCAGCTCGCCGGTCGCAATCGCTTCCGCGCCCGCAACCAGCCGATCGATCGGCTCTAGCACACGCTTCTTGATGAGGATGTGTCCGAATGCGGCGAAGATCGCGACGTCGAACAGGAGCAGCGCGCCAACATAGGTGGCGGCGCGACCGGGCGTGTCGAGATTCGGCAGCAGAAGCAGAACACCGGTGCTGAGCACCAGGAAGGCACCGGTGAAAACCAGCGCGAACGCCGCGACCAGCTCGCGACGCAGGGTGGGCAGTGGACGCATATCTCGCAGGTCGCGACTAAGTCGCGGCCCTATTCATCGCACGCGGTCGTGCCCGATTGCGTAGCGGGCGCCGCCACGCCGACCGGCGCTGGGCCGGTGAAGTAACCGCATTTCAGAGGGGACAAGCTGGTGTGTTCACCCGTGGCAGCCCAGCCATTGTTCGCACTCCACACGATCGTAATAGTCACCCCCGGCGAGAGCGCGACATCCGGCAACAGAGCGATGTCGTTAGCGTAGACCGTATTCGTCGAGAAGAAACGCTCCTGCTGTGTCGCGACCGTTCGGAGGTCGTTCTTCACCGAGATCCAGTAGCTGCGTTCCTTGACCTCCCAAAACCTCGAAACCGCGATCGCCGCCAGCAGGCCGACGATGATCATCACCGTCAACAGCTCGAGGATCGTGAAGCCGGGTCGTCGCTTCATGTTTTGATCGATCGGTTCAGGGTTATTCGTTCGTGCAAGCCACGACGCCCGGCGTCTCGGCCGGCGCCGGCAGTGCGCTTACGGTTCCCGCAAATACGGCGCAGGTCTGATCGACAGCGAGCGCAGCGTGCGAAGCGGTCGCGCCCCAGCCAGTGCTGCCCGCCTCCGTTACGGCTACGGTCACGCCTTCGGAAGTAGCATAGCCATCACCGAAATCCGCCGGATCGCCGGCGTACGTGTAATTGCTCGACGGCGTCGCGAAATAGATTTCCTGCTGCGCTTGTAAGTTCCGCAGGTCAGACATCATGGCCTTGAAGTGAGCACGCTCGCGCGTGCGGCCGAACTTCGGCAACGCGATCGCGGCCAGAATGCCCAGAATCGTCAAGACAATCAGCAGCTCGATCAACGTGAAGCCAGCACGTCGGCTGATAAAGCGACCTCGCTTACAGTCGGGCATTGTTCGGCTCAGGGACAGGTCAATATTTAGGTCAGTCAACGTAATAAAAGCAAGCGTCGTACCGAACGATCGAATACCGCAACCTTGTTGTCATTAACCGACTTGCGCAATTCGTCCGTAGCCCGGACCGACCGCGTTCGCGCATTGTGCGTGATTCATTGCACACTGCGTTGAAACGAAAAGGGCGGCCGGGCTAATTGCCCGGTCGCCCAAATCGCCGATTTCACAGCTACGAGTATTTACTCGTTCGTACACATAACGACGCCCGGCGTTGCTGCCGGTGACGGAACCGTAGCCACAGTGCCGACGAAGATACCGCAGGTCTGGTTCGCGGCGAGGGCAGCGTGCGACGCGGTTGCGCCCCAGCCGGTCTGGCCGGAGACCGAAATTGCGACCGTCACACCCTGCGACGGAGCGAAATCGGCCAGGCTACCAACGGCAGCCGCGTACGTGTATGCGTTCGACGGATTCGAGTAGAACACTTCCTGCTGCGACTGCAGGTTGCGCAGGTCGCTCATCATGGCCTTGAAGTAGGCCTTCTCACGAGTCTTGCCGAACTTCGGAATTGCGATCGCGGCCAGAATGCCGATGATCACGATTACGATCAACAGCTCGATGAGGGTGAAGCCTTCGCGCTTCTTGAGCATGTCTTTGCTCCTTCACGGATTATGGTGTTAGATCCCCGAACGACACCGTTCGGTGGAGACGAGCCCCGGCGCCAGGCCTCACCCGGCAGGGGAACCGATTCGCTACAAGGGCAATCTGTATTCCGGCCTCGGCTGCGTGCAACCGGTTTTGCTAAGTGATTGACCAGCTTGTGATTAGCACAGTGCTCCCAACAGCTATAACGCCGGCATTAGCTGGCCCGGCATGGCAAAATGCGGCTGCCTTGCTAAATGCCAGCGGTCGGACGGGACGAGGCAACCGTGATGGCCCACCCGGCGAGCGGGTCGCAGTCCTGCCCGGCCGGATAGCAGCCCGACCGAATCGCAACCTGAAGCTTCCGCACCACAGTCTCCAATGACGGCTGCCCGAGCGTTTTGCTGTATGCGACGTCGGCGGCGGCCAGCGCCGCGTCCGTTCTGCCAGCCCGCGCCAACGAACGCGCGAGCATCGCATGCGTAAGCCACAAATTCCCGGTCTTGCTCTTCGCGGCGGCGCGCCATGCGCCCGCGGCTTCGTCATAGCGCTCGAGCTGGTCGTAGGCGCCGCCGACTATCGCGTAGGTGAGCGACTTGTGTGAGCCCTCCATGGCGTTGGCGTGCAGTGCGCTGACGAGCGCGTCTTTGGGCCGGCCCGCGTACAAGTATGCATACGCGAGAAACTCGTGCGTGCGCGGCACGAACGGCGTCATCGCGCGTGAGCGCTCGAGATACTCAATCGCCTTGTCGTATCGCTTCTGTCCGATATAGAAGTTGCCGAAATCGCTGAGAAACTGTGAATCGCGCGGCCAGATGCGCTCGGTCAGCTGGAAATATTTCTCGGCGAGCTCCACCCTTCCCTGCTTCCACATGCTCAGCGCATTAACCCATTGCGACCGGTACGCCTCGGGATGATCGCGCAGCAATCCCTTCCAAACTGCGGGGAGGGAATCCCACACCGGATTTCGGCTTACGGTTCGCGCGCTGAAGCCGATCGCGATGGCGATAGCAATGGCGACAGCGAGACGGCGGGTCTCGCGGGCTGCCGAGCTCCGTGCTGCAGCCCACGCATAGCCGGCGAGAAAGCAGACCGCGACTGACGGCAAATACAACGTTCGCTCGGCGATCAACACACCGATCGGGAAGAGAAAATTAGACACGGGCAGAATTGTCAGCAGGAACCAGCCGGCGGGCAGCCCGGCGCGCGGCCAGTGCGGCGTCGCCAGAAAGAGCGCTGCGGTGCCGAAGACCAGCAGCATGCCGAGTCCGACCATCGGTGTGACGGATGCAACCGGGAAAATCACGCCGGGTCCATAATCGACCACGAGATCCACCGGGACGAACAGCAATCTCACGAACTCCGGCCACGCACGGAACGCGTTCAGGAGCCGGTATTGCTCACGCAGATGCGGGAGTCCGGGCGCCGCATCGGTGCCGGTAACATTGCTGAGCACACTGTAGCGCAGGAGCAGGAATGCGCCCAGGATCGCACAGAACATCGCGATCGGGAACGCGATGGCATTAGCGTACCGTTTGATGCCGGACCGATTCAAGGCAACGCGCCGCTGCGCGAAGTCGAGCAGAACCAGCAAACCAGGTAGCACCACCGCGCTTTCCTTCGCGAGGAGTGCAAGTCCATAGAGCGTAAACAGCAGGATGCGACGTCGGGTATCGATTGCCACTCCATCCGGTCGTCTCACGTGGATCAAGCACGCGGCGAGCACGCCCACGGTGGCCAGCAGCTCACCCTGCCCGACAATGTTTGCGACAGCTTCAGTGTGTACCGGATGGAGCGCGAACAGTAGTGCACCCGCGATCGCAGCTCGCGCATTGAACAGCCGCTCGATCAGCAGAAATACGAGGATGCTCGCCAGCGCATGCAGCAGAACGTTGACGAGATGAAAAATCCAGGGCGCGCCGCCACCAATTGCCCATTCGAGAGCGAAAAAGAAGATCGTAAGTGGACGATATAGACCGAGCTCCGAGCCGAAGCTCGGCCAGTACGGCGTGAGCCATATCTGGCCGAGATCGCTCAGCTGATGAACGCGCGTGTTCATCTGTATGATAAAGACGTCGTCGTACGCGAAGCCGTTCCAGAGCGAGTTCGCGTAAACGAGCATCGCCGCCGCGGCCACGAACAACAACATGCGGCGGTCCAGGCGATCAGGGTGATCCAAAGGCTCTCCGCATTTGATTCAGGATCGTGTCATTCGGATGATGTTGCAGACCGATGAGCACCGCGCGCCGCGCGGTCACGGTGTCGCCGAGATCGACCGCGTTGGCCGCTACCAAACGGTGGAAATCCGCCGTGCCGGGCCAGCGCTGCGCGCCCCAGAAAGCGGCATCGCGCGCCCAGGCGGCGCGACCTTTCGAGGTTCCGTACGCCGCCGCCTCCTTGACCAGTCCCTCGCGGTAAGGCCAAAGCCTGAGCGCGCGATCATAGAGCTCGACGGCGCCGGCCGCATCTCCGCGTGCGCGTGCCATGCGCGCCATGTGCCATTGTCCGCGGAAGGAGTCGGGGCGGTCACGCACCAGCGCCAGCATGATCGTATCGGTGTTTTTCCAATCGGAAATTCGGGTAACGGTGCGGATCGTCAGAGCGAGCAGGATGACCGTTGCGAGCGTGAGAGTGTGAGAGCGTGAGAGTGTGAGACCGGATTGCCAGGCGGCCGCGGCTGCAATGCACAGAGCGAATGCCGGCAGATACAGCGTTCGCTCCGCCACGATCACGCCGATCGGAAAGATGAAATTCGAGACCGGCAAAATCGTGATTGGAAACCACAGCAGTCCCAATGCCCAGCGCCGATTACCGCCAACGATGGCTACGATGCCGCCGACAACGCTGGCAATCAGCAGTGTAAGCCCGATTACGGCTGCCGGAGTCCATGCGCTGGCCGGCAGTATGATGCGCGGGCCGTAATCGGCCAGCAGACGGTACGGAAAGAACAGCACACGCGCGTAGATCGGCCAGGCGTGCAGCGCTGTGAGCCAGCGCTCGAATGTCGAGGTTGCGACCTCCAGCGTGGGATCCAGCCTGGTGGGTGCAACTCCACCAATTACGGCAATGCGTAGCAGCATGAACGCCGCCAGCGTCACGCTCAGAGCAGACAGTTCCAGCCATTTCCTGCGCGCGTAATCACGAACCGCTTCGCCGCGCGCCAAATCGAGCAATACCAGAATGGCCGGCAGCACAACCGCGCCTTCCTTTGCCAGCATGGCCAGAGCATAGCAAAGCAGCGTGAGGGCCAGCCGCGCAGTCCGCGCGATGTTGTCAGTGGTCCAGACCAGACACGCGGCGAAGAAGAAGGTCGCGGCAATCAGCTCGCCGCGCCCAACTACGTTGGCTACCGCCTCGACGTGAACCGGGTGCAGCGCGAAAATGAGCCCACCGATCAAAGCTGCGCCGATACTGAAGAAGCGCATGAGCAGCAGACAGCAGAGCACGCTCGCGAGGCCATGCCAGAGCAGATTGGTAAAATGAAACCATGCGGCGTTGGCATTTGCCATGAACCAGTCGAGCGCGAACGTCACACTGGTCAGCGGCCGGTAAAGACCAAGTGCCGAGTCGTTCCAGTACGGCCGTGTAAGCAACGCACCGATCTGCGCCTGGGTAACGCGCGGATCGTTCGGTATCAGTACAACGTCGTCGAACGCGAAGCCGTTGGTCAGCGAAAGCGCGTACGCGAGGACCGCCGCGAGCGCGACGGCCAGCGCGCCATAACCGGAATCCAGCTCACGCTGTAGCGTCATGCCAGGTATTCGCGCCGCCACAGCTCGAACACAAGCAAAGTCCAGAGCGGCTTGCGGTAGTCGGTTGCGCGTGCTTCGTGCGCGTGCAGCATCCGGTCGACTTCGCCGTGATTGAAGAGGCCGGCTTGCCGGATCGAATCAGGGGCGAATATGTCGCGCACCATTTCGCGCAGCGGGCCGTTCAGCCAGGCAGCGACCGGGATGCCGAAGCCCTTCTTCGGCCGCTCAATGACAGAAGCCGGCACCAGGTCCTTGACCGCGTCGCGCAACATGCGCTTGCCCGTGAGACCTCGCATGCGGAACGCGTCGGGCACCGCGAATGCCAGATCGACCACGGCCCGAGCGAGGAAGGGCGCGCGCACCTCGAGCGCGACGCGCATGCTCGCGCGGTCGACTTTCATGAGAATGTCGTTCGGCAGGTAGGTCATTGCATCCAGATGCGTAGCGCGACCGAGCGGCTGCGCGCCGCCCGATTGCTGCCAGGCATGCTCTACCGCCGCGAACGCGTGTTGCCCTTCACCACATGCCCGCCATACGTCCTCGCGCAACAGCGCGCGCTGCTCCAGCGCAGAAAAGGACGATAGCCAGAGCGCGTGGTTCAGGGGCGCATGCGCCGCCGCGCCTCGCAGGAAAGACTGCACCTTGAAGCCGAATGAGAAATTCCCGTGCGAGACCGGCAATGCGCCGGCCGCGGCGCGCGCCGCCGCGTGCACGGGCGCCGGCAGGATGCGCGCGAAGCGCGCTACCCGGTGCGCCTGATGCATGGGATAACCTGCGAACAGCTCATCGCCGCCATCGCCGCCTACGGCCACCGTGACGTACTCGCGGGCAAATGCGCTGAGCAGCACGGTCGGCAGAATGGATGCGTCACCAAGCGGCTCGTCGAGCATGCGCGCGAGCTTGGGCACCAGCTCCGGCAGCTCGGAGCCCTCGAAGATGCGCTCGTGATGGTTGCTCCCGATGTGGCGCGCGACCAGCCGGGCGTGTTCGCTCTCATCGAACGACTTCTCACGAAACCCGATCGAAAACGTATCGAGCG
Source organism: Gemmatimonadota bacterium (assembly GCA_052389275.1). Lineage (GTDB taxonomy): Bacteria > Gemmatimonadota > Gemmatimonadetes > Longimicrobiales > RSA9 > CBJLQC01. Next base: position 7,047 of record JBQTID010000169.1, on the reverse strand, counting down.
CGCCGTGTCTGGCAGCGATAGCGGCCACTGCGCTGGAGTCGATGCCGCCCGACAGGAAGACGCCGAGCGGCACGTCGCTGACCAGCCGCGAGACTACGGCTCGTTCGAGGCGCTCGCGCAGCAGCGTGACAGCGGTTTCGTACGTATCCGTGAAAGTCGGGCGCGGATCGATCGCCCAGTAACGAATCGTGTGCAGCTCGCCCTGCTCGAGAATGAGTGCGGTCGCGGGCTCGAGCTTGTTGATGTTCTTTAGAATGGTGCGCGGCGCCGGCACATACTCGAGCGCCAGATACGCGGACAGCGCAGCGGGATCGAGCTCTCGCTTTACCGCGGGATGCTGCATGATCGCGGTCAGCTCGGATGCGAATAGCAGCTGCCCGTCAGCCACGGTGTAGTAAAGCGGTTTCTCGCCCATGCGGTCGCGCGCCAGCACCAGTCGCTTCGCCTGCGCGTCCCATAGCGCAAGCGCAAACATGCCGTCCAGCCGGCCCAGAAAATCGAGTCCCCACTCATCGTACGCGTGCGCGGCGACTTCGCTGTCCGAAGCGGTGCGGAAGGTATGTCCATGCGCACTCAGCTCCTGCTTCAATGCGCGGTAGTTGTAGATTTCGCCATTGATGGTCAGGGCCGTGCTGGACCGCTCGCCGAAAAGAGGCTGATGCCCGCCGGTCACATCGATGATCGAGAGGCGACGGTGCCCGAGCACAATACCGTCGGCAGTGAATTCTCCTTCATCATCAGGGCCGCGATGCCGCAGACACGACAGCATTGCGCGCAGCGGTGTGGAATCCAGCGTGGTTGCGCGCGCGTCGAGCGCAGCGATTCCCGCAATACCACACATCAGGCGGCCCGCAGCGGCACGCGCGCAAAGCCGCGCCAGCTGTTGCGGTTGTGATGAGCGATCTGTACGTCCTGGAGGCCCGCACGCTCGAACCAGCCCTCGAACTCTTCGCGCCGAATGTAGAACGCAACAGGCGCGACCAGGTGATCGAAGACGATCGTGCGCTGCTCCCGAAATGGGAATGGCGCGATGTAGGCTAGATACTGTCCATACGGCAGCGCGAGCGGCCCGAGCCGCCCACCGGTCGGGCCATATACGAGCTTGGTCCCCAGCCAGAGCGGCACGGTAACCGCGCCCGCCAGAATGTCGAGCATACGGTGCGGCAGGCGCGACGTGACGTGCTCGCGCACCGGCGTAATGCCGTGCACTATCCAGCCGTTGCCTTCGCGGCCGTATACCCACGCCGACATCGCTCCGCCGGGTTTCAGCTTCGCGACCAGCGCGCGAAAGCCCTGCTCCGGTTCGGGAATGTGATGGAGCACGCCGACCGAGAATGCATAATCGAATTGCTGCCTGACGGGCGGGTTCGCGAGGTCGGCTTGCACAATGTGCACGTTGTCGAGATGCCGCGTATTGGCGAACGCGGCGTCGACTGCATCACTCAAATCGAGCGACACCACATCCTTGGCACCGAACTCCGCGGCCAGTGCGGCATGTCTGCCTTTGCCGCAGCCGCCTTCCAGTACGGCCTTGCCCTTGAAGAAGTCGGCCGTGACCGGACTCAGCCAATCGAGGAATTGTTGGCGGTAGCGTGCCGCGAGCTGCGAATAACGATTCCACTCGAAGCCGAACGCCGCGGCCGTGCGCTGCTCGATTTCGGGCACGTCGGTCGCGAAACGCGGAACGCCGCGCCGAATTGCGAACACATGGTGACAGCCTGCGCAGGTCAGATTGCCTTCCATGATGTCATGGCCGCTATGCGACGAGGCTGCCAGCGAGAGGTCACCGCCGCAGTGCGGACACGCGAGATAACCGAGCAACCGCTCCTTCATCGCTCTTCGATTTCCCGGATTGCGTATGTGCGCTTGCCCTGCGACTCGTAGTACGTGCGGATGCTGAGCTCGGCGACCAGCCCGAGCAACACGCTCAGACAGCCGACCAGCAGGAACATGACGGTGACCAGCGGCAACGGCGTCTGCACGAAGTCGGCACGGCCGGCAAGCTTGAGATACAGCATCCACGCGAACGTGCTGAACGACATGAACAGCGCGAAAAGACCGAAGCCGCCGAAAACGTAGATCGGCTTGGTCGAGTAGTTCGCGAGGAATTTCACGACGATCATGTCGAGCACGACCTTGATCGTGCGCTCCAATCCGTATTTCGACTTGCCGTGCGCGCGCGCATGATGCGCCACCGGCAGCTCCGCTACGCGCGCACCCTGCCAGCTCGCATAGATCGGCACGAAACGATGCATTTCACCATACAGACGCACGTTCTCGAGGACGTCTTTGCGATACGCCTTGAGCGAACAGCCGTAATCATGCAGCTGCACACCGGAGATCCAGGAGATCAAGCGATTTGCAATGACCGACGGTAGTCGGCGACGGAATGAATCCTGTCGGTTCTTGCGCCAGCCGCTGACCACATCGTAACCGTCTTCGATCTTGGCGAGCAGGCGCGGGATGTCGTTGGGATCGTTTTGAAGATCGCCGTCCATAGGCACGATGATCTCACCGCGCGCATGGTCGATGCCGGCCGACAGCGCGGCGGTCTGGCCGAAGTTGCGTCGAAACCGGATCACGCGCACGCGTCCATCCCGCTTGACGAGCGCGCGCAGTCGCTCGTACGTCGCGTCGGAGCTGCCGTCATCGACGAAAATAAATTCGGCTTTCGTGCCGTCGAGCACGCGAACCAGGCGATCGTGCAGCTCGGCGACGGTGTCCTGCTCGTTATAGACCGGAATGATGACGGAAATGTTCATGGTTGTATCCGGTAAACATACATGGAGTTTGCAACGACCGCTTCGGGCTCGATTTGTCTGAACCTGGCGAATGGATCATGGCGGAAGTATGCGCCCCGCAGATTGGTAGCTGAAATTACGATGTACTTCGGTTCCGGCGCGTTCGGCCGCGACAACTTGCTCGCGCCGAGCGGAAAGAAGCTCTGCAACGGCACGTAGTCGATGCCGTAGCCATCGGGACGTCCCGAGCCGAAATAGCTCAGGTAAACGCGATCGATGTTGTGCTCACGCATGTAATCGCGCAGCTGCAAGAGACCCTGTCCCCAATCCACGCTGGAATCGACCAGTACCTCGCTCTGGTCGCGCTGACCACGATACTCGCTGATGTACGTGATGAAGTTCGGGTAGTAGCTCAGCGGCGCGATAATCACCCACGCCACCAGCACGGCAACCAACGCCCGCAAACGGACCTGGCTGGTGTTCCACATGTACGCTACTCCCGCGGCGGTCAGCACGCAGATGTGCGGCAGCACCGGCAGCGCGTAGCGAAAGCCGATATTCAGATTCGATGTGAGCAGGGCGGCGAGAAATACGGCCGCGGCGACCACCGGCAGGCGCAGCCGGTGCGCCATCAGCTCACGGAAATTCGGATAGTCGACCTTGAGCAGCGCTACCAGGGCAAGCAGCGCAAGTGCGTGCAGCGCGGCGGAAGTCTTGTACAGGAAGGCGAGCGGGAAGAAATACCAGAAGCCCTCCGGGCTGGACTTGCCGAGCAGGAAACCGGCCGCGCCGTGGCCGCCGCTCACATGTCGAAAGGTCTTGTCGAGCGCATAGCGAAACTGATCGAGCGCGAAGTCGCCGCGGTAGATGAGCACGAGCGTGAAGTACGCGGCCGCGACGGTCACGACTGCGGCCGGCACGACGCGTACGATCCACCGGACATCGCGTCCCCTGCTGATGGCTTCGAGAGCGAGCAGCACGCATGCGACCGGTCCCAGCGCGATTGCGCTGATCTTTATGCCTAACGCGAGGCCGATGGCCCCGCCGGCTACCAGCGCGGTGCGCCAACCCGGCGCGCGCACCGCGCGGTCGATTGCCCAAACGGCGAGGAAATAGGTGAGCGCCAGCGGCACATCATTGTAGGACACGCCGCCATGCGCGAGCACGTCGGGCAGAAACGCGACCAGTGTAGCCGCAAGCAATGCGGCGCCGGTGCCCACCGCGCGGCGTGTAAATGCGAAAACCACGAGCACGAGCAGCAGCGCGCACAGTGCGGCCGGCAATCTGCCGAGCAGCGCGACCCGCTCGGGATCATTGCCGCTGTCCCAGAAGAACTGACGCGCGTACCGGTAGCGGTAGCCAATAGCGCGGGTATCGTAGCCGGCTTCCGACGGATAATTCGGCTGGCTGAGAAAGACAGGCAGACCATACAGGTATTGCATGGCCGGCGGATGATCCGGCGCGAGCTCGAATTTGCCCGTAGAGATACCGCGCGCGCCGGCGGAGATCAGCACGATCTCGTCGAACGTGGTGGACGTGCGCCGCATCGCGAGAATCGTCGCGCTGGTCGATACGATTGCGATGGCGGCCAGAATCCACGCGGGCTTCAGCCGGGCGAGATCCGCGATCATGAATCCCGGCGGTACTCAGGCGCGCGCGGGCCGAACACGTTCGACCGTACGATGTGCCAGAAGGCCGCGACGCCATCTTTCCAGTTGATTTTCTTCCCTTCGGCGTAGGTGCGTCCTGCGTACGAGATCGGCAGCTCGTAAATTCGCGCGTTCGCCTGGGCAAGCCGCGCCGTCAGCTCGGGCTCGATGCCGAAGCGATCGGCTTTCAGCGGCAGGCTCTTCATCAAGTCCGCACGCACCATCTTGTAGCAGGTCTCCATGTCGGTGAGGTTGAGATCGGTGAACATGTTGGAGACGAGCGTGAGGAATCGGTTGCCGACGCTGTGCCAGAAGTAGAGCACGCGATGCGGGCCGCCGAGGAACCGGCTGCCGAATACCGCGTCCGCTTTTCCCTTGACAATGGGATCCATCAGCAGCGGCAGCTCGGCCGCATCGTATTCGAGATCCGCGTCCTGGATCACGATTACATCACCGGTCGCGGCCTGGATGCCGGTGCGGACCGCCGCGCCCTTGCCGCGGTTTTCCGGCTGGAAGATCAGCGTGTCGATTACGCCTTCGAGCTTGAGCTTCTGGAGCACAGCGCGGCCGCCATCCGTCGAACCGTCGTCGACACAGATGATCTCGACAGCGATGGGAATGCCGCGCACCCGACGGATCGACGCTTCGACCGTCGCGCGCTCGTTGTATACCGGCATCACGACACTCAGTCGCAATCCATTCTCCATCAGTCAGGCACCCCGTAACGGTTGAGTTTGCGGTACAACGTCGAAGGATCGATACCGAGGACTTCGGCCGCGCGTGCCTTGTTGCCGCCTTCGGCCTGAAGCACCCACAGGATGTACGCGCGCTCGATCAGCTCGAGCGTTGGGTTCGCGGGCGGCCGTTCGGAAATGAGCGGCGCCGGCGCGGGCTCCACGACACGGACCGGCAGAAGCTCCAGCGTGATGAGCCCATCGTGCGTGAGGATCGCCGCGCGTTCCAGCGCATTCTCCAGCTCACGCACATTACCCGGCCAGTCGTAACGCTCGAAAGCCTGCAATGCATCCTCGCTGAGCCGCAGGCCACGTGCATCGCCGTTCTCCAACTGCATGCGCTGGAGGAAGTACTCGGCCAGCAGCTGCACGTCATCGCGCCGCTCGCGCAGCGGCGGCAGGTGCAGCGTGATGACATTCAGGCGGTAGTACAAATCGCTACGGAAAGCGCCGCGCCTGATCTCGTGCTCGAGATCGCGGTTGGTCGCCGCGATGACACGCACATCGATCGTGACCGGCTCGGTCGCGCCGACCGGCACGACTTCGCGCTCCTGTAATGCGCGCAACAGCTTGACCTGAAGCGCCGGTGACATTTCACCGATCTCATCCATGAAGAAGGTGCCGCTGCGCGCCGCCACCAGCAGACCTTCCTTGTCGCGCACGGCGCCGGTGAAGCTCCCCTTCACGTGACCGAACAGCTCCGATTCCAGCAGGTTTTCCGGCAGCGCGCCCGCGTTGATCGAGACGAATGGACCGCTCTCGCGCTCCGACAACTGATGGATGTAGCGCGCGACGATCTCCTTGCCGGTACCGCTCTCGCCGGTGATTAGAATCGTGGAGTCGGTCGGTGCGACCATCTCCGCCAGCTTCAACACATCCATGAACGTGCGATTCTTGCCGATCGGGCGAACCGCTTCCGAAGAGTCGCGCCGGCGGATCTCGCGCTTCAGCGTCTTGTTTTCGCGCGATAACTCGCGCAGCTGCGCGGCGCGCCGGCACAATGCAACCAGCTCGGCATTACTGAATGGTTTCTGCAGGTAATAGAACGCGCCTTGATTCACCGCTTTCACGGCGGACTGGAGCGATGCCTGCGCAGTCATCAGGATGACCGGCACCTCCGGGTCGCGCTCCCGTACCGCCTCGAGCAGATCGAGCCCCGTAACGCCCGGCATGCGAATGTCGGTTACCACGATGTCGGGTTCGACTTCGTCGAAACGATCCAGCGCCTCGCGGCCGCTCTGCGCGACCGACGCCTCGAATCCCTCGCCGCGCAACAGAATCTCGACCGTATCGAGAATCGCGCGCTCGTCGTCGACCACCAGAATTTTGGTACGCATTAACTACTCCTTCGCTCAGCCTGCGTCGGCAGGTAAACCGTGAACTCCGCACCGTCACCCGAGCCGCCATCCACCAGGATGGTTCCGTCATGCGCTTCGACCGCGCGATGCACTAGAGCGAGGCCGAGACCCGTGCCACCCTGGCGAGTCGTGAAAAACGGATCGAAGACGCGCGGGATATCTTCTTCAGGTATGCCGGGACCGGAGTCGCGCACACTCAGACGCACGGGCGAGCTCAGCTCGACACTACCCGGCACGTTCGATTTGGAAGTGCCCGCCAGCTCGACCTGCACGCTACCGTTGGGGCCGGCATGTTGCACCGCGTTCAATACCAGGTTGAAAACCGCACGGTGCAGCAGATCCGGGTCACCATTTACGAAGAGCGCAAGCGATGGCGGCTTATACTCGATGCGCGCACCGCCCTGCGCGTCCGGGTGTTGCGCGACCAGTCCGATTGCGTCGCTGGTCACGCGCGTGAAATCCACCGGGCTGCGCTTTCTCAGCTCGACGCGACTGAATTCCATGAATTCGGACAGCAGGCGGCTGACGCGATTCGACTCGCTGACGACCAGCCGGCTGAGCGTGC
>JBQTID010000168.1:0-11670 GCA_052389275.1 Gemmatimonadota bacterium | reverse complement strand
GGCGACGATTCACCGTGAGGCTGGTATCAGCTTCCGCGTGTATCCCAATGACCACGCACCGCCTCATGTACACGCCTGGATCGGCCGTGGGTATGCAAAGATACAGCTGCCTACTCCGAATCAACCGGCTTATGTGAGCCGAATTGTCGGTGGAATGAAAGCGCGTGATGTGCTTGGAGCACTGGAGATCATTCAGGAGAAATCCGAGCTCATGTGGGAAGGCTGGAACAGATTCCATGGTTAAGAAGCTGACTCGCGATGAGATCCTCGCCCAGATCCCAGCAGCCCGAGCTGCCGGCCGCAAATCCCAGCGGGAGCCATGGTGGCCGATCGATGTGCGTTACGATCATCGGTCAAGGATGGTCGTGATCGGGCTCCGCAGTGGTATGACCATGCTTGTACCGCGCGGCGAAATACCTGAATTAAAGCGTGCAACGCGCGATCAGCTCGAACGCGTTGAATTGTCAGGCGAAGCAATTCGCTGGCCCAACCTCGATGTCGATGTGTCCGTGCCAGGTCTGATCAGTGATTTGCTTGGACCGAGGTTCTCCACCCGCGAATCCGGACGAATGGGCGGCAGAAGCACCTCGAAAGCGAAAGCGGCCGCGGCGCGCGCAAATGGCGCGAAAGGTGGCAGACCTCGCAAACGGCGGGCGTAGTTAAAGTCGCAGGGATTCAAAACAGCGTCGGAATCAGTTAGATTTTAGAACATCTTTGACAAATTCGGGGCGCTTAGCTCAGCCGGTTCAGAGCACCTGCCTTACAAGCAGGGGGTCGGGGGTTCGAATCCCTCAGCGCCCACTCCACAAAAAGACGTCGCTCACGCGAGGTCCTTTCGCATCCGGCCTGCCGGACCACATTTGCCGGTATGAAACATCGATTCTTCATCTGCTGTGTTCTGGCAGCCAGCTGCGCGCCGAGGACGCCACAGCAAGCCACGCCTGACGCACCCTACGACCTGCTCATCACGAACGGCTTCATCATTGATGGCACCGGTTCGCCATGGTTTCGCGGCGACGTCGCGGTGCGCGGTGATCGCATCGCGGCCGTCGGCCGGCTGACGCAGGCACGCGCGCGCGACACGATCGATGCGACTGGCCTCGTCATCTCTCCCGGCTGGATCGACATGCTCGGGCACTCCGAGTACTCGCTGCTGACGGATGGCCGCGCGCTATCGAAGATCACACAAGGCATCACCAGCGAAATCACCGGTGAGGTCAACAGTGTGGTGCCGGTCAACGAGCGCACGCTGAAGGAGTTGGGGTTCGCGCGTGAAGACAGCGTAACCTGGCGCGATCTGGCCGGCTATTTCGCGCGCCTCGAGCGCCAGGGCACTGCCATCAATCTCGGCACCTTCGTCACGGTCGGATCGGTGCGGCGCTACGTCATGGGTGACGCGAACCGCGCGGCCAGCGCCGAAGAGATGGCGCAGATGGAAGCACTGGTCGAACACGCCATGCAGCAGGGCGCAATGGGCTTGTCGACCGGCCTGATCTACGCGCCTGCATCGTACGCACCGACGCAGGAAATCGCGCAGCTGGCGGCCGTGGCCGCCCGTTACGGTGGCGGCTACGCAACGCACATGCGCTCGGAAGGTGCGCGCCTGATCCAGGCGATCGACGAAGCGATTCGCATCGGTGAAAGCGCGAATACCTGGGTGCAGATCCATCACCTGAAAGCGTCAGGCAAGGCAAATTGGGGAAAGCTGCGCGAGGCCGTTGCGACGATCGAGGCAGCACGTATGCGCGGCGTCGACGTCACAGCCGATCAGTATCCATACCGCGCATCCGGCACCAGCCTGGACGCGATCATTCCCAACTGGGCGCACGCCGGCGGCACCGATTCGCTGCTCGCGCGCCTCGCGTCGCCGCTCATCCGTGACAGCTTGCGCCGCGAGATCATGGGCCCCGAACAACGCGTCGAGCTGATTGGCGAATCCTCCGGCGGGCCGACCGGCGTTCTGCTAGCCGGCTTTCGCACCGATTCACTGCGCACGTACAACGGGATGTTTCTGAGCGACGTCGCCAGGCAGCGTGCTCAGCATCCGATCGACGCCCTGTTCGATCTGCTGCTCGCCGACGCGGCCGCGGTGTCCGCGATCTACTTCTCGATGTCGGAAGATGATATCGAATACGCACTGAAACAGCCGTGGGTGAGCGTCGGCATTGATGCCAGCTCGCGCGATACCATTGTCAGGAGTCATCCACATCCGCGCGCATACGGCTCTTTCCCGCGCATCCTGTGCAGATACGTACGCGAGCGCGCCGTGATCACGCTCACGGATGCGATTCGCAAATTCACCGCGCTGCCGGCGGCGCGTATCGGCCTGAGCGATCGCGGTGTGATCAAGACGGGCATGTTCGCGGACCTGACAATTTTCGACGCCGAGCGTGTCTGCGACCGCGCAACCTTCGAGCAGCCGGTGCAAACTTCGGTCGGCATACAGCACGTCGTGGTGAACGGCATCGCCGTCCTCCGCGACGGAAAGCCAACCGGCGCGAAGCCCGGCAGAGGACTGCGACTCCAACAGAAAGGGTTGAACAACAGCAGTGACGGTGGCAGCTTTGCGAGGTAGTCATGAGACGCTTCATCGCAGTCGCCGGAGCGTCCCGCGCGCATCACCTACGCGTACGCGCGCCGCGAAGGTTCAATCCGCATTCTCAATCGCAGCTCGGCGTCGCATCGCGCGTTTCCACTGTCGTACCCGCGCGCGCGCAATCGCACGGGATTGCTGTATTGCTGGTCGGGGTACGTCGCCGATTTCCGCGCGACGCCGTCGCAAAGATCGGCTGTCGGTGCAGTGCGGGAATTCGACGTCGGCCAGCTTGGCATAAAGAGCGAAGGCGTGTCGCACCGCACACGGGTCAGTCTTTCACGTGCGCGCCCGACAGCGCGGGTACAGCGTACTGCAACTGTTACGGCCAGCTCGGCGATGGGTCACGCAATAGCGCGAACACGCCGGCACGCGTTCTCATTATGCGCGACTGACGAAACGCACTCTAGCGCAGCGCGAGCGTCATCACGGTAGCCGATGCCGGACATGCGTATTGAAACTCACCAGTAGCGCGAATCGGATCGGGCACCAGGTCGCGCGTCGTCGTCTGAAATCCAAAGGTCGGGAAATACCGCTCCGCTGTAGTCGTCAGCAGATACACAGCCGCAGTCTCACGCGCCCTTTCAGCTTCGACCAGCCGTTCCACCAGCCTGCGCGCGACGCCGTGGCTGCGCCATTTCTCGTCCACCGCAACCGAACGCAGCAGCGCGTACGCCCCGTGCCGGTCGATACCGGCGACGCCGACAATATCATCGCCGTCTTCTGCCACCAGAAAACTCCCTAACGCCTCGCGCACGCCGTGCACGGGCAGGCCATTCGTCACCAGCAGCCGTTCGATCGTCTCGTAATCAGACGCCTCTGCAAAACGAATTTTCATGCTGCCAACCTCCACCCTTGACTTATCAAAAACGCTTGATATGTTCCAATCATGCACCTGACCAAAGCGAATAGCAAGAAGCTAGTGACACTGTTTCACGCGCTGTCCGATGAAACTCGCATCGAGATCGTGCGTCGGCTCGCGGGCGGCGAGCGCTGCGTTTGCGATCTCCAGGACCTGCTGGACGCCGCACAGTCGCGGCTTTCGTACCATTTGAAGACATTGAAGGATGCCGGCCTGGTGCAGGACCGGCGTGACGGCCGCTGGGTTCATTATTCGCTCGTGCCCGGCGCGCTCGAGATGCTCGGCACATTCGTCCACAATATCAACAATTCTTGACAGGATTAGATGCCATGAGTACGGACGTCAAGGCGGTCGTGCGGGAGAAGTACGGCGAAGCGGCGCTCAAGGTGCTGGGCACCGGGGAAAAGGGCGGCTGTTGCGGGACGGGATCATCCTGCGGCTGTGATCGACGGGCAAGGCATACGGCCTCGACATGACGGAAGAAATGCTCGACCTGGCGCGCCGCAATGCGGCAGCGGCAGGTGCGCAGAATGTCCAGTTCCTCAAGGGCGAGATCGAGCACATCCCGCTGCCGGACAACAGCGTTGATGTCATCATCTCGAACTGCGTGATCAATCTGTCGGCCGATAAACGGCAAGTATTGAAGGAAGCGTTTCGCGTTCTGAAGCCGGGTGGTCGCTTCGCGGTGTCCGATGTCGTGGTGCGCGGCGAAGTGCCTGCGGAAGTGCGTCGTAGCATGGAGCTGTGGGTTGGCTGCGTGGCCGGCGCGCTCGAAGAAAGTGAGTTTCGCGATCTGCTGGAGGCGAACAGTTTCGAGTCCATCGACATCGAACCGAGCTGCTGCGGACCGGATTGCTGTTCCTGAACATGAAGATCGCCCTGATCAGCGACATCCACTCGAATCTGCCTGCGCTCGAGGCGGTGTTGGCGCACGACGCGGTTCAAGACGCAGACGCCGTGTTTCAGCTCGGCGATCTGGTTGGCTACGCGCCGTGGCCGAATGAAGTGGTGGCGCTGATCAGGGCACGTAATATCGCCGGAGTAGCAGGAAATTACGATTCGACGGTCGGTACTGACTACGCGCACTGCGGCTGCAAGTACGAGGATCCGGAGCAGGAGCTATCACACATCAGCTACGAATGGACGCGCGCGCACGTCACAGCCGACACCAAGGCTTATCTCGCGGCGCTGCCATTCCGCATGGATGTGAAACCGGCCGGTGGCCACGCGAGCGGGCCTCGTTTGATGCTCGTGCACGGCACGCCGACGCTCAACACTCTGTACTGGACGCAGGATCGCGACGATGCGTTCTGCCTGAAGATGGCGACGGCGGCGGGCGCGAAGAGCGGAGATGTCATTGCATTCGGTCACACGCACTTGTCGTGGCAGCGCATAGTCGAAGGAATTCATTTCGTGAATACCGGATCGGTGGGGCGGCCGAAGGACAAGGACTGGCGAGCCGGATTTACACTGGTGTCCTTCGGTGGCGACGTCGCTATCGATCATGTTCGGAGCGAGTACGACGTTCAGCGTGCGGCCGATGGCATTCGGGCCAGCGAGCTGCCGGATTTCTTTGCGGATTACCTGCTGTCAGGCGGTGTGTAGGCACTGCATGATCGCGCATTTCCGCACCGAACCATTGCCGCTGCACGACTCGATCAGCGCAGTTAGCTCTTCTTTCATCCGCGTCAGGTCATCGATCTTGCGCTGTACGGCCGCGACCTTCGCGTTCGCCGCAGCGCATACCTCCGCGCAGTCCGCGCCGGTATCGGATTCGAGCTCCACCAATTCCCGAATCTCCTTCAATGTGAAGCCGAGCTCCTGCGCGCGACGGATGAAATGAAGGCGGTCGATCGTCGCGGCGTCGTACTGACGGTAGCCGGAACGTGTGCGTGGCGGTTTCTCGATCAGGCCTTCGCGTTCGTAAAAGCGAATCGCCTGGATCCCGATTCCGGTTGTGTTTGCGAGCGCTCCAATGGTCAGACTCAATCTCTCATCTCCCAGCTTGACTCTATACCAATGTATCGGGTTTAGCTTGTTTTCGCAGGTCGATCACTTACAATTCCAATACAGGAGGCTACATGAAGGTTCTAACGATCCTGCCGTGCTGTGACGGCGGCTGTCCTCTCTGCGGCGAATGCTGCTGAGCCAACAAAGCCGCTCGGGCTGACTGACCCGAGCGGCTTTTTGCACGTCCACCATACAATCCCCGATCAACGCTTGCCGATCGGAATCGAGACGCCGAGCTGGTGTATCCAGACCGGCACGACATCCATGTTGAGTGGGCTGGACGGCGCGGCCATAATGTCGACGTCGCCACCTGGCGGCGCCGTTACCATGTCCGCCTGTGCGCCAAACTGTAGCATGCCGCCGCGCCGATGCCCGAAATAGCGCCGCTCGAAATCGCTGAAGCCGAATCTCAGCCCCCAGCTAGGTGTGACGTCCGTCCAGCCTTCATCCTGCTGGCGGTCGTTCCGTGACGTGACTGTACTGATCGAGCCAGTAATTCACACGACGGATGCCGAGGCCGAGCACTGGCGGCGAACAGGACCGAGAACGACTGGGCACAGCCAAGAGTTTGTAGCCGTGGGATCATGAAGCTCCTTGTGGAACGCGGGGTGGGAATGTCAGCTTAGCCGACCTTTTTTTGAACGTTTGAATCCAATGCATCTTGACGTTCTGACGCAGATCGCGATTGCCATCGTCGCGGCGACGCTCTTCGGCTTCGTCATGCGGCTGGTTCATCAACCGCTGATCCTCGGCTACATCCTCGCCGGCGTCGTGGTGGGTGAGACGGAAGGCCTCGGCTGGATCGACGCGCATACGGTCGAGCCGATCGCGCATCTCGGGCTGATTCTGCTGCTCTTCATGATCGGTCTGGAAATCGACCTGAAGAAGATCCGGCGCAGCGGACAAGCCGTTGCGCTGACCGGCACGTTGCAATTCGTCATCTGCGTCGTGCTCGGCTTGCTGATCATGCCGTCGCTCGGCTTCGTGAACGAAGCCGGCAAGTTCGATGGTCTGTACATGGCCGTGGCCGCAGCGCTGTCCAGCACGATGATCGTGGTCAAGATCCTCTACGACAAAGACGAGCTGGATACACTGCCCGGACAGATCACGCTCGGCGTGCTGGTGTTTCAGGACCTGTGGGCGATTCTGTTTCTGGCGATTCAACCGAATCTGCAGGATCCGCAAGTCGTGATCGTGCTGACATCGATGGCAAAAGTCATCGCCGTAGTCGCATTCGCACTGCTGGTCAGCCGCTACATCCTGCCGCGCGTCTTCCATGCTATGGCGCAGGTCCCGGAGCTGCTGGTCACTGGCGCACTCGGGTGGTGCTTTCTGATCGTGCTGATCTCGGCGCAGCTGGGGCTGTCGAAAGAAATGGGCGCGCTGGTGGCTGGTATCTCACTCTCGACGTTCCCCTACAACCTCGATGTCATTGCGAAGGTCATCAGCCTGCGGGATTTCTTCATTACACTCTTCTTCGTAACACTCGGCACGCAAATTCCCCGGCCGACGCCGGAGCTTATCGCGCTTGCGCTGGTGGTCGGCGTTTTCATCGCCATCTCGCGCCTGCTATCGATTTCACCGGTGCTGTACAGCCTGCGCTACGGCAACCGCGTGAGCGTCATTCCGGCGATCAATCTGTCGCAGATAAGCGAGTTCTCGCTGGTCATCTGCACGCTGGGGCTTCAGCTTGGCCATATCAATACACACGTCATGAGCGTGGTCGTGCTAACGCTGGTGATCACGTCCGTGATATCGACGTACGGGCTGCTCTACAACTACGAGATCTTCAACGCGGTACGTCCGTTCCTGAAACGGCTCGGGCTGCGCGATCTCGATGATGAGAAGACGCACGGCTCCGAGGCAGTGCCGCACCGCGACATCTTGTTCATGGGCTTCTTTCGCGAGGCAAGCTCGGCGCTGTATGAGCTGCTGAAGCTCAATCACTCGCTGTCGCACCGCGTCGGCGTCGTCGACTTCAACCCGGAAACCACGCGCGAGCTGGATCGGCGCGGCATTCCCGTGATGTACGGCGACATCAGCCATTTCGATACGCTGCATCACGCCGACATCCACGACGCCGAAGCCATCGTCTGTTCGCTGCCGGACAACATTTTGAAGGGCACGACGAACTTGCGCTTGCTGCGACAGATCAAGGCGATAGCGCCGGAGGCACGCATCATCATGTGCTCGGACCGTCTCGACCAGGTAAAAGAGCTGTACGACGAGGGCGCTGCGTTCGTCTTCATTCCGCGATTGATGAACGCGCGGGAGCTGGCGCGCATCATCGAGACTGCCGTGCTGTCCGATCCGGAGGCGGAGCGGCTGGAATCGTTACAGGAGCTGGCGGAGCGGGATGAGGTGTTAGTATAAGAGGAAGCGGCTGCGGGCGCGGTCGCGCCGGCGCCCGCGACCGCGCCCGCAGCCTCTTCTCCTGCTACGATGCTGGTGTCAGGTAATAGCGTGCCGCACCAGCGCGTTCTCGATGTTGCCGAAGATGTTCTCCTCGCCAATCTCATCCAGCAGCTCGGATCTTCCCAACGCGGAGATAGCTGCCGGCGGCTGTAATCCTTGAGCGTCGTCACCAGCTTCGGTACGAGCATGCATTAACATTGCGGTCAGGAATGGTTTGCACAACTCGCAACCGCGGTGTATCGTGCGCGCTCACCCGTCACGAATGGAGATGGCTTGGACCAAGACACGAGACTGCGTAGCCTGGCCGATCGACGCTTTCGCATTTCCGCAATCCTTACTGCCGCGATGATCGTCCTCTATTTCGGTTTCGTCTCGCTGGTCGCATTCGGCAAGCAATTCCTTGCGCGGCTGGTAATGCCGGGGCTCAGCTGGGGCATCCTGCTGGGCGCGCTCGTCATCGTAATCTCGTGGCTGCTTACCTTTGTCTACGTGTACTGGGCGAACAAGCATTACGATCCGGCACAGGCTGAATACCGGCGCGGCGCGCAATGAATACCGCACTAGGTCAGCCGAACGCCGTGTCGATGGCGTTTTTCTTCATTTTCATCGCGGCCACGCTCGGCATCACTTACTGGGCGGCGCGCCGCACCAAGACCACCGAACATTTCTACGCCGCCGGGCGCTCGATCAGCCCAGTGCAGAACGGCTTTGCACTCGCGGGTGACTATATGAGCGCCGCGTCTTTCCTCGGCATCGCGGGACTGGTCGCGACTACCGGGTTCGACGGTCTCATTTACTCGACCGGGTGGCTGGTCGGCTGGCCGGTGGTCCTCTTCCTGATCGCCGAGCCGCTGCGCAACGTTGGGCGTTACACGTTTTCGGATGTGCTGGCAACGCGCATGAAGCAGAAACCCGTGCGCATCGCAGCGGCCACCGGCACGCTCGCGACCGTGCTGTTGTATCTGATTGCTCAAATGGTGGGTGCCGGCACGTTGATCAGGCTCATGTTCGGCATGAGCTACGAAGCCGCTGTGCTGATCGTCGGCGCGGCAATGCTCGCCTACGTGCTCTTCGGCGGCATGATCGCTACGACCTGGGTACAAATAGTGAAGGCGATCTTGCTAATGGGTGGTGCATTGCTGTTGGCGGTGCTCGTGCTCGCTCGCTTCGGCATGAACCCGGCCGCGCTGTTTGCAGAGGCCGCCGCACGGTATGGCAGCGGTGTGCTTGCGCCCGGCAAGCTCATCTCAAAGCCACTCGATGCGATCTCGCTCGGCATGGCGCTCATGTTCGGGACGGCCGGCCTGCCGCACATACTGATGCGCTTCTACACCGTGCCGGACGCGCGCGCCGCCCGCACGTCCGTCTTTTATGCGACAGGGCTGATCGGCTTCTTCTATCTCCTGACTTTCATTCTGGGCTTTGGTGCCATGGTGATCGTGGGTCCGGATGTGATCACCAGCATCGACAAGGGCGGCAATATGGCGGCGCCCTTGCTCGCGGAATCGCTGGGCGGCACGCCACTGCTCGGCTTCATAGCGGCAGTGGCCTTCGCGACGATTCTCGCAGTGGTAGCGGGATTGACTCTGTCAGGAGCCGCCGCACTGTCCCACGATCTGTGGGTGAATGTCGTGCGCAACGGCGAGGCGCCCGAGAGCGAGCAGATGAGGGTGGCGCGCGCAGCGACCATTCTGCTTGCCGGCATTGCGATCGTGCTCGGCATCACGTTCAAAGGCCAGAATGTCGCATTCATGGTCTCACTTGCCTTCGCGATTGCGGCGAGCGCGAATTTCCCGGCGCTTCTGCTCACTATCTTCTGGCGGCGCTACACGACGGCCGGCGCCGTCACCAGTATGGTAATCGGTACCGCGGCGACGCTGTTGCTGATCTACCTTTCGCCTACCGTCCAGATCGACCTGCTCAAAGAGGAAAGCGCATGGTTTCCCCTCAAGAATCCAGCATTGATTACCATGCCACTGTCGTTCCTCGCAGGTGCCGTCGTGTCGCTGGTCAGACCGGAGACGCAGGCCGAGCAACGGTACGCAACCATGGAAGCCGCTATTCATATGGGTCAGCATTGAACATGGGACACAGGTCCGTAGTTATCCTCGCGCTGCTGGTTGCGCCGGCGCAGGAATTCCATCAGGGCGTCGACTACCGGATCGAAGCGCGGCTGGACGAAGCGACCAACGTGCTGACCGGCCGCGCGCAAATGCGCTACACGAACCGCTCGCCCGACACACTCGACACCCTCTATTTCCATCTGCACCTCAACGCGTTCCGGCCGAACAGCGCATGGGCTACGCGAGAGCTTCAGTTTCAGAGCCGCGGTTTCCAGGATCTCGGCCCGACCGAGCACGCGTTCGACCGCATGCGATCGATTCGCATCGATGGCCGGCCCGTCACACCCGTTTTTCCGTACGCGCCCGACTCGACCGTGATGGCGGTGCCGCTACCGGCGCGGCTGGCACCGAACGGCTCGCTCGTGGTCGATATGGAGTGGGAATCGCGGCTCTCGGAAAAGCAGACGCGGCGGCAAGGCAGGCTCGGCCGTCATTACGACTGGGCGCACTGGTATCCGCGCATCGCCGTCTACGACACCGCCGGCTGGCAGGTGAACCGCCTGGTGCGCCAGGGCGAGTTCTTTGGTGAATTCGCGAGCTACGACGTCACGCTCGATATCGCCGCCGATCAGATCGTCGCGGCGACCGGTGTGCCCGTGAGCGGCGATCCTGGTTGGACGCGCGTGAACCGTACGCCCGCCAAGCCGCCAGTCCTGCAACGCGATGCGTATCAGCCTACGCCGGAAAAACCGCTCGGATTGCTCAGTGCTCCGGGGACTGGCCGCAAACACATCAGATGGCGCGCGCACAACGTACACCACTTTGCCTGGAGCACGGACCCGGCCTACGTCTACCAAGGTGATCGCATTGGCGACGTCGCGCTGCACCTACTCGTACTGCCCACCGACACAGCGTGGGCGAACGCACTGCGCGAGCTGAAGCAGTCGGTCGCGTTCTTCGATTCGGTGCTCGGTCCATATGCGTATCCACAGCTCACCGCCGCGCGCCGCATCGATCGCGGAGCCACCGAGTTCCCGATGTTCACGACGCATGACGTAACGCCCGCGATCAATCACGAGACCGCGCACCAGTGGGCGCACGCGATTCTCGCGAACAACGAGTTCCGGGAAGGTTGGCTGGACGAGGGGCTCGCGCAGTTTCTCGGCGATTTGTACGCGCAATCGAAAGGTGCGCGGCCTAGATTCAATGTCGCCGCGATCGCGCTAATGGATTCAGCCGGCATCAGCCAGCCGATCGCGCTGCCGGCCGCGCAGTTCCGGGATTTCAACACGTATCAGCAAATGACGTACATAAAGCCGTCGATCGTTTTCAACATGCTGCGCTGGCTGATCGGTGACGCGGTGTTCCGGCGCGGCCTGAGGCTGTATCACGAAAGGAACAAGTTTCAACACGTCGACGAGAATGATTTCAGGACCGCCATGGAAACCGTGGCCGGCACGGACCTGGACTGGTTTTTCGCACAGTGGATACACACTACCAACACGCTGGACTACGCAGTGACCAACGTAGAGACCCGCCAGGTCGGCAGGCGCTGGCGCACACGTGTCGAGATCACGCGCAGCGGAGCCATTTGGATGCCGGTCGATCTGAAGGTTGGGGATGAGGTGATTCGCATTGATACGCACGATCGCGTTTACAACGCGTTCGTCGAAACGACGGCGAAACCGGAATGGGCGGTGCTGGATCCCGAACGCATACTGATCGAT
>JBQTID010000167.1:0-1626 GCA_052389275.1 Gemmatimonadota bacterium | reverse complement strand
GCGATCCGCACTGGGTGGAGCCGGAATTCCCCGCGCTCAGACTGCTCCACGTATTTCAGGCTTCAGGCGTGCACATGGCCATCGTTCGCGATGCTGCTCGGCGCGTGCAAGGGATCGTGACCGTGACCGACTTGCTGGAGCGTGTGGTGGGTGATTTGCCCGATGTGCGTGAGCTTGGAGATCGCGCCATTGTCCGGCGCAAGGACGGGTCGTGGCTGATCGACGCCTCGATTCCGATCACGGAGCTCCATCATGCTCTTCCTGAACCACAGCGGCGTAGCCTGTCCGGCGTCACCGATGACACCGTTGCTGACCTGATCACGGACCGTCTCGAAGGAGAAATCGGCCCAGCCGACGCGATCGAGCTGGATGGCTTGCGTTTCGAGGTCGTGGACATGGACGGTGCCCGCATCGACAAGGTGCTCGTTTCCTACACGATCGAGTCATGACCTGCACTTGCCACACTGCTGTCGTGCTTGCGGCGGTTCTCCTGGCCGCGTGCTCGGCAGACGAGACGTCGCAAAGCCACGCAGCTACCGCGATCGTCGACGAGGCGTTTGTCACGCGCATTGAACGCGGCTCCAATCTGGATTCGCCCGCGCTGTGGCGCAGCAGCTCCGGCGCAACATGGCTTGTCACCACGGCCAAATCGAGTCATCGCCTCCACATTCATGATGCGGCGTCCGGCGCGTTCATCCGTACCGTAGGGCAACACGGCAGCGGTCCCGTGGAGTTTCGCCGGCCGAATGGGCTGGCGGTTGTCGGCGATCTCCTCTTCGTAGTGGAGCGCGACAATGCCCGGGTGCAGGTGCTGCGTCTGCCGCGTTTCGAATTCGTGGCGAGCTTCGGTCAGACAACGCTGCACAGGCCGTATGGCATCGCGATACTGCAACGAGACGCGGCAGAAATGGATGTCTTCATTACGGATGTTCTGACGGAGCCGGTAAAGCGTTACCGCCTCGCGACCAGCGACGCGAAGTTGGGCGTCACATATCTCGGAGCTTTCGGCGACACAACAGGCGCCGGCCGCCTACAGAAAGTCGAGTCAATGGCCGTCGATCCCGATGCCCGCGTTCTCCTCGTCGCCGATGAAATGGCGAGAGACGTCAAAGTCTACGGAGTGAATGGGTCTTTTAGCGGACGGGTGCTCTGGGGTGACGTGCTTCACCACGAGCCAGAGGGAATCGTCCTCTATGCCTGCGGCGCGGATGACGGATACTGGATTGTCGCGGATCAGCACATCAGGCAAAATCGCCTGCTGGTTTTTCACCGCCGCACCTACAATTTGGTGGGTGCTTTCACCGGAAGGATCGTACGGAACACGGACGGGCTGGCTTTGATGCAAGACGCAGTGGGCTCGATGGCGGCAGGCGCGCTTTACGCCGTCCATGCCGATCGCGCCGTCGGTGCTTTTTCATGGAGCAAAGTGGCCGCGGCGCTCGAGCTGCGCGACGATTGCGCTACATCAGAAGGAAACGCCGCTCTGCACGTAGAACCGCTGCTCCTCGCCCCGCGCATAAGCGAAACTGAACGACTGACCGAGCGCGGACAGCCAGAAACCGCCGCCGAAGGCGGTGTGCCACCCGCCATCGCTTTCACCGTCGAACCAGACGCGCCCGGCGTCGG
>JBQTID010000166.1:0-10393 GCA_052389275.1 Gemmatimonadota bacterium | reverse complement strand
ATCACGGTATAATGTGAGCACTGCGCCTAGCAAGCGCTTGTCCGCGATCAGTTCCTTCGCCTCACCCCAGCGCAGGTGCGTCATTTCGTTGAATTGCTTGTATGTTGTGCTAGACGTGTCTGTGTTATGACTAATTGTAAGCGCCGTCTCCGCGACAAAACTGCCGTTTATCCAGAGTTCAAAGATCGCTGATGTAATCTCGCGATTTGCTCTTCGCGGGTCAGGGCTCCAGGGCAACGCACCGAACACATCATCGCGGAAGTAGTGTCGATGATCAATGCTCTGGTCCCAATCGCCCTTCCTAAGCCCGATCGATCCCGTCGGATTCGTCGTCGTGCCTGAAGGAATACTTAGGTCACGTTCCGAAAGAGCATTTGAGCGCCAGACAGGCTCCCACTCAACTTGGGATTCACTGACATTGACCTGTTCGGCCGATTCGGTCTGCTGGATAACAACTTGCGCCGTACGGGGTAAAATCGGCGTGTCCTCGAAAGCTGGAAGCGTGATTAGGGGAGTGAGGCGCGGCCTTCCGAGGTTTTCGTTGCCACCTCGACGCTGGTTCATGGCGCGAGCCGTCGGCGCTTCACTGAGAATACCTTGAGCAGCGAGCTGTGCTATTGTCCCCATGTCGCGGATGGGTGTAACGCCTTGTCGGGCATCTGCAGTCCAGTAGTCGATACCCGCCTGAATTGACGTGAGCAATTCGCGACTGTCGCCTTCTCTGGCGTCAAATACCACTCCGGCTTCTATATGCAATGAACCAATACCAGCGGCCGTAAGGTTCGCCGAACCGACGTATGCAGCCTGACTGCCATCCCGTCGCGTAAAATGGTAAGCCTTGGGATGAAAAAAGCCTCCTGTATAACTGATTACACCGAGGAAGGTTTCATCACGGGGAAGCCCCAAAATACCGAATAGCCGCTCGATATCGACGCGCAAGGTGTCGCCGTTGTTCGATCCGACGACCGCTATCACTCGACCATTTTGTGCGCGAAGTCGGTTCAATGTCGGGACGAATAATCCGAGGCCGTCTAAAGTGTAGAATCCCGCCTGCCAACGGACCTCTGTGATGGCATCTTCGGCCAGTATCTGCGCGAGCCACGTGCCGAGCGCGTCAGAAGGTTCCCGCGACCCCGAGTCGATATATCTCATAGGCGCGAAAGTGCCCGGGGATCGCTCGTGCGTCAAGATCACGATGGTAGCGAATGGCTCCGACGTTTTCAACAATCACCGTTTACTCCGTAGGTACGATGCGGCTCAAAGCGCCGGCTCCGCGTCG
The DNA here is from genome assembly GCA_052389275.1 of Gemmatimonadota bacterium. Lineage (GTDB taxonomy): Bacteria > Gemmatimonadota > Gemmatimonadetes > Longimicrobiales > RSA9 > CBJLQC01. The sequence continues at coordinate 9,114 of JBQTID010000166.1, read as the reverse complement.
GCGTTCGGCTGTAAATGTTCGGCACCCTCAGCGAAAACCAGCGTATATCCGTTCGGATCCCCGATCACAAACTCGGTTTGCCCGTATGGCTGATGACGAATCAGCTCGAGAATCGTCACGTCATTGAGCTGTGAAAGCTCCTGAAACAGCTCGCGCACACCATGCATCTGTAAGTACGCACTCCAGACGCCGCCTTCCCGTTCGTCATAGAGATCTGGCTTTCGATAACCGTCGAGCTGCTGCAAAAAAATTGTTACGTCATCCTTTCTCAGGATGCAGAAGGCATAGGGTGGTGTTGCAGGTAGTGCCCCCCGTCAAACCCCAGCTTGGTCGAGTACCATTGCATTGTCGATGCAATGTCGTTGACCAGAAAGACCGGGACCGCTTCGTGTAGTCTCGGCGTGGAGCTATCGTGCGGCGTCATCCGGCAGATTCTCCTGAACGAACCGCGGACTCAAATGCACATCGACCTGCACGAGCGGCGTGTCGCCAATGCAGCGGAAGCTGTGAATCTCGCCGGCTTTGATGACGAGGATGTCGCCCGCTGCGGCTTCGAACTCCTCGCCATTGACGACCCAGAGACCGCGGCCTTCCCTGATGAACTGGACTTCATCGTACGGATGACGGTGCGGACCGGGACCACTTCCGGGCAGACCGTTGAACAAAAAGACGGAAATATTGACATCGCCGTTTTTGTCACCGACGAAGTGGTGAGAGCTGCCCCTGAATGGCAGATCGTCCTGACGCACACGGTACATTATGTCAGCAACTTTCCCATTACCCGATTGATTGCCTTGAGCGTGGCAAGCGCCGCAGCCGTCTCGACATCCTGTTCGACCGGCTGCGCGCCGCACAAATGCAGCACCGACCGTCCGAATACGTTCGCGCCTGCCAGGACCGAGACCAGCACATACTCGCGATCAAACGCCTTGATCGACGAGACTGCCTCGAGCTCGAGCTGGACGCCCTCGCCCAGCGCGCTGCCCGCGGCGCGCAGCGTGGCGCTGGCGGCCGCACGGATGCGGCCGTTGCCGACATCGAGCTCGGTGACGTCGGCCTCATGCAGCTGCTCGTCCGTCTCGATCTGCGCGCGCACGCGAACCCGCTGATCACGGACTTCCGACGCCACGTTGATGAAGCGAACCCGCCGCTCCGGCGGATTTGCCTCCGTCAGATTTTCCAGGCTCGCTTCCTGGCCGACGTCGACGACATCTTCAGCGAGCTGCGCTATGCTGATGATGCGATGATCGATCGGCACGCCCAGCCGCTCTTCGAGCAGGTCACGCACATCCTGCGCGAGTAGCTTGACGTTCGGGCCGGGCGCCACCAACAGATGTATTTCGCGCGGATGTCCGTTCACATCTTCGCGCACGAATGCGCCGAGCACGGACGGCAGCTCTCTCAGGAGCGCTTCGGCCGCTTCCTTCGTATGAACCTTTTCCAAGTCTGTTTTTCCGGTAGTTCCAGCACTGAGGGACCGTTGAGAATGCCATTTGCAAAGCAACGGGTCAACCCGCTTGCGGAAGGCACTCTGTTGAATACGTTGCGAACATGAAAGGCGTCATCATGGCCGGCGGGTTCGGCACCCGGCTCAAGCCGCTGACCATAAATCGCCCGAAGCCAATGGTGCCGGTTGCGAACCGGCCCATTATGGAGCACATCGTCGATCTGTTGCGCAATCACGGCGTAACCGACCTCATCTCGATCCTTTACTTCCAGCCCGATCACATCACATCGCATTTCGGCGATGGTGCCGACTTCGGCGTGCGCATGCAATACGTCACGGCGGATGCGGATTACGGGACCGCCGGTGCCGTGCGCAATGCGCACGATCTGATCGGCGATGAGCGCGTTATCGTGATCAGTGGTGATGTGTTGACGGACTTCGACCTGTCAGCGGCCGTGCGCGAACACGAGCAGCGCAGCGCCGAGGCCACGATCGCGTTGACTTCGGTCGATAACCCACTTGCCTTCGGAATCGTGATCATCGACCGCGCAAGCGGCAGAATCGTGCGCTTCCTGGAGAAGCCGACCTGGGGCGAGGTCTTCAGTGATACGATCAACACCGGGATCTACATCCTCGAGTCGTCCGCGCTGGAGCGGGTTCCGTTCCGAACCAATTTCGATTTCTCGAAGGACCTGTTCCCCAAGATGTTGCGCGACAAGGCCGGGCTGTACGGTCACGTTGCGCACGGCTATTGGCGCGACATTGGCAACCTGGACGAGTACCGCAGGGCGCACGAAGACGTACTTGCCGGCGATGTGAAACTCACACTGGCGGGCAGCCACCAGCAGATCGGCGGCGCCGCGCTCTGGCGCGAAGACGGCGTCGTACTCGGAGCCGATGTAAAGCTCAACGGCATGGTCATTCTCGGTGCCGACGTGCGCATCGGCACGGGCGCGACGCTCGACAACGTGGTCGTCGGCGCGGACGCAGACATTGGCGACGGGGCCAGCTTCAGCCACGTCGTGATGTGGGAAGACTGTCGCGCGGGCGGTGAGGCGCGTATGAGCGAAGGCGTATGCGCGAGTGGAGTGCGCGTCGGCAAGGGTGCGCTGATTCGCGAGAACTGCATTCTCTCCGATCGCTCCGAAGTCGGCGATTTCGCTGTGGTTGGCCCGAACGTGAAAGTCTGGCCCGAAAAAGTCGTCGAAGAACGAGCCGCGCTCACGCACTCGCTGATCTGGGGAGAAGCATGGGAGCGCAGCCTGTTCAGTGGCGCACGCGTCAGCGGCGTTCCCAACTTCGAGCTGACGCCGGAGATCGCGGTGCGCCTGGCCGGCGCGTATGGCGCAATGCTTGGACCCGGATCTTTCGTGGCGACGTCGCGCGACTCGGATCGCGCTTCGCGCATGATCAATCGCGCGCTGATGACCGGCTTCATGTCATCGGGTGTGAATGCGGAAGATCTGCGCGTGATGCCGATTCCGGTCGTGCGGCACGCCGTCCATCATGGCCGCGAGGCGGGCGGCATTCATGTGCGGCGCTCGCCGTTCGATCCGAAAGTCGTCGACATTCTGTTCTTCGATGCGGACGGCCGTGATTTGCCGCCTGGCAAGACGCAATCGATCGAACGGCTGTTCGGCCGCGAGGATTTTCCCCGCGCCGGTCCCGATGGCACGGGCGATCTCAACTTCCCGACGCGGATCGTGGAAGGTTACACCGAACATTTCATGTCGGAGATCGTGGCCGACCTGATCTCGAGCCGCGAGTTCACGCTCGTGGTCGATTATGCGTACGGAACGACCATTGAAGTTTTTCCGCGCCTGCTCGGCGGCCTGCGCGCGGAAACCGTGAGTCTGGATGCGTACGCCGCGCCCGGCCGATTGTCGCGCAGCGAAGATGAGTTCGGCGAGGGACTGTCGCGCCTCGGCGGCATCGTTCGCTCCATCAATGCGGACATTGGGTTGTGGATCGATCCGGGTGGCGAAGTCGTGTATCTGGTCGACGATGCGGGCCGTCCGCTCGGTGCCGAGCTGACTCAGCTGATCTACGTGCAGCTCGCGCTCGAGCAACTTGGCCTGAAGCGGATTGCAATTCCAGTCACCAGTCCTGCCGGCGTGGCCGACCTCATCCGCACGCACGGCGGCGAAGTGATCTGGACCAAGACCGAGCATCACGCAATGATGGCATCCGCCACCGACGCGCAGCTGGTCGCGGGTGCGCGCGGCGAATTCATCTTCTCCGATTTTCTGCCCGCTTACGATGGCATGTTCGCCGCGGTCAAACTGTTGGAGGGTCTCGCGCATTCCGGCGCGAAGCTGCGTGAGATTGCGGACTCTCACGCGCGCATTCATGTGCGTGAGCAACGCATCTCGTGCCCATGGGGACGCAAGGGCACCGTCATGCGCAAGCTGATGGAGGAAACCGAGAAGGAGCGGCGTGACCTGGTCGACGGCGTGAAGGTTTGGCAAGGCGAGCGTGACTGGGCTTTGGTCATTCCGCATTCGCACAAGCCCTATTTCGTGGTGACGGTCGAGGGTGACAGCGCCGGGCGGGCCGACCAGCTGGTCACGCATTACTCCAATCTGGTCGAAAGATGGCGCGACGAAGCGTAATCCTGTCCGCGCTCGCAGTCGTTTTGATACTGGCCGCCGTCGTCATTGCTGGCGGCCTTTTGTATGTGCGCGGCGTCGAACCTGATTACGACGACACCATCAGCGCTGCCGGACTCCGCGCGCCGGTAGAGATATGGCGGGACTCAGCGGGCGTTGCCCACGTATGGGCGAGCAGTGAAGCAGATCTATACTTCGCGCAGGGCTACGCGCACGCGCAGGAGCGTTTGTGGCAGCTGGAACTGATGCGGCGCGTCGCAGAAGGCAGATTGGCGGAGCTGTTCGGTGCTTCGATGATCGACAGCGACAAATTCCTGCGCACACTCGGCATCTGGCGAGCGGCCACGCTCGCTGAAGCGCGCAGCGATCACGCAACCCGAACCTTGCTGCAGTCATACGCGTCCGGCATCAATCACTACATCGAGAACCACGACGGTCCGCTGCCGCCGGAATTGCTTGCATTGCGCATCAAGCCGGAGCCGTGGACGGTCCGGCATTCGCTCGCGGTCGAAAAGGTCATGGCGTGGGATCTTTCGCTGTATGAGGGAGCGGCCACGCTGACACAGGCAACACGACGACTCGGTGCCGGCAAGGCGCGCTATCTCGAGCCGAGAGATCCCGCGTGGGGCGCGACCATCGTGGAAACGCCGCCCATCCCGGCGATCCCGCCACCGGCGGCCATGCTGCTCGATGCATTGAGTGTAACGCGCGCGTCGAATGCATGGGTGATCGGAGGATCACGAACCAAATCGGGCAAGCCGATCGTCGCGAACGACATGCACCTCGCGCTACGCCAGCCCGGCGTCTGGTACCTGATGGCGCTGCATGCTCCGGGTATCGACGTAGCCGGCATGACGCTGCCGGGCGCGCCCAACGTGATCGCTGGACACAATCGTGCCGTTGCGTGGGGTTTCACGAATGTCATGCTCGACGACGTTGATTTCTTCATCGAGCGGCTCGATTCGAGCGACACGACCCGTTATCTGACGCCTTCCGGCCCGCAGCCGTTCACGTACATACGCGAGACGATCAAAGTCAAAGATCGCGCCGAGCCTGTCACATTCACGATTCGAATGACTCGCCACGGACCGATTATCAGTGATATCGAGCGACGCCTGCGCGGCAACGAGATCCTCGCGCTCCAGTGGGCGGCGCTCGACGCAGCGCACTCGCTGCTTGCGTTCCCGCGCTTCAATCGAGCAAGAAATGCCGGCGAGCTGCTGGCAGCGATCCCGTTCTTCGACAACCCACATCAGAACATCGTGTATGCGGACACGGCCGGCCGTTTCGGCTACCAGATGGCCGGGCGCATTCCGATTCGCGGCGCGCGCAGGCGGCCGCCGATTCTGCCGGTTCCCGGCTGGACCGGTGAGTGGGACTGGCGCGGCTACATCCCCTTTGCCGAACAGCCGAAGGCACACGATCCCGCGCAGGGATACGTGGTCACCGCGAACAATCGGCAGGCGCGCGGCGCCATCGGCGATCTCATCAGCAATGATTGGGATCTGCCGTTCCGTGCGATGCGCATTCGCGACATGATTCTGGCCAGGCCTCGCCACGATGCGGCCAGCACGCACCGCATGCAGCTGGATGTGACCGATCTGATGGCGCTGCGCTACCGCGAACATGCAGTCCGCGCGGCGCGGGCTGCGCAGCTGAATCGAGTCGCCACGGAGCTCGTGGGCTGGGATGGTGTCGCGGAACGTAACTCGCGCGCGGCGGCTTATTACTACGCATGGTACGAGACATTGCGCAGCAGCGTTGCGCGAACGCTGTACTCTGGGCAGGCGGGTCGCATCTCGCGCGATGCGCTGAATGCGGCGTTGGACTCTGGTGCTATCGGCTGGCTGAACGAGCGGGGACAGGCTGTGCTCGATTCGCTGGCCGCCGCGGCGATGCTGACCGCGGACACGCTCGCGCGTGGCAAGACATGGGGAGACTTGCACTATCTGATGATTGGACATGCCATGGGCGAAGTTGCAGCGGTCGATAGATTGCTTGACCTCAATGTCGGACCTGCGCCGCATCGCGGCTCATCGACCACGGTCAACGTGGCGCACTATTCGTTCGATGGGTTTCCGGTACGCACGTCGTACGGCGCGAGCCAGCGGCATGTAGTGGACATGGCGGACGTGGATGGTGCGGGCGGCTTCATACTGCCGACCGGCCAGTCGGGATTGCCGGCCAGTGCGCATTACAAGGACATGTTCGACCGCTGGCAGAACGGTGGACTCTGGCGCATTCCACTCGAGCGTGCAGCCGCGGAGGCGCGTGCTATGCACAGGATGGTCATCCAACCACAATGATCGATATAGCAGTGGTAGGGGCGGGCCCGTGTGGTGTCGGTGTCGGTGTCGCGGCGCGCGAAGCCGGGCGATCGTGCATGCTGTTCGACAAGGCGAGCGTGGTGTCCGCCATCACGCGTTACCCGACGCACATGACGTTCTTCAGCACTGCCGAAAAGCTCGAGCTGGGCGGCGTCCCATTCATATCGCAGGGTGACAAGCCGAACCGGCGCGAGGCGCTACGCTACTATCAGCGTGTCATCCGTGAGTTCGATCTGGCTGTGCATCAGTACGAGGAAGTCGTCTCGATCACGGGACGCGCCGGCAGCTTCCTGCTGGAGACGATGCGCAAAGATGGCCGCGCCGGACGCTGCGAGGCGCGCAGTGTCGTCATCGCGACTGGCTATCTCGATACGCCGGTCCTGTTGGACATTCCCGGCGAAGCGCAGCCACACGTTCTGCATTACTACAAGGAAGGCGCGCCGTATTTCGATCAGCAATGCGTCGTGATCGGGGGCGGTAATTCCGCGGTGGACGTCGCGCTCGATCTCTATCGCTGGGGCGCGCATGTTACGCTCGTGCATTTTGCCGACACGTTCGACGGTGGTGTCAAGCCGTGGATCCTGCCCGACATTACGAATCGCGTCAAGAGCGGCGAGATCAGAGTGTGCTGGGGCACACGAGTCACGCAGATCGGACCGTCGAGCGTTTTTATCCAAAGCGACGACGAACAGAACGAGCTGCCGGCGGATTTCGTATTCGCCATGACGGGCTATCGTCCCAATCCCTATCTGCTCGAGACGCTCGGCGTTTCGATCGATGTCGAAACCGGCATCCCTGCGCACGATCCGGCTACCATGCAGACGAACGTGCCCGGAGTGTTCATCGCCGGTGTCATCGCGGCGGGTCTGAATGCGAACAAGATTTTCATCGAGAATGGGCGCGAGCACGGGCCAAAAATCGTCGCGGCATTGGCTCCCGCTCCGCGTTGAAGGCGCTATTGCCCAGGCCGATACGTCGGAAGCGGCACAGCAGCTAATCGCTTATATTCGGTCGCTCGAGCTCAGGGAGGAGCTGCCAGGTTGCGATCCGTAATAAGGAGCGGGGGGATGGCACTACCGGAATTCAAGAACGAACCATTTACCGATTTCAACAAGAGCGAAAACGCAGACGCGATGAAGGCCGCGCTCGCGAAAGTGCAGGGCGAGCTCGGACAAGTCTTCCCGTTGGTGATTGGCGGCAAGGAATACGAGGACGGGCCCTACTCTGATTCGATCAGTCCGTTCGACCCCATGCTGGTGGTCGCGCGCTTTCCGCAAGCCAGTGTCGAGCTGGCGAATCAGGCAGTCGAGGCTGCATCAGAAGCGTTCAAGACCTGGAGCCGGGTAGAGCCGGAAGCACGCGCGCGCTATTTGTTCAATGCGGCGGCCGTGATGCGCCGGAAGAAGTTCGAGCTGGCGGCGTGGCTCGTGTACGAGGTCAGCAAAAGCTGGGTTGAAGCCGACGGCGACATCGCCGAGCTGATCGACTTCTGCGACTATTATGGTCGCCAGATGCTGAAGCTCGCCGGCCCGCAGCCGGTGGTGCCGTATCCGGGTGAAGAGAACGAGCTGCGCTATATCCCGCTCGGCGTAGGTATTGTCATTCCGCCCTGGAATTTTCCGGGTGCGATCATGGGCGGCATGTGCGCGGCCGCGATCGTCGCCGGCAACACCGTTGTGCTCAAGCCCGCCTCTACATCGCCCGCAATCGCGTGGCAGTTTTTCAAAATCATGACCGAGGACTGCGGCCTGCCGCCTGGCGTGCTGAATTTTCTGCCAGGCCCCGGCGGCGCGATGGGCGATGCGCTGGTCGATCATCCGAAGACCCGTTTCATCGCGTTCACGGGATCGAAGGAGATCGGCATCCGCATCAACGAGCGCGCCGCCAAAGTGCATCCTGGCCAGGTCTGGTTGAAGCGCACGATTCTCGAGATGGGTGGCAAGGACTCCATTGTAGTCGATGAGACCGCGGATCTGGACGCGGCCGCGGAGGCCATCACGGCATCCGCATTCGGCTTTCAGGGGCAGAAGTGCTCGGCATGCTCGCGCGCGATCGTGGTAGCCGATGTGTACGACGAAGTGCTTCAGAAAGTTGCTGAGCGCACCAGGCAGCTGAAAGTCGGGGATCCGACCGATCGCAGCACTTACATGGGCGCGGTCATCGACCAAAAAGCGTTCAGAAAGATCAGCGACTACATCGAGGTCGGCAAAAAGGAGGGCAAGCTCGTGGTCGGCGGCAAGGCGGATGACAGCAAGGGTTATTTCGTCGAGCCTACCATTTTCGCCGATATCAAGCCGGACGCGCGCCTGTCACAGGAAGAGATATTCGGACCGGTCCTCGCGTTCGTGAAAGCGAAGGACTATGACCACGCACTCGAAATCGCGAACAACACCGAGTACGGGCTCACGGGTGCTCTGTTTTCCAAGCTGCGCGACCGGCTCGAACGCGCGCGCGCTGAATTCCATGTCGGCAACCTCTATTTCAATCGCAAGTGCACTGGTGCGCTGGTCGGCGTGCAGCCGTTCGGCGGATTCAACATGAGCGGCACCGATTCGAAAGCCGGCGGTCCGGATTATTTGCTGCTGTTTACTCAGGCAAAGTCGATCACGGACAGGCTTTGAGAGTTTGAACGGGCGTTTGCGCTGGCCGGGAGCGAGGTGTGAACGCTCTCGGGGGCGCGCTTCGAGGGCTGTTCGGCTTTTTTCAGTGCTGCTGCAGCGCTTGCTCACAC
>JBQTID010000165.1:0-47111 GCA_052389275.1 Gemmatimonadota bacterium | reverse complement strand
GGACTGCGCTACAGGGCGGCGCTACAGGGCGGCGCTACAGGGCGGCGCTACGCGGGACGTACCGTCTTCAACTGGCGCTTATCTGGTCACCGCGGATGCGATTGATGAGGCCGGTGAGCATTTTTGCAACCGCTCTGGCCAGGATCATGAGCGGTCGGGTCACGACTTCTGGTAGAATTCCTTCTTGAGTCAGGCGACGAAGTATCGAGCGGGTTTCGTCCGCAGAACCACGCGCGATCTCCAGATGCATCAGTTTTCTGCCTTGCGGCAACTCTTTGTCCGATCGCCCGACACCGTACGCTTCGGCGATATTGTTCGGAACCGATGTGGCGGCTGCGCCGAGATGCTCCGCGTCATCCTGACGGGACTCGGGAATCATCTTAATGATCGCATGGACCTTCGCCGCCAGCTGCTCCGCGGCGAGATAGACGCGCATTTTTTCGAAGCTCATGCCCGCAAAAAAGCATATATGCAGGGGCAAACAAATGGCCGCTTGGGCCGTAGCGCCGTCCCGTAGCGCCGTCCCGTAGCGCCGTCCCGTAGCGCTGTCCCGTAGCGCCGTCCCGTAGCGCCTTCCCGTAGCGCCGTCCCGTAGCGCCGTCCCGTAGCGCAGTCCCGTAGCGCGTCCCGGACTAAGCCTCGCGTCGGTCGCTCCTTCGCCGGAGTGGGAACGAGTAGAGGAAGCGGGTAAGGCCGTCGTCACGAAACTCGGCCCAGGCTCGGCCGCCCACCACGGCGATCGTCTCCTTCACGAGTGAGAGGCCGAGCCCGGTGCCGGTCGTCTCGGCGGGCGCATCGGCTCGATAGTATTCTCCGAACAGGTCGCCGCGGGCCGCCGCTGGGATGCCAATTCCGTTGTCGGTGACCTCTACGATCAGTTCTTGTGAAGCCGAATCGACGCGAGCCTCGATGGTCACGAACCGATCTGACCTGGCGCGATCGTGGTACTTGATCGCGTTGCTGAGATAATTGGACGTGCAGAGCTCAACGATCGATGCGGGCACTTCGACTCGGGGGAGCGGGTCGGCGATACGCACGCCGACTGCCTTGGCTGCGGCAAAGTGCCGTAGCTGGCGAACGGATTCCGTGATCGCCTGCTGTAGCACGACGTTCGATGGCCGGCGCTGTTCCGAATCGAGACGTGATAACTCGATGAGGTTGTCAATCACGCGATGCGTTGCCGCGAGGTTTTCCTGAAGGATGTTTCGAAATTTGGATCGCTGTTCAGCGTCGCGCAGCACGAAATCCTCATTGAGCATCGATGCTGCGCCGGTTAGTGCGCCCAAAGAGTTCCTGATTTCGTGCGACAGTGCTCGGTTGAAGCCGCGGAGTCGCTGCTCTCTTTCGCGGATTTGAACCTGCGCGAGCTGCAAGTACTTGACCGTGGTCGCGCGTTCAATGGCGGCCACCGCCCTAAAGAGCCGGTGCGCGCAAGCCAGAAGGTCATTCGGAGGACAAGGCTCCGGGAGGTCATCGACGATGCGCGCCATGAAGCTGAACAAGACGCCGCCCAAAAGCTCAAATTCGCGCAGAATCTGATCCGCGCCGAAGCCCTGGGCGTGACGCAGCACTCCCAACTCCGAGGCTTTGTGCATGACCGCCGCCGCGGCTGTAATCTCGGCGCCCGGGTTGCGTATGTAATCTGCGATCCCATCGATCAATACCGGCACGTGATCGAGCAAGTCCTCAGACGGAAAGATGCGAACGACTTCCAGCGTGATCCGGTCGGAGATTCTTTCGAGCCAGCGCACCACCAGTGCTTCGCGGTTCGCCCTTAGCTGGTCCGCAAGCACGACGGCGAATGCACAGTCGGTGGTATTGAGCAGGTCCACGCGCGGGATCATTTGATCTCCTGTTTGCCTGGAGCACGTGCAGAAAGCGTTCCAGCTGTGGAATCCGAGGCCTCACTGTTGCTCCCCAGCGCGCCAGGCCAGCGGCTTATCGTAACCGCAATGCGAGCGATCAGCGGCGACATTCCCGTGGTGGCGAAGGCAATGGAACTTGGGCGGACACGACGTGCTGGGGCATCATCTTTCATCATCTGATCGGTATCCTGGATGATGTCGCAGATCCATGCACACGTCCCGAGCTCTGTGCCTGCGCGCATCGCCTCTTCCGTGGCGCGGAACGCTGCTGGACATCTCTTTGACCGTGTCGCCCATCGTGGATGCCAGCGGCGCGATTACGGGTGCATCAGGCATTGCACGCGATATCACCGAGCGCAAACGACGATTCGGCGCAGGCCTTCCAGGAGACGGCCGCACCCAGTTTGCCTGCGGAGTACAGCACGGCCGTCAAGGGAATGGCCGCCAGTTCCGATACGGGTCCGTGCTGGCGGGCGGTAGCCACCGCACTGGGGCGCCGCCAGCCTCTCAAGCCACTTAGTATTGCTCAGCAACTAACAGAAAAAAACGTGTTCGGCTTCCGGATCGTCAGTCGGGCGAAAACTTGTGGCCGCCTGTTCGACACTGTGGCGATTGCCGCACGGGAGTGACGCCCCTAGCATTTTATTTCGTTTCAGAGCTCCCACGATGACAGGGCAATGCCTAAGGCGAATGGCGAGGTTCTTAGCGGGCGCATCCTGCCAGCACCCGCGTGCGATCTCATTGATCGGCTGAGCAATCAATTCGACCTCCCGTTCACGTTGACGGATATACACGGGGCGGTGGTGGCATCGACGGGTGGTCGCCTCGCTGGCCAGGTCAATCCCAGTGCTGCCCGCGTTGCCAGGAGCGGGAATGTTGAGCACGCGGACGACGAGCCGGCCGTATACGTGCCGGTGAGTCTGAGCGGTAAAACAGCGGGCGTGTTAATCGCACATGGTCCTCCGGACGCCATCCACGACCTGGCGCAAACCTGTGCGATTGCGATCGGTATGGCACTGGATTTCGCCGAAGCAGCCTCGACTCTCGGTCGCGACCACATCAATCCTGGTTGGCTGCTCTACCGTCTGCTGCGCGGCTCGCGGGCGGAGGCAAATCAAGCCCGAGTCGTGGCGGCCGTATATGGCTGGAATCTGTTCAAACAGCGCGTCGCAGTCGTGATTCTGGCGCCCAGCGCCGTGCGGCAATTCGACGCGCACCGAGGCGATCCGCTGGCGACTTTGCAAGACGCACTCGGTTCGACAGCGGCGGCGACGCCGTACGGGCAAATCGCTGAAAAGCAATGGGTGCTACTGCCGCAATACGAACCCAAGCAGGCCGAGTCGCAAGTTTATGCGCTGGCGCAACGGGTGCATGCGGGCTTCGTCAAAATCGGGATCGATAACAGTGTTGGGATCGGCTATGCTCATTTGCCGGTCAACCCGGTGCAGGCCGTTCGCTGGTCCTACCGCGAGGCGGTATTTGCTGCGCGGGTAGGTCCGGGACTACATGGGCGCGGCGTTTATGACTTGAGGCGGCTTGGCACACTCGCTTTTTTTGCTCCCAGCGCGTACACGCGCCGCCGGCTGGCTGGCCTCGTGCTGGACCCGCTCGAGAAACATGTCAACCTGATGGAGACTTTGCGGGCGTTTCTCGACGCGAACATGTCGGTTGCTGAGGTAGCCGAACAGCTGAATATGCACCGTCATACCGTACGCAATCATTTGGACCGCGTGCGCGAGCTGACCGGACTGGATCCGCGCGTACTCGAGGATGCTGTGCAGTTGAAATTGGCGCTGATTACGAAAACGTCCACCGAAGGTGAAAGCACGTAATGGCAGCCAGCGCGACCGTGCTTGTGGTTGAAGATAACCCCGACAATCGCGCAATCTACGCTTTGATTTTGCGGCACTCTGGGTATCATGTCCTGGAGGCGGCGGACGGTGAGACGGCTCTGGAAATCGTGAGTGTTGATAAGCCGGATCTGGTGCTGCTCGATCTGTCGCTGCCCAGGCTGGACGGCTTCGCCGTCGCGGCGCAATTAAAGTCAGACGTAGCAACGCGTCACATTCCGCTGATCGCGCTGACGGCGCATGCGTTCGAAGAAGATCGTCAGCGCGCGGAAGCGGTCGGCTTTGACCGATATTTGGCCAAGCCGATCGAACCGCGCCACGTGCTTAGAGAAGTCGCGCGCTATCTGAAGCCAGACGATTAGTATTTCCATTCACCCGGCCTTTGCTGCTACCTTGCCTTATGCACGCCGCCGCGAAATGTCGGTCGATGCTCGAGTTTCCGCAGAGACGAATCGATCCGGAATTGAATAACGACTAAGCCCGGCCTACCGACCTTTGAGCGCTCGCCCATGGTCGCGATACGTATACTCGTCGCGGATCGATCCATCGCGGTTCCTGATAACGAGGCGGCTTGGCTTGCTGCGCCGTGCGAGGGTCCGGCCGGCATCGACGGCGGCGTCTTTCTTAAAATGCGATGAATACCACGCCTGAGCCGGCCCGCGCGTCTGCCTCACTTCCCACCACTGGCCTCTCGGACCGACTTCGTACACGTTCTCTTCAGACATGGCGTAATCCTTACGTCAGATCGATGCGGCAGCTAATACCATGCTGCTCGCCGACGCACAGGAGGCCGGCGCGCACCCGTCAACGCCAGCAGGGCAATTTCAGGACGCGCCAGCAACCGGACCGGCAGATGCACGGTGCCGATGCCGCGTGACACGTAAACTTGGGTCCACGGGCGGCGGCGCAAGCCCTCGTCATATAAATCAGCGTGCTGGGCCGAGCTGAGTGGCCCGCCAATGAAGGGCAGCCGTACTTGCCCGGCATGAGTATGGCCGCTCACGATCAGGTCGACCGAATCGGCCACGCGCCGGCAACGCTCGGCCTGATCGGGGGAGTGTGCCAGCAGCAGTGTGAAATCTCGTACTGCCGGCGGCGGCAGCAGCAGACGCGGTGTCCCAGCATAGAAATCGTCAACACCGGCCACACACACGCGCACGCCGTTAAGCGCCAGCAGGACGGCGCGGTTGGTAAGATCGACGATATGAGGGTACGCGGCGAAGTCACGCCGCCAGGTTTCAATGCCGACGATGTAATCATGATTACCGGGGACGGCATAGACGCCGTGCGGAGCCTGCAACTCTTCCAGAGCGGTCAGCACGTCGCGGAAATCCGCGGCGTCATCCGCCGCGAAATCGCCCGTGAGGGCAATCAGATCCGGCTGCTCGGCCATCAGCATGGCCACCGCTCGGCGAATGAGCCGGAAATCTGACGGGCGACCGGCGTGGAAATCCGTAAGTAGCCCGATCCGGAAGCCTTCGACTTCGCGCGGGAGACCGCGGACATGGATGGTGCGACGTCGCAGCTGCAACCAGCGCGGCTCAACGAATACCATGTAATACGCTAGCACCGCGGCCGCGATGGCGGCCGCCGCCCATCGAGTTCGTACTTTCATCGCGGTTCGGCTTCGGTGCGTGGCAACCATCGTACCGCGTTCGTATTCGCCGTGTCCGGCAGTTGCAACCAGCGCGGCTCAATGAACATGTAACCGGGCTGGCATGACCGGCGAAGAACAAGAATTGCATGTCGCAGCGGAATCCCGAAATTCGCCGAGAAGAACAGCATGTGTGCTGTTGGTGCATTCACCGATCCCGACGAGTTTCTACGCCAGAGCGCACCGCGCATGCACAACTGAACTGCTAAAATATGAACACCCCGCCGTATGACACGGCTGCGCCGATCCGCTTCGCTGGTGGTGTACTCGACGAGTACCGGCACGTGTGCGCGTTTTTCGACAGCTTCGAAGAAGAGTTGCTGGTCCTGTTGCCCTTCGTGAAGGAGGGTGTCCAGCGTGGCGAAAAAGCCTTCCATGTCGTCGATCCCGCGCTTCGTCGCAGCTACATGGACAGGCTCGAATCGGAGGGCGTCGCAGTCTCGGCTTTGGCGCGGCAAGGTCAGTTCGAGGTGCGTACGTGGGACGAGGCGTACTTGCGCGAAGGCCACTTCGATCAGGATGCCATGCTCGCCCTGATTGAAGACGTGCTGATCGGCGGCACGAAAGCAGGCTTCCCGCTGACCCGGCTCATTGCGCACATGGAATGGTCGCTGCAGGACCGCCCAGGCGTGGACGATCTGGTTGCCTACGAAACGCGGCTCAATTACGTACTGCCGAAGTACAAGGATCCGGTCATATGACTGTACGATACCGCCAAGTTTGGCGGAGGCGTGCTGATGGACATTCTGCGTACGCATCCGATGGTTATCATTGGCGGCGTGCTACAATCGAATCCGTTCTGGGTGCCGCCCGATGAGTTCTTGCGCGAGCTGAGCGCGCGCACACCGGGCACCGCTTCTTGATTTGATCAACGGATTGTGGCAAAAGCTCCCGACGAGGTTATCGCCTTAAAGAGTCAGGTCCGGGATCTGGCTGCGCTACTCGCATTGCAGTCGATCTGGAAGAATCGCGACGCGTCCTACATCGCGGAAAGCCTGCTCGACGTGTTAGTCAGTCTGCTTCGACTGGACGTCGCGTATATTAAGCTCGGCGGTCATGCGCCCGCCTTGCCGCTCGAAATCATTCGCCCCATGACCGACCGATCATCAACAGACATTATGCGCGCGTTGGAGGTTGCGGGGAAACCCGGCGAGGAGCCATCCGCCGTCAGCAATCCATTTGGTGAAGGTGAGCTGAAACTGGCGCGGTTACGTCCACAGGTTGGCGGCGACTCCGGCGTCGTCGTGATTGGTTCGGTTCGATCAAACTTTCCGAATGAACTCGAGAACTTCCTTTTCCGCGTGGGCGTCGACCAGGCAGTGGTTGCGATCAACGCCGCGCTGCTCGTCCAGGAACTGCGGCAGGCGAATGAAGCCAAGTCGCGCTTTTTAGCGACTATGAGCCATGAACTGCGCACACCACTGAACGCTATTATCGGCTACCTCGATTTGTTGCAGGCCGAGGTTGCCGGCTCCCTTACAAGCGGACAGCGGCAGCATCTGGATCGCATCGGCATCGGCGCGCGCCACCTCATCGATCTGATCGAACAGATCCTGACGTTCGCGCGCATCGAGGCGGGAAAAGAGGAACTTCACTGGGCTACGGTCGATGTGGTTTCGCTCGTTAAGAAGACTTCCCAATTGATCGAGCCGCTCGCCGCCAGCAAGGGACTTCGTTTCGAGCTGCACGTCCCCGCCCAACCCATTTTCATTGATACTGATGAGGGAAAGTTGCGCCAGATTTTGCTCAATCTGCTGTCGAATGCCATCAAATTCACTGCGCGCGGGGAAGTAGGCGTGGCTCTCACCAACAACCAAAAGGAGATTATCCTGACGGTTGCCGACACGGGGCCCGGCATCACAGCGCATCTGCGCGAGCTTATCTTCGAACCGTTCCGCCAGGTCGAGGAACCGCTGGTCCGCTCGACTGGCGGCACCGGACTTGGCCTCGCCGTTTGCCGGCAGCTCGCGCGGCTGTTAAGCGGCGACGTCACCGTGGCAAGCACACCTGGCCAAGGCAGTGCGTTCACGCTGCGCATCCCGAAACTGAGTAGGCACTAGTTTGGCGCGGCAAGGTCCCGTGCGATCGCGGACTTGACACAAAACTGTCCGACCGTGGAACACTGCGCCGCCGGCATCGTGCAGGAGTTGCTCAGGCAACTGGGCATCGATGTGGCTGCCTTGATCAACGCCAGCGAGGATCTGCTGTCGACATGCAGGAGCACACCTGACCATTGACACAGGCGGATTGTTGGCATATGCTCTAGCATATGCCAACCGGAGGTCGGGCCATGAGCATGGAAAGAAGAGTGAAATTGTTCAAGAACGGCCGCAATCAAGCCGTGCGGATCCCCCGGGAATTCGAGCTTCCGGGTGATGAAGCCATTCTGCACAAGGAAGGCGAACGGCTGATCATCGAACCGGCCCGGCCCACATCGTTGCTGGCAGTGCTGGCGACTCTCGAAGCGCTCGAGGAAGAGTTCCCGCCGATTTCCGATTTGCCGACCGATCCAGTGGACCTCTAATGCCGTACCTGCTCGACACGAACATTGTTTCCGACCTCGTGCGGACGCCGCAGGGCCGGGTTGCGCAGCGCATTCGGAAGATCGGCGAGGCAGAGGTCAGCACGAGCATCATCGTCGCGGCAGAGCTGAGATACGGCGCCGCAAAGAAGGGGTCCGCGCGGCTCACCGCCCAACTGGAAGCCGTGCTGGGAGCGCTCGACGTTCTGCCCTTCGAGGCACCGGCGGACGCCACCTGTGGCTTGCTCCGCAGGCGCCTTGAACAGGCGGGACAGCCGATCGGCGGAAATGATCTGCTCATTGCCGCCCAGACGATTGCTCTCGGCTACACGCTCGTCACCGACAACGAGCGGGAGTTCCGGCGTATCTTCGAGTTGAGTTTGGAGAATTGGCTGCGTTGAACGCGGGCGGCATCGCCAATATCTCCGTTCCATCCCCTCATCCCCTATTGATTACCGGGCCCGCCGAGCGAGAACGAAGCGTCTAAGTCGACTCGTCGATCAGCCCCGTGCTCGGAACCGGCTGCGCCGACTGCTGGATGCTGAGCGCTTCCTCTTCGTCAGCTCTGAATACCACGTGCTCGGGTATGTCGCGCGCTCCGACATCATCCACCAATCCGACGCATGCGGCCGCAACCAGCATGAAGACGCCGCCCATCATCACGACATACAGCGATGTGTTCGGGTTGTCGGTCCCGAACACGGTGCGGATCAGTGGTCCGAAGGCTAGCGCCGCCGCGATTTCCGGCAGCACGATGAAGAAGTTGAAGACGCCCATATAGACGCCCATGCGGTGCGGCGGCAACGCGGTCGAGAGGATGGCGTACGGCATCGAAAGAATCGAGGCCCATGCGATACCGACACCTACCATAGAGAGCAGCAGCAGGTACCGATCGTGAATCAGATAAACCGACAGCAGACCCAGTGCGCCGCAGATCAGCGCGCCGGCATGCACGGTTTTGCGACTGCTCAAATCAACCAGCCTGGGCAATACCAGCGCAACCAGGAAGCAAGTGATCGAGTAGAACGCGAACGTGAAGCCGCCCCACTCCATTCCTTCCGTGTAGAGAGCCGACTGCGCATCGGTCGCGCCGAACACATGACGCGCGGTGGCCGGCACGAAGAACAGCCACATGCAAAAGAGGCCGAGCCAGGTGAACACCTGGACCACCGCGAGCTGCTTCATGGTCGGCGGCATGTCACGGATGGCAGAGCCGATCTCGCGCGCCAATACGCCGACGCCGCTGTGCTCCAGCTTCTCGCGCTCGAAGGCCTCGAGATCCGCCGGCGGGTTCTCTTTCGTCGTCACCACGGTCCACAGGACGGCCAGCAGGAAGACGGCGGCGCCGACCTGGAACGAGTATTTGACGGACAACGGAATGCCGCTATCAGTGCTGCCGGAGACGCCCAGCGAGCTCAGCACGAACGGCAGCGCGTTGGCCATGGTCGCGCCCACACCAATGAAAAACGATTGGAGAACGAACCCGGTCGTACGCTGCGCGGGCTCGAGCTTATCGGCTACGAATGCGCGAAACGGCTCCATCGAAACGTTGATCGATGCATCCAGGATCCAGAGCAGGCCGGCCGCCATCCACAACGCCGAGGATGTCGGCATGAAGAAGAGCGCAATCGAAGAGAAGATTGCACCGGTGAGAAAATATGGGCGACGTCGTCCAAAGCGTCCCCAGGTGCGATCACTCAGCGCGCCAATGATCGGCTGTACCAGCAAGCCGGTGACCGGGGCCGCGAGCCAGAGCAGGGGCACCTCGTCCGGACGCGCGCCTAGCCGCTCGTACACGGCGGACATGTTCGCGAGCTGGAGTCCCCAGCCGAACTGAATGCCGAGGAACCCGAAGCTCATGTTGAACATCTGCCCGAAGCTCAGGCGTGGCTGGCGGCCGGTTGTCATGCTGCCTGTTTCTTTGGCCTGCGCCGGCGCTGCACTACGCGACGCTGCTGCGCGGACAGCGCGAGCGCCACACCATTAGTCCAACCGAAGCCATCCTGATTCGGGTATTCGCCGCCACCGGCAACGCGGGTGAGATCGACCACGTCGTATTTCTCCGTCATCTTGCCGGTCGTGCGGTAGGTTCGACGATTCAGCTCGAGCCAGCGGTCGCGCGCGTTGTTCGCGAGGTCGGCGCGCCCGTAGCGGCGCACGCCTTCCATTGCGAGCCACTCGAGTGGTGGCCAGCCGTTCGGCGCGTCCCATTGCTGCTTCGTCACGAATGTCGTGGTCACAAAACCGCCGGCCCTCAGGAAATCGCGCTCGAGCCGTGACGCAACCGCCCAGCCCTGCTCCGGCGTAGCCAAGCCGAAGTAGAGCGGCGTCGCGGCGGCCAGGGTCGGTCGATCCGTGACGCGCTCGCCGGTGCGCCACCGCACATCGTAGAAGAAGCCGGTCGCCGGATCATAGGCGGCTGCCAGCAGCGCTTCGCGACGCGCACTCGCTGCGGCTGCAAAACGCTGCGCGACAGCGGCGTCGCCGGGTTTGGCGCGAAACGCACGCAGCGCGGCGATGGTGCGTTCCGCATGATACAGCAAGCTGTTGAGATCGACCGGCACGAGATCGGTCGTCTCGAGCGTGCGCAGATCGGCGGGATCGCGCAGCCATCGGCTCGAGAAGTCCCAGCCGCTCTCGGCCGCCGCGCGCAAATTACGATACAATGCAGCACGCTCGGCCTCGGGCAGCGTGTGTGCAAGCTCGTAGTCTTCGCGATGCGCTTCGGGGCGCGGCTGTGCGCGATCGTCCCAGTAGCGGTTGAGCACAACTCCGTTGGACAGCTTCACGGCGCGGCGATGCGCACCGCCCGGCGCCAGACTGCCGGCGCCATCCATCCAGAACAAATGCTCCAGCTCGAGAGCGTCGAGATAACGGAGCGCCTGTGTCGTATCAGTGGCCGCCG
Source organism: Gemmatimonadota bacterium (assembly GCA_052389275.1). Taxonomy (GTDB): domain Bacteria; phylum Gemmatimonadota; class Gemmatimonadetes; order Longimicrobiales; family RSA9; genus CBJLQC01. Next base: position 36,316 of record JBQTID010000165.1, on the reverse strand, counting down.
CGTACAACCCGACCATTGCGGCGAAGTATGGCGGCTGGCTGCGGCTGAGATAATAGGTGCGGTTGCCGTTGGGAATGTGTCCAACGGTGCGCACGAGATGCGCGAAGTTGTCGAGCATGCCGCGAACGAGATCCGTGCGTCCGCTCTCGATTAGCCCGAGCATCGTGAAATACGAGTCCCAGTAGTAAACCTCGCGGAAGCGGCCGCCCGGAACCACATACGCATTAGGCAGCGGAATCAGCGAGGAGCGCGCATCGGGCTGATCGGCAGCGCGCGTCAGCATCGGCCAGAGCGCGCGAATATGCTCCTCCATGCTGCGTGTGGTGTCGCTGCGAAAATCACCTGCGAAAGGCTTCGGCACGTCGAAATGTGCCTGCACAAAATTGTACATATTGAACTGAGGCGCTGTACGCGCTGCGTTATAGCGCGCCACGACCTGCGCCGGCGGCAATGCCGGCCGCGCATCGACGAAGGTCTTGCCATCACTGAAGACGCGCGCCATCTGCACGTCGTGAAAGACCGACCCGAGCGCTTGCGCTGGTTCGTAGCGGACGTCCTGCCTTGCAGGACCCTGTTGCGCTATAACGGTTGCGCAGCCGGCAAGCGCAGCCGCCGCCAGCAAGGTGCGAAGCGTTCGTGTCATTGGATCTTGTCCGAGTGCGGCTGGTTAGTTGCCAGCGCGGCAGCATAGCCGGCGGCGGCTTCGCCGACTACGACGTGAACTAATCCATCAGAAATACGCATCACACCAGCTGCCCCGGCGGCTTCGAGTGCGGCCTCATCAATCGCGTCCGCATTGCGCACCTGCACGCGCAACCGCGTCAGTGCGCATGGGTCCACGCGCACGATATTTCCGGCACCACCGAGCGCAGCCGCGATTCCGGCAATGTTTGCTGCACGCGCCGGCGCTGGCGCCGCGCTGCTGGCCACGCCGGAGCGCATGTACTCTTCCATCGCTGTCTTGAGGTTCTCGGAGCGGGTCCCGAAGATTGCCTGCATGCCGTTGCCGACTTGAATCACGCCGGACGCGCCAAGTGCTTTGAGCGTGGCCTGACTCGCGCGCGCGACATCGTGGAGCTCGACACGCAGGCGCGTGATACACGCATCCAGGCTGCGAATGTTGGCCGCGCCGCCGAATGCCGCCACCAGCTGCTCCGGCAGCGAGCCGCCCGTATCCGCTGCTTTCGATACAACCGCTTGCTCGTCTGCTTCGCGCCCTGGCGTTTTCAGATTCATGCGCAGAATGAGCGTCCGGAACAGCACGTAGTACATTCCGGCCCAGAGCGGCCCCAGCCAGAGATACCACAGGCCGCGACTCGAATTCGGGAACAGCACGATGTAGTCGATCAGCCCGTGCGAGAACGTCGTGCTGTGGCGGATGCCCAATTCGATGGCCGTAAAGTATGCGACGCCCGCGAGTGCCGCGTGCGCAACGTAGAGCACCGGAGCAACGAACAAAAACGCGAACTCGATCGGCTCCGTGATGCCGGTCAGGAAGGATGTCAGCGCCGCGGAGATCATGATGCCTCCGACCTTCGCGCGCTGTTCCGGCTTCGCGCAGCGCCAGATCGCAAGCGCGGCGGCCGGCAAACCCCACATCTTGAACAGGTAACCGCCGGCCAGGTTGCCGGCGGTCGGATCGCCCGCCGTGAAGCGATAGATCTCACCGCGAATGAGCTTGCCGGTGACCGGCTCTACATACTGCCCGACCTCAAAGAAAAACGGCACGTTCCAGATGTGGTGCAGGCCGAATGGAATCAGCGAGCGCTCGACCACGCCGTAGAGCGCGAACGCTACGGCAGGACTGCCTGACGCGGCCCAGTGCGAGAACCGATCGATCGCCATGCCGATCGGTGGCCACACGAAGCTCAACGCGATACCGGCGAATACCGCCGCGCACGCGGTCAGGATCGGCACCGATCGCTTGCCGGCGAAGAAGCCGAGATACGGCGGCAGCTGAACCTTGAAGTAGCGATTGAAGAGAACGCCAGCGATGGCGCCGATCAGGATACCGCCGAAAACACCCGTCTCGATCGACGGGATGCCCATGATCGAGCGCGGCTCGTAATCGAGCAGCGGCGCCATGACACCCATGGTTGCGACCATGACGGCAAAACCGACCACCGAGGCAAGCGCAGCTACACCGTCATTGTTGGTCAGTCCAAGCGCGACGCCAATTGCGAAGATGAGCGGCAGATTGCCGAACACCGCGCCACCCGATTGCGCCATGACATCGGAGACCACGGGCGGCAGCCAGCCGAATTTCGCACTGCCGACGCCGAGCAGGATGCCTGCGACCGGCAACACCGAAACCGGCAGCATGAGCGATTTGCCGATCTTTTGAAGCCAGCCGAAGGCTTTCTGGCCTACACGCATATCAATTCTCCTCGCCATGCCGGCGTGCAACGATCGCTCGCACCTGGGCACCGTCTTCCGCAGCCAGTGCGAGCTGCGCGGTAGTACGACATTCCTCGAGCGACAGCGTTCTGATGCGAGCCTTCACGGCCGGCACGATCGGCACACTCACGCTCAGCTCATCCACGCCGAGCCCGAGCAGCACCGGCACCGCGTGCAGATCGCCGGCGAGTGCGCCACACACGCCAACCCAGCGCTTGTGTGCGTGTGCGCCGGTGACGGTTCGCTCGATCAGATGCAGCACCGACGGATGCAGCGCGTCGACCTGGGGCGCGAGACGCGGGTTGGTGCGGTCCATTGCGAGGGTGTACTGCGTCAAGTCGTTGGTGCCGATCGAAAAGAAGTCCGCCTCTTCGGCGAAGCGTGCCGCGAGCAATGCCGCCGCGGAGGTCTCGACCATGATGCCAATCTGAAGCGGTGCCACCCCCAGCTGCGCGCGCTCCCGCTCCACGGTTTCACGCGCGGCACGCCATTCCGCCAGCGTCGACACCATCGGGAACATCACCGCCACTTTACCGGCAGTTGAAGCGCGCAGGATCGCGCGCACCTGGGTGCGGAAGAATGCCGGCCGGCTCAGCAGCAGTCGAATGCCGCGTTCACCTAGAAATGGATTCGCTTCGGTGCCGACCGGCAGATACGGCAGCGGCTTGTCGCCGCCGACGTCCAGCGTACGAATCACGACAATGCGGTCGGGTCCGAGCGCGCGCACGATTTCGGTGTAGGTGTGTGTCTGCTCATCTTCGCTCGGCTCGGTCGTGCGGTCCATGAACAGGAACTCGGTCCTGAGCAGACCGACGCCTTCACCACCTGCGCTCACGACGCGCCGCGCTTCCTCTTCATCGCCAATGTTGGCGACGACTTCCACGCGCTGACCGTCGCGCATAACGGCGCCCTCGGCCGCCGCTGCGCTCTCGGCCGCTCGCCTGCGCTCCGACTCGGCCTGCCGGCGCGCGATCTCGGCTTCATCGCTTGCTGAAGGGCCGAGCTGAAGCGTGCCGGCATCGCCATCGAGCACGACTCGAGTGCCGGTCGGTATCTCGAGTGCGCGCGGGTCAATGCCCGCGACTGCCGGGATACCGAGGCCACGCGCCAGAATCGCTACGTGAGACGTGGCGCTGCCCATGGTCGTCGCAAAGCCGAGCACGCGCGTACGGTCCAGCGAAGCCGCCTCGGACGGGGCCAGGTCTTCCGCGATGATGATCGAGTCTTTAGGAATGTCCTGCGGCGCATCGTCGCGACCAACCAGCAGATGCAAGACGCGCCGGCCAATGTCGCGCAGATCCGCGGCGCGCCCCGCGAGCAGCGGGTTACGCAGCGCAAGCAGGCGATCGGCCTGAGCACCATACGCCTGGCGCCAGGCATATGCGGCGGTCGAACCGGTGCGAATGTGTGCGGCCGCCGCATCGAGGACTTCCGGATCTTCGAGAAGTTCCTGATGCGCCGCGAAGATGGCGGCGCGCTCGGGATCCGCGTCCTGCGCGAGTCGCGCTTGCAACACTTCGAGCTGGAGATGCGCGGATGCGATCGCGGCGTCCAGCGAGCGCCGTTCGTGATTCGCGTCCGCGGCACGCTCCTGTAGCACGGTTTCCTCGTGGCGCAGCTGAAAAACCTGGCCGATCGACACGCCGGGTGACGCGGATACGCCTCGCAATGCACCAGCTTTTGTTGCAGCTGTGCTGGTTGCGAGTGCGGTTTGCGCTGCGAACGCCGGCCGGAATTCGGTCGTGTGGACACTCAACGCTTCGATCAGCGCAACGATCGCCGCGGCCGCATCGTTGCCGCGCGCGAGCACGGTGACCGTGTCACCGCCCGCGACTTCGAGTGCCATGATGGATACGACACTGCGAGCATTTGCTTCGCGATCGCCTTTGACCAGCCGCAGATCGGATGTGAAGCGACGTGCAGCCGCCGCGATCAGCGCGGCAGGACGCGCATGCAGTCCGCTTTCGCTCGCAATCACTACCGGCACAGACTCGATGGCACCACCCAGGGGTTGCGGTAGCGCACTATCGGCGGGAGCATCAATGAACACCTGCATCAGCACGTCGCGCCCGGCGCTGACTCTGCCCGTGCGCGGCTCGATCCACGCCACTCGATCCATGGTCGGAATGATGATTTGCGTGAGCAGGCTGCGCGCATGCGTCGCGACGTAGTCCGCGTCGAAGCTCAGCAGCGCATCACCAGCACGCACCTCGTCACCGGCCTTGACGTTGGCAGTGAAGCCCTGGCCGTCGAGTGTGACCGTGTCGATGCCGACGTGAATCATGATCTCGATGCCGGCAGCGCCGAGCGTGAGCGCGTGACCGGCGCGATGCACCTGCAGGACGCGACCAGCACACGGCGCGACCACCTCGTGACCCAGCGGATCGACCGACACGCCATCGCCGGCCAGCCGCTGCGCAAAGACCGGGTCGGGTACCTGATCGAGCGAAACGATGACGCCCGACACTGGAGCGACTAGCGTCAGCGTTTCGCGATCGGCTTTTACTTTCGCCACGCCACGTCTCCGGTTTTTGGTTTGCCAGAATATTTGGGACGAATGATTTGCAGTCGATCATTGTTGCGCGCCGCGACAATGACGCGGCTGCCATCCGCGCGCCGCAGCAGCTTCATGTCTCTCACCTCGCCATCGAGCACGAGGTTGCTGGCCTGCATGTCCACCGCGTCGAAGCCACCCTGACCATCGCCGCGCAGCATCAGCCCGTAGCTCGCATCGTAGCGGCCACGCACCGGCGTCACACCGTAGAAATTGCCGGCCACGAGCAAATCGGTGCGCGAGTCACCATCGAAATCGTCGGCCAGAATCGAATAGATCGGAGCGAATTGCGCCTCCGCCGGCAGCGCGTGAATCGAGAAGGTGCCGTCACCTTCGTTCAGTGCAACCGCGCTCGCAAACATGCGCGCCTCCCGCATCTCGGCTTTGCTCAGCTCGGCTGCGGGGAAAATGTCAGCGATGCGGCGCGCGCCGAAATCGGCGTAAGACGGGTACTTGCTGCGCAGCTGCGGTATCTGGCGCACCAGCTCATCGCGGCCCGCCAGCGGATAGCTCACGCCTTGCTTGTAGAATGTCAGGATCTGCTGGAGCGCGTCATTCTGCGCGAAGCTGTGAACATACAGGTGGGCGGGCTCATCGCGAGACGCGCGAATGTAGGAGTTCAGGCCCAGATTGCCGAGCACCAGGTCTTTACGGCCATTGCCTCGCAAATCCACTGCGGCAACCGTATTCCACCAGCCGCTGGTCTGCGCGAGTCCCGCTTCGGCCGTCCGTTCGACGAAACGGCCATTCTGCTGCCGGAATACGCGCACCGGCATCCATTCGCCGACTACCACGAGGTCCAGCTGGCCATCACCGTCGTAGTCGAGCCACGCAGCAGATGACACCATGCCGGCCTCGGCCAGAGCGCCGGCCTTTTCGGCTGTAACATCCACGTAGCGCCCGGTGCCATCGTTCTGGAGCAGACGACTGCGTGGCGAAACGCCGTAGCTGCGCGCGACAACCCGGCCGCCCACGAAAAGATCGGTATGGCCGTCGGCATTGAAATCGCCAGGCACTACGCAGGAGCCATTCTCGAAGAATTGCGGCACCAGATCGGTGGTGCGCGTGAGATTGCCTGAGCCGTCGTTCAGGTAAAGGCGGTCACGCAGTGCGCCGGCTTCGCCCCAGAACTCGTTGCCGCCGCTGACGACGTAGAGGTCCGGATGTCCGTCGCCATTCACGTCGACGAAAGCGGCATCCACATCTTCATGCAAGCTGTCCGCGCGCAGCACGTTTTCGCTGGCGGCGCGGAAACTTCCGTCACGGCTCTGGATCAGCAGCCGGCCCGGCTGCCATTTCGCGCCGCCCGCATAGATGTCGTCGAGCCCATCGCCGTTGACATCGCCCACGGCCAGCGCGGGTCCTTCGGCCGAGAGCCGGTGCGGCATGAATGGCTCACGGTTGTAATCGAAGAAAATGTTCTCACGGTGCGCGAAGTCGATGCGGACCTGTTTCGTCACGTCAGTGAACAACGGCGCGGCAGGCGGCGCCGCATCGTACACGTATCGCCCCGCCGCAGCATCTTGTGCCAGAGAGATCGTGGTATCGGCCGGCACGTTCGCCAGTAGCTGATAACGATGATCGGGCCAGACGACTATGACCGAATCGACGCGCGTTGCTGAGCCGAGGCCGAAATGCAGGCGCGTGTCGACCGCCGATTGAAAGCCGCGTGTCGGCATCTGCTCGAGCATCTGCGACTGGCCGCCGTGCTTGATGATGACCTTGGCGCCGATGCCGGCGGTATTTGCGCGCGCTCCTCGCAATTCCACCCGCAGGAAGTGGTTGCCGTTCAGCTCGCGCGCATGGCTGCGATAAATCGATGCGGGCGCGTTGATATTGTTCACGACCAGATCGAGTGAGCCGCTGTTGTTCAGATCGACGTAGACCGCGCCATTCGAAAAGCCGGGTTCGGCGAGGCCCCACGAGTCCGCCGCATTCGTAAAGGTCAGGTCCCGGTTGTTGCGAAACGCATAATTCGCGAGCGGAATCTGCGGCATGCGGCTCAGCAGACTCAGATTCTCCTGAGTGATGCCCTTCGCGAGCGATGCCTGGATCGCTTCATTGCCGACATAGTTGATGTAGTCGAGATCGTTCGGCCGCCGATAGATGCCGTTGCTGATGAAGAGATCCTTGTAGCCATCATTGTCGAGATCGGCGAAGAGCGGCGCCCAGCTCCAGTCGGTCGCGGAGACGCCCGCCAGGTAGCCGATCTCACTGAAGCGGCCATTGCCGCGGTTGAGCTGCAGCGTGTTGCGCGCGTACTGCGGATGATAGCCGGCCTGCGTCTTCAGATTGAAGACGTTGAAGCTCTCGGCATTCGCCGAAGTCTTGAGGATCTCCTCCTGCTCGGGCAGCATGTCCAGCACCATCAGGTCCGGCCGCAGATCGTTGTTGAAGTCCGCGGCGTCGACACCCATCGAGAAGCGGCTGGTGTGGCCCATGGCCGTGCCGATCGATTCCGTGAAGGTGCCGTCGCAGTTGTTGCGATAGAAGAAATCGTTCTCCTGAAAATCATTGGCAACGAACAGGTCGATGCAGCCGTCCATGTTCAGGTCGCTGGCGACGACGCCCAGGCCATAGCCCTCCACGCCGCCATAAATGCCTGCGGCAGCGCTGACATCGACGAAACGACCGCCATCGTTGCGCAGCAGACGATCACCGGCACGCGCATGCCGGACCGCGCGCTGAGGACTCGAGCTGACGCCCAGCTCGTTGTGCGTCGAGTGATTCAGGAGATATGCGTCGAGATCGCCGTCCGCGTCGTAGTCGAAGAAGACCGCCTGCGTGGCGTAGCCCTCGTGCGCGAGGCCGTACTCGGTCGTGCGGTCCGTGAACGTGCCGTCGCCATCATTGATGTACAGAATGTTGCGGCCGCGCTGGCCGAGGTAGCTGACCGCGGACAGGTAGATGTCGACGTGACGGTCGCCATTCACATCCGCCATGGTGACGCCACTCGTCCAGCCATTCGCCGCAGCAATGCCCGCGCGCTCGGTCACATCTTCGAACTTGTAATCGCCGCGGTTCAGATAAAGACGACTCGAGCCCAGGTTGGAGGTGAAGAAGAGATCCGGCAAGCCGTTATTGTCGACGTCGCCAGCCGCAACGCCGCCGCCGTTGTAATAGTAGAGATAGTTGAGGATGTTGAAGTCCGGCGCTTCCGGGAGATGGTTGATGAAGTTGATGCCGGTTGCCTTTGGTGATAAGAGCTCGAAGAGCGGCTTCGTGCCGGCGTGCGCATCGCAGGCCGCTAGCGCGAGGATCATCAGCAAACAGTTTCGCCGCTTCATGCGTTATTTCACGCGGAGACGCGAAAACGCGGAGGGAGTGTAGCCGTTCATTACCCGCTTCAAACCCTCTTTCAGATACGTGAGTAATTGTTTGACCAACAGGATTCCCGAATTCCAGTTCGAAATTGAACTTGAATTTGAATTTGAATTTGAATTGCTGTTTACCGTCTTTTTATGAGGGTACAGCATGGTCACACATTTTTCAATTCGAATTCAAATTCAAATTCAAATTCAAATTCAAGTTAATTCAAGTTCAAATTCAAGATATTCCTACGTCACACGACATCACTGGGGCCTGATGCGTATCGCCTGTCCGCCGCCGGGCGCGAGCACAACCGAGAGCTTCGAAGCCGCGGTTACATCTTGTGTCTTGATTTCAACCGGCAGTGGATTCGTGAGCCAGTGCGCCCCCGGACCATCCGCATAGATCTCCGCCACATAACTCCTGCCGGGCGCCAGGAAGTCAAGTGAAACCTCGAAGCTCCGCGCCTGCTCATCAGTGATGGCGCCGATAAACCAGTCGTCGCCGCCGCGCTGCGCGCGCGCGACCACCACGTAATCACCAATGCTGCCTTCCAGTACGCGAGTGGTCTCCCAGTCCACAGCCACATCGCGAATGAACTGAAAGGCGGGCTGCTTCTCGTAGTTCTCCGGCAGATCGGCTGCCATTTGCAACGGCGAGTACAGCACGATATAGAGCGCGAGCTGCTTCGCGAGGGTAGTACGAATGCGCGGCTCGTCCGGGCGGCGCGGCCTGCCGGTGCCGCGCTCGATCAGGATGTCGAAGATGCCCGGTGTGAAATCCATTGGTCCCGCCAGCATGCGCGTGAAGAAGAGCATGGCCTCGTGCTCGGGAGGGTTGCCGCCTTCCGCGCCCCACGCGTTGTATTCCTGACCGCGCGCCCCTTCACGCGACATCATGTTGGGATACGTGCGTCGCTCGCCCGTGTCATGCACCGGCTCGTGAACATCCAGCATGATTCCGTGTTTCGCGGCGGTTTCGATCACCTTGCGATGATGCCGCACGTAGAACTGGCCGGTGTGGGAGTGGCCGCCACCGAGCGTATCGGTGACATAACCCGACTTGATCGCGTCAATGCCGAGAGACTGATACAGCGCAAAAGCGGCGTCCATTTGCCGCTCGTAATTCTCGATGCCGCCCGACGTTTCGTTGTGAGCGATCAGCTTGACGCCCTTTTGCTTCGCGTACTGGGCCAGCCCCTTCAGATCGTAATCCGGATAGGGCTGCGTGAACGAGAAAGCGTTGCGGTTCGCGATCCAGTCGCCGTCCCAGCCTGTGTTCCAACCTTCAACCAGCACGCCGCCGATGCCGTTCGCAGCCGCAAAGTCGATGTAGCGTTTGGTGTTCTCGGTGGTCGCGCCATGTTTCGGCCCCGAGCTCCACGTCATGGTGCCAATGTGCATGCCCCACCAGATGCCGACGTATTTCATCGGCTTGATCCAGTCCGTGCTCGGCAGCACGTTCGGCGGATTCAGATTGAGACCCAGCACGGCGGGCACCAGATCGGCCGCGCGATCCGCGAGCTGAATGGTGCGCCACGGCGTGTTGAACGGCGGGCGGCCTCGCACCTTCACGCCATCCGCCCACGGCGACAGCGCGGCGCGCAGCGTGCGATTCTCCATCCCCCTTCCGGCCAGGTTCATGCGCGCGTAATCGACGAGGTTCGCCTCGTGAATGACCATGAAGGTTCGGCCGTCGCGCGTCGCCATGGTGAGTGGCGTTTGCACACTGTCGATAACACTCACTGGTGAGGACGAGTACAACATCTCGGAACGGTCGAGCCGTGGCCGATTCGATGGAATCCACCAGGCTCGTGCGTCATCGGCCAGGGCGAACTCAGTCAGCTCGTTCATTATCTCGAAATCGCCAAGGCCGGGCTGCTGCGCGAACTCGTAGCGAAAGCCAATGCCGTCATTGAAGGCGCGAAAAACGACATCGAATCGGCGAGCAGGCGCCGCGCCCTCTTGTACCGACACCCGCAGCTCGTTGTGGTGATCGCGCACCTGCGCAACCTCACCCCATGGCTGACGCCAGGTCTGATCGGTGCTGCGCGTGGCCGTAGCGGTGATGCGCAGGCTGTCGCGCAGCGGCTGGGCACCGCGGAACTCGAAGCCGAGCAGCGAAGGCAACATTAGGGCGCGGCCGTCGCGCTCAAGCGTGTAGTAGAGTCTGCCATCACGGACCTGTACCGTGACTGCGTTGCGGCCATCCGGCGATGCGATGCGGGCCTCGTTTTGCGCGACCGCGCTGTTGGATGTGAAAGTGGCGCATAGGAACGCGAGCGCAAAAGCCCGAGACCACCGCATCGTTGTGTGCATTCTCATCTCCGGTTTAGTAACCGCAATCGCATCCGCGAGCGCGGCATCGCTGATTCCGGCGGCGCGCAGCGGCGCGACATCCAGGTCCATCGACTACGGCTTGACGAAGAGAACGGACCAGATCGGCGTAGCGTGCGCTCATTGTCTATCCTTTTTCCCTCAGGCCATTCGTAGTGGTATGGTGCGTGCGTTTGTTCGGGTTGTTGTCTGGTTGTTCACTTTTAACAGTTGCTGGTTACACATGAATTCGTCTATTTGCTTACGTCGCGCAGCGCTACCGGCTGCGCTTATGGTTCTGATCGGTTCCGCATGTGCGTCGAGCAGTGCCGGCCGTAGTCAGTCCGAGAGCCCGGAGCCCACTGAATCGAACGCCACCACGATTGCGGCCAGCGAGATTCGGAAAACGCCGGGCAAGAGCATCGAGCAATTGCTCAGTGGCCGCGTCGCAGGCGTGTGGGTCACTGAAACGCCCAATGGCATTTCGGTCCGCATCCGTGGCGCCACCACGCTTTCTGGCAATGCCGAGCCGCTCTACGTCATTGACGGCTTGCCGGTCGAGCCGGGGCCCGCAGGCAGCCTGGCCGGCATTCGGCCGAGCGACATCGAGTCGATCGAAGTGCTGAAAGACGCGGCGGACACGGCAATGTACGGCATGCGCGGCTCCAATGGCGTGATCGTCATCAAGATGAAGCGCGCCGGTAGTTAACGGCCGCTGGCGATAGCGTCTTTGGCGCGTAGCTGCACTCTTTCGACGACGAGTCGGCCGACACTGCGTCCCTGGTCGGCGCCGGCGTCGATCGCCATACGGTAGTGGATACCACCGTAGAGGCGGCTGATAGCCGCCTCTGCTGCGGCCGCCTCGAATGAGACGAAGCTTCTCACGGGCAGGCCGTAATCGACTTCAGTGCTGTCATCGAAAGCGAAGTCGTCTCCAAACAAATCGGTCAGTACAACAGCGGCGGCGGTGGAGATGACGCTATGTCCGCTGGTATACTCTGGAAATGGCGGCGTCTGGAGCAGGGGCTCCCAGCGTTCGTCCAAATGCGCATTGATGACAGTTTCGGGACGCACGACGTTGCTTCGATACTTCTCATCCCAGGAGCTGATGAATGCATCCGCCAGCGCCACCGCCGTTAGTGCGTAGGCTTCGGCAGACTGCATGAGATCCGCGCCCGCCTTGCGCGCCGCAATCGCAGTGATCCCCAGCCAGTGCGCGCCAGGCGTAATCTTCTTGGTTGCAAACATGGCGTGGCCGCGCACGTGCATGACGTATGGATTGCAATCCCAGAACGCGGCAATGCTGCGCTGCTCATCCGTTAGCTGCCGCCCGGTTTCGAATACTTCCTCGACCTGACGAAGGAACGGGCTGCCTTTCGTCATGTCGTACGTGTGAGGCGGCGGCGGCCGGAACTGACTCGAAGAATCGAGCACGAACGGACGCAGCTTCGCCCAACTGGGCTCGACTGCATCCATGTACGCCGGCGGCGTCGGCACCCACCGGCCAGCTTCGGCCGTCACCGTATACTTGGGATAGCCGCGCGTCTGCTTGAAATTGTCTGTGCCGGCCCATGCGAGGATGTGTTTGGCGACCGTGTCGCCGTATGCGACCGAGCGCTCGAACACGGCATCCCCTACACCCAGGCTCCGCATGCGGCCGTGCATGTCCGCACGCAGCGAGTCCATCCGTTCCTGTGAAAACGTGAGTGCCTTGCCGACCGTCATGAACGCGTGCACACCGGCGAGCGGCAGATAGTACTCGACACCAGCCTCGGGAGCAGGCACCGGCGCAAGGCCATTCAATTGGCCCGCCAACGTTCGATACGCCGGGTAATCGTGGCGAAGCGCTTCATAGGCGGCCACGCTCGCGTACGCATACGCCCGGCTCGCCTGCGGCGGGCTGAAAATGTCGTATACGATTACGCTGGTCAGCTGATCCATCGCGTTGTGCAGAAACTCTGCGTTGGACGCTTCTGCGCGATAGTCGAGCGGTGCGTTCGCGCAGCTCAGCTGTAAGGCGGCCGCGCTCACCAGGAACAGGATTCGTGTCTTCATTGATGCACCTACCGTTTTGTCAGCGTCGGTCGCGCCGCGGTCGACCGGAACACCAGCGGCCGGTCGTTATTGCGCGTTACGACGTAGAGATCACCGCTTGCCGTGCTGACGCGCTGAATATCACGCGCCTGTCCCGGCACCAGGAAACCGCTTTGTACGGCGCTCAGCGGCTGGAAATTGCCATGGCCGTCGCCGCGCAGAAACAAGCCATAGCTCGCGCTCATGCGGCCGTATTCGGGCTCGACACCGTCGAAGTTGCCTGCCAGCAGCAAATCCAGCTTGCCATCATGGTCGAGGTCTTCGGCGAGTATGCCGTAGACGGGCGCGATTTGCGCTTCGAGTGGCAGCGGCGTCAGGGTGAACGTGCCATCCGCATTGCTGATGACGAGCGACGTCGCAAAGATGTGCGCTCGTTTCACCACCGCGTCGGCCAGCTCCTCAGGCTTGAAGATGTCCGTTACGGTTTGGCCGGCGTAATCCTCGTACTCGAGATAGCGCGACTTCAGATACGTCAGTGTCTTGATCAAATCGTCGCGCAACGGCACGGGATAACTGACGCCTTTAGTGTAATAGGAGACTATCTGTTCGACGAAGCCGTTCTTGTCGAAATCCTTCACGTGCATGGTCGCGGGTTCATCAGCCGTCGCGCGCAGCCGGCCGTTCAAGCCGAGATTGCCGACCACGAAATCGGTCCGGCCATCGCCGTTGAAGTCACCGGCAACGATCCGGTTCCACCAGCCATGGCTCTGCTCGAGCCCCTGCGCCTTCATTGGCTCGAGCTTGCCGCCGGTGTTGCGAAATATCGTGATCGGCATCCATTCGCCGACCAGCATGAGGTCGACGCGTCCGTCGGCGTCGACATCGTGCCAGAGCGCATCCGTCACCATGCCAACGCGGGCGAGGCCGGGCGCACGTTCCAGCGTTACATCAGTGAAGCGGCCGCGGCCGTCGTTCAGCAATAGCAGACTCTGCGGATCGAAGCCGTAGCTGCCGGGCACTACGCGCCCGCCGACGAAGAGATCGATATGCCCATCACCGTCGAAATCGGCGGCCGCAACGCGCGATCCGCTCGCGCTGATCGCGGGCAGGTGGTCACGCGGCGCCTTCGTGAAGCGGCCTGTGCCATCATTCAGATACAGGCGGTCCTGTAGCGCCGGCGCCATGTCCGAGAACTCGTTGCCGCCACTGACCACGTACAGATCGGGATGCGCGTCGCCGTTCGCGTCGAAGAATACCGCACCCAGATCTTCCGAGATCGCGTCCTGCGAAAACACCGCCTCGCTGCTGCTGAGGAATCGGCCGCCGCGCTGTTGCAGCAACAGCCTGCCCGGTTGCTCTTTGGCGCCGCCAATGAACGCGTCGGCAAGGCCGTCACCGTTCACATCGGCTACGGCCATGAACGGGCCTTCGGTCGAAACCAGCTTGGGCATCAGGCGCTCGCGATCGAAGTCGACGAACTCGTTCTCGCGATGAGTAAAGTCGAGTGCGATGCGATCCGTCACGTCTGTGAACATCGGCTTGCCGGGTAAGATGCCGGCGGGCGCTGCCGGAGCAGAGCCGGATTGTTTGATTACGAGCCGCTGGTTGGCCGCCGCGTTGCGCGTTGTACTGACCCGCCCATCCGGCCACTCGACCGTGACACTGTCGACTGCAGCGTGTTTGCCGAGCCCAAAGGTAAGCACGTAGTCCACGCTCGACTGGAAGCCGCGCGAGGGCATCAGCTCCTGAAAGTAGGTCTGGCCGCCGGCATACAGCGTGACCTTCGCGCCTATGGCGAACCGGTTTTGGCCTGCGCCCTCGAGCCTGACCTGTAGATAATTGTGCTCGAGCAGGTTGCGCGCGTTGTTGCGGAAGACGAAGGCTTCTTCGTTGACGTTGTTCACTACCAGATCGAGTGCGCCATCGCCATCGAGATCTCCGTAGGCGGCACCGTTCGAGAAGCTGGGCGTGTCGATTCCCCACGCTGCGCTCTCGTTCGAGAACGTCAGGTCGCCCCGGTTGCGGAATGCGTAATCCGGCAGCCTGGTCGAGCTCATTGCCTGCACCAGCCGCAGAAAGTCCACGCGCTTGCCGGTGGTAGCGTTAGCCATCGTCTCGCGGTCGGCCAGGAACGAGATGTAGTCCTGGGACGTGACATCGCGCGCAAGCCCATTGGTAACGTGGATGTCCTTGTAGCCGTCCAGGTCGAAGTCCGCGATCAGGGCACTCCAGCTCCAGTCGGTGCGCGCGACACCGGCCATTTGGCCGATGTCACTGAACGTGCCATTGTGATTGTTCAGATGCAGCATGTTGCGCATGAACTGGTGATGGTAGTCGTTCTTCAGCTTGGTCTGGTAAATGTCCCAGCTCTCGAACGCCGATGTCGTCTTGAGGCGGTGCTCGTCCTCCGGCAGCATGTCGGTCACATAGACATCCGGCCACCCATCATTGTCGATGTCGGCAATGTCGAGTCCCATCGAGAAGTAGCTGATGTAGGGCATCTGCTGCTTGATCGACTCGGTGAACGTGCCGTCGCGGTTGTTGATGTAGAGATAGTCGTGCTCGAAGAAGTCGTTCGAGACGTAGAGATCGGGCCAGCCATCGCGATTGATGTCACTCGCGGCCACGCCGAGACCGAAGCCGATTTCGCTGCCGTAGATGCCGGCCTGTTCACTGACATCGGTAAATCGGCCGGCGTCGTTGCGGAACAGCTTGTGGCCGCCACTCGCGTTTCGCACGTGGCGCGTGTTGCGCAGACCGAAGCTGCTGACCGGCCGAAATGAATTGTTGACTACGGCAAGATCGAGATCGCCGTCGCGGTCATAGTCGAAGAAAGCGGCGTGCGTCGAGTAGCCCTCGTCCGCAACGCCGTAGGCCGCGCCCTCTTCCGTAAACATTGGCGCACCGGTGGCGTCGAGTCCCTTGTTGATGTAGAGCTCGTTGGCGCGCCGCTCGCCGGCCACGTTGCCCGCGTAACAGATGTAGATGTCGAGCAGACCGTCGGCATTGATGTCCACGAATGTGACGCCGGTGGCCCAAAAGCCCTTGCCTGCAATGCCGGCCTGATCCGTGACATCGCGAAAACGGAAGCTGCCTTCGTTCAGGTAGAGCCGGTTGCCCCCCAGATTCGACGTCAATACCAGCTCCGGCAGACCATCTCCAGTCAGATCGCCTATGCCGACACCACCGCCATTGTAGTAGTTGCGGTACGTGAAGACGTTGAGCTCGCGCGTTTCGGTAAGCCTGTTCTCGAAGCGCACACCGGTTTCGCTGGACGGCAGGCGCGTGAAAAGCTTGCCGTCGCCGGCAGGTGCGCCGCGCAGTGCGATATCGGAACAGCCGGTGCTGAAACACAGCACGACGAGTAAAAACCGAAGCCTGCCCGCGGTGCGCGGGCAGGCCATGGTGGGATGCTTCAATTAACTACTCCCGGAAAATCAGTACCCTGGATTCTGTTCAAGCATGGGGTTCGTGTCCAGCTGCGATTGTGGAATCGGCATCAGGATACGGTACGGCTCACGTGCGTCCTTGAATGCGCGTGCGGCGGTGAATGTGCCATGCCGAATCATGTCCTGGCGCCGCTTCGCTTCGGCGGTCAGCTCGAACAGGCGCTCCTTCAACATGTGCGCTCGGAAGCTCGCCTGTGTGAAGCTCGCAACACTGAGCGGCTTGTCCGGATCGAACACGCGCTCGCGCAGCGTGTTCACCAGCGCTACCGCTTCCGGCGTGCGGCCAAGCTCGTTCAGAGCTTCAGCCTTGATCAGGTAGATCTCGCCGAGGCGGAAGTATGCATAGTCATTGCCATTCTCCTGCGCGACGTGATTCGGATCGGCTGGCCACTTGTAGATGCGGACACCTTCCGCTTCAGTCGCCTGCGTCGGATCCCTGATTTCCGGCGTATAGCAGAGCGGACGGCCGGAGCGATCATTAATCGGCTGACCGGTTTCGACGTTGACCTGGCAGCCGGCCAGGAAGATCTGCCTGCGTCCATCGACCGCATCGAACGCGTTGTACGTCTCCGCGATCGTCGAGAAGCCGTTCCACGGCGACGGATTGAACTGGTTGTAGTGCAGCGCGCGCATGATGAAGTTCAGACCCAGGCCATCCTGGTTGAGGTTCTTCGCGACCAGGATGTTCTCAGGTGACGAACCATTGTCCGCGCGGAAATTCGAGCGCCAGTCCGCCGCAAGGCTGTAAACCCCGGAGTTCAGAATCCGGTCCGCGACGTTGATGGCGTCCTGCCAGCGGGCCGGTCCCTTCTGGAGGCCGCCGGCGGAAACCGTGCCGGTCCAAACCTCGGCGTTCAGATACAGACTTGCCAGCAGCGCATCGGCCGCGCCCTTGGTCATGCGCCCGTGCATTTCCGGCGGCCAGCGAGCCGGCAGCGCCTCGCGCGTTGCCTTCAGCTCGGTCTCGATGAACGTGAAGACTTCGGCCCGCGTGTTGCGCGCCCGCACTGCAATCTCGGTGTTCGTGACGATCGGCACGCCGCCGAACATGTCCATCAACAAATAGTAGTAAAACGCGCGTAGTGTGCGCAGCTCGGCTTCTACTATTTCGGCGTTCGGTACTGTGACTTTCGTCATCGCGTCGAGCACCACGTTCGCGCGCGCTACGCCGCGATAACTGTCGACCCAGACGCGATTGATGTCGTCGAGCCCCGACGTGCTGTTGGCCGACCACTGCTGGCGATAGATCTCCAGCCAGCGGCCGTTATCCGCCCAGTCCTGCCCGCGCGTCGGCACGATCATCTCATCCGTGCTGATCTCGCTCAGATTGTAAAAGCCCCAGAGCGCTCCGTCACCGCGCAGGTCGGCATAGACGGAGGCAAGGCCCCCGAGCACTTCCTGTTCGTTGCGGTAGAAGTTCTCCGGTGTGATGGCGCTGACCGGTGTCTCGGTCAGGTCCGTGCATGCCTGCATGGACACCAGCACGGGTGACACGAGCAGCAGCGTGTAGAGCCACGTCGCTCGCATCCGGTTGGTCAAAGGATTGTTCCTCATAGGTCCCAGTCGCTGGTTATGGTTAGAAGGCAACGCGGACGCCCGCGGTAATCGTGCGCGCGCGGGGGTACACGAGATAATCGATTCCACGTACTGCCAACCCACCGTGTGACGTATGCACTTCCGGATCGTAACCGCTGTAGCCGGTGAGCAGCAGCAGGTTGTCAGCCGAGAGATACACGCGCGTGTTGCGAACTCCGCTCATGAACTGCGGCAGATCCATCGTATAGCCGACCGTGATGTTTTGCAGACGCACGAAGCTACCGTCCTCGATCCAGCGGGACGAGAAGATTGCGGGTTCCTTGAGGCCGATCGGATCGTCCAGCGCCGAGACCAGGAAGTTCTTGTCCTGGAGCGCGTTGCCCTTGGTACCATACACGAGGGACGTGTTGTTGAACACATCGCGACCGACCTCGCTGCGAATCAGGAAGTTCACATCCAGCTTGCCCCAGTTCACCTGGCTGCGCAGCCCGAGGCTGAAGTCCGGATTCGCATTACCGATCACCACGAAGTCATCGCCGCTGGGCGTTGTCGTCTCGCCGATCAGCTCGCGGCTGACCACGTTGCCTTTGGCATCACGTTCCACCGAGTACTTGTTGAAGAGCTGCCTGCCATCCGGATTGACGCCAACGTATTCCGGACCGAAGAACGTACCGAGTGGCTGGCCCGGCATGATACGCTGTGATGTCTGGCCGGATTGGCCCTGGCCAGAAACAAAGCCGGAGGTGATGAATGTGCGGCCGCCAAGATCGACGACCTCGTTGCGCTCAACGGAGAGAACCAGGCCGGCTGTCCAATTCATGTCGGCCCGGTCGAGGACGCGTGCATCGAAGTTGACCTCGAGTCCCTTGTTGCGAACCTCGCCGATATTTTCGATGCGCGTGGCAACCGGGGCCGGCTGCGGCACGTTGACCTCGAGCAGGAGGTCCGTCGTGTTCTTCACGTAGTACTCGAGGCTGCCTGAGTACTTGTTGTCCTTGAAGCCGTAATCGAACGCGACGTTGAGCTGCGAGGTTTCTTCCCACTTCAGATTCGGGTTCGGATTACGCACCGGCGCAAAGCCGGTAAACGCGCCTTCTCCGAACACGGCGCGCGCATTGCCGGCCGTCTCCAACAGGATGAGTGATGCGTATGGCGAGACCGCCTGGTTGCCCTGGAGACCCCAGCCGGCGCGCAGACGCAGCTCCGAGAGCCCGAGCGGCGCATTAAAGAAATTCTCCTCGCTGATACGCCATGAACCAGAAATTGCGGGGAAGAGCGCCCACTTGTTGCCCGCGCCGAAGCGCGAAGAGCCGTCATAACGCAGCACGCCAGTCACGAAGTAGCGATCGTTCAAATCGTAATTGGCGCGTGAGAAGAACGAGATGAGACGGCTGTCTTCACGCCACGAGAACGGACGATCGGGACTGCTGCCGCCACCGAGGTTGTTGAAGCCGAACGCGTCGGTGAGGAATCCCTTGCTGCCGGCCATGAACTCGCCGAGGCTGTAATCGTTGTACTCGTAGCCGCCAATCACTTCGACATCGTGCATGTCCAGGAGCCGATCGCGGAAGGTGAGCAGGCCCTGAAGCGTCATTGCGGTGTTGTCGCGATTGACTTGCCGCGCGAGTCCGTTCGTCACTGCACCGACCGGATTGGCGCGTGGGAAATACGTGCGCCGCGTGCCCTCGGAACGGTCGACGCCGATATTCAACGTACCAGTGACATTCGACAACAGATCCAGCTCCGCCCTGACGTTGCCGAGCGTGCGAGTTGTCTCCGCAAAGTCCTGAATCTGGTCGGCGAGCGCGACCGGATTGCGCACGGACTGCGATCCGGTTCCCAGCTCGTAGTAAACCGGCTGGCCCGTCGATGGGTCGGTCAGCGTCACCGGACGCGTCGGATTGAAGATTGCCATGTTCACGAACACGCCACCTTCGAAACCGCCGCCATTCTCGAACGCCAGATAATCGTTGTCGATATGCGAGGCGGTCAGATTGAGGCCGAGACGCAAACGATCACTCCATGCGTTGTGGGATGCGCTGAGCCGGCCTTGCAGTCGCTCGAAACCGCTGCTGAGCGCTACGCCTTGCTGGTTCATGTAGTTGAGTGATGCGCGATAGCGCGTGCTGGCGCCGCCGCCAGCGAACGAGAGGTTATGATTGTGCGTTGTTGATGTGCGCGTAACCGCATCTTGCCAGTTCGTATTCGCGGTACCCAGCGTCGACAGGCGCTCGGGCGCTATGCCGTTCACGCCCCCACTGGCCCTGAAGACGTCGACCTGCTGCTGGATGAATTGCCGATACTGATCGCCGGAAAGAAATTCCAGCTTCGTTGCCGGTGCTGCTGACGCCACATAACCATCGTATTCGATCGAGATGCCGCTGCCGGCTGCGCTCCCGCCGCCCTTCTTCGTCTCGATCAGAATCACGCCGTTCGCGCCACGGCTGCCATAAATCGCAGCTGCGGAAGCGTCCTTGAGAATGGTGATCGAAGCGATGTCGGAAGGATTGATCAGATTGAGGGGACTGCGCGGCAGCGAGGCATTACCGCCGATGCCAATTCCTGACGGCTCGGTGGGGACGTTCTCAATCGGCACACCGTCGATCACATACAGCGGCTCGTTGCTCGCGCTGATCGAGGTGCCGCCGCGAATCCGGATCTGCGCGCCTGCGCCCGGCTCGCCATTGTTCACCGTCACATTCACGCCCGACACGCGACCCTGGATCATCTCGTTTGCGTTGGAGATCACACCGACATCCGCGGCCTCGGCATCAACCGTCGAAATCGATCCGGTGATCGCCAGCCGTCGTTGCGCGCCGTATCCGGTCGCGACCAGCGCCTCGAGTGCCACCGCTTCCGGCTGCAGCGAAAACTGCACGCTGACCGATGCGCCGGCTGTCACCGTAACCGTCTGCTGCACCGACGCGTAACCGATCAGGCTCGCCATCACGGTTTGGCTTCCCGCTGCAATGCCGGTTAGTGCGAACCTGCCGTTCGCTTCCGTCAGGGTGCCGCGCGTCGTGCCGACTATGGTGACGCTCGCACCGGAAATGGGCTGTTGGGTCGTACCGTCGACCACCCGGCCGACAACTGTACCGGTGGGTGTCTGAGCACCGAGCTGCACGGCACAAAGAAACCACCCGATAACTGCTGGAAGGAGGTTGCGAGCCTTCAACATACGTCTGCCTCCAAAGGTGATACGGGATGGGCGCCTCTCCTGCCGTACTGCGACCTGCAAGGACTGCAAGGATGGGCGATTGCGCTTCGCCTGATGTGAACCGGCGCCACAGCCGTCATTGGCCGCGGTTGCTGCAAATATGAATAGACTGACCTAGTTATTTCGAAGGAAGTTGCGTTGAGGATCATGATTCTCTCGGCGCGTGCGGATGTCAAGCACCGTATTGCTGACTTGGGCCCGATCGGGCATTGTGGGGATCCAGGAGGAGAGCTAATGGAATCGAGAAATAGACCGCATGTACACATGACCGCTGCGATTTTGGGTGCCCTTTTGGTCGGCGTTGGCGGCGTCGCAAACGCTTCAGCGGTCTGCCCGGATGGCGCTCGCCAGGTCGAATCAACGCTTTTCTTTCCGCAACCTGGTCTCGACGACCCGGCAGCATATGACGGATATCAGACCCGTTTTGTGCGCGATTATTACAAGAATACATTCCAGATATACATAAAACAGCAAGAAGGCAGGATCGTTAACCTCTGGGGGAACAGCGCCAATGAAAGCGCAGGCTTCACTTTACGCGACACTACGAGCACGCCCGCGCAGCTATCGTGGGTCTCCGACTCGGCATGCGTGGCGGCCTCCGGACGCGAGCTTTCGGTAGAGTATCGGTTGCGGTTGCCGCCCCGAACGGTTCGGGTCGGCCATTTCGCACTCGGGTCGATGCGCATCGAGCGTGACGTTCAGTACGCCGGTTTGCACCTGAAAGCCTTTGCCCCTTCCTTCGTGCCGCCCGAGTTCACGGCGCTGGTAGAGACAGTCGGCCGATTGCCGGAGCCACAGCGGTCCCGCCATCTCGCGCTGGTGAATGCTGCGAGCCATGCCGATCTGACCAAACGGTTACTGCCGACGCTGCGTGTGGAGACGACGAACGGACAATTCGTCGCGCGCGTGGAGCAATCGAGTCTGGATGGGCGCACGCGTTTGTTGCTGGAGCTTGCGGCACCTGCGGCCGACGCGCGCTTCGACGCGCAAGGACCGGTCCTGCAAATCCAACCGCAATCGGCGCGCTCCGTCGTCCTGACAGTGCGCGTAACCACAAACGCCGAGCCGCTCACGCCACTCAGCCGCGAGGAAATCTTCGACCGAAACTTCCTCGCGTTTCATGACTCGCTGCGCACTGTTGATCCGCAGCGCTTTCGGCGGCTCGAGCGGCAGGTGCGAGGCATGGAGCTGGTGAGCTCGCGCGAGAAGCTGATGGCCGGCCTGCCGAATTACGCGACGTATTTCGGCCGCGACATGCTGGTGACCGCGCTGCTCATGCAGCCGATCTGGGCGAGCACGACCAGCGAGCACGTGGTTGCGAGCGTGCTGCGCAAGCTGTCGCCTACAGGTGAAGTCAGCCACGAGGAGGCATTAGGCGGACAGGCCATCCGCGAGCATGCGCAACAATACAACGCGCTGGTCGCCGGCTCCGACATGCAGGGCGCCGAGCTGGTGCTGCGGAAGCTCTCGCAGGTGCGCGAGAACTACCATATGGTGGACGATGAGTTTCAGTTCCCGGTCCTGGTGGCGAAGTATCTAGCCGACGCACGCGTGCCGGACGCGCGCAAGCGCGCATTTCTGGGTGAAGTGGCCGGTGATTCCGCATCACGTCTCACGCTGCTGCTTCGCAACCTGATTTTGGTGACCGATCTGACCGCACGGTATGCGGCAGATCCGGCAGCGCAGAATCTGATCAGCTTCCCGCCGAAACCGGGCGGCGGCTATTACGCAGCGAGCTGGCGCGACAGCAATGCCGGCTACGGCGGCGGCCGCTTTGCAATGGACGTCAATGCGATCTGGGTGCCGCAGGCGCTGGCCGGTATCGGCGAGATTCTGCGCTCGCTCGAGCGCATAGGCATCAGTGCGGTCGATCTCGAGCGCGCGGAGCCGCGCATGCGTGGTTCGGTCCTGGCAACCTATGCGCGTGATGCGGCTGCACTCGGGCGCGCCGTTGACACATGGCGAGGCAGCATCCGGCATTTCACGGTTTCGCTATCGGCACAGGAGGCACACTCGCGCATCGCGGCCAGGCTCGCGTCGCTGCCTCCGCATGAAGCGCAATACTGGCGCGACGTGCAGACGCGCGCCGCCATGCCCGACGACGGCCTCGAGTTTCTCGCCGTCTCACTCGATCAAGCTGGCAAGCCGATTGGCATCGCCAGCACCGACATTGCGACGCGCTGGTTTCTCGAGGACATCACGGCAGCTGTCCTTGCCGATCCCGCGCGTACGCCCGCGATCCTGAAAGAAATCCAGATGGTCACGCTGCCGTACCCGCATGGCCTGCTGATCGAGCGGCTCGGGCCCGTCGTTGCCAATGACGCGTTCGCAACGCCCGACGTCTGGGCAGGCTTCCAGCGCGACGACTACCATTCACCGCGCGTAGTTTGGGGGCGTGAAGTGAATCTGCTGCTGCTCGGCTTCATGCGGCAGATCGGCGCGGCATACGACGCGACCGGACAGTTGCGGAGTCCCGCGCTGCGCCCCTACGTCGTCGCGCTCGAGGATGCGATGCGGCGCACGCTTGCTGCGGTGGAGGAATCAGGGCTCAAGCACAATGAGTTGTGGAGCTATCGCATTGAGGGTGACCGCCTGATTCCTATTCGCTGGGGCAGCAGCTCGGATGTGCAGCTTTGGAATCTGACGAATCTGGTTGTGCAGTATTTGATTTCGCGCGTGCCTAACTGAAGATCTCCAGATGCCGATTCTCAGGTGCCGATTTCAGGTGACGGTTCTCAGGTGCCGATTTAAAGTGACGTGGTTTTCGGTGCCGGTTTGAAGTCCTACTGTTCGAACTGTTTAGAGTTACACCGGCACTTTTAAACCGGTAACTTACACATCGTCACCAATACACCGGCACTTAAAACCGGCACTACTAAATCGGCCCTGCAAGTCTGGCTACTTCGAGAAGTAGACCCACAACACAATTACCAGCACCACCAGCACGCCACTCAACATCAGCTCGTTGCGCCGCTTGGCTGGCGGCTCGGCTGCGGCGCCGGCGGCGGTCGTTGTGCCATAGGTCAGTCCCTCGATTTGCGCGCGATCCGGCGCGGGCGCGCTCAAGCTCGCCAGGATCAGCACAACCGAGCAAACGACGAACAGGATAGCCGCGAAGTGCAGGAAGTTGATGTCCGCATAAAGGAACAGAAATCCATCCAGATGCGCCTTGCTCAGCTCGGCAGTGAGCCGTGCCATACCGAGCACGAAACCGGTATACAGCGCTGCCATCGCGCCGCGCGCGTTCAATCGCGGTGAGAACAGCCCGAGCAGGAAAACGGCCGCAATCGGCGGCGCGATGTAGGCCTGCACGCTTTGCAGGTATTGGTAGAGCTGCCCCGAGATTTGTCTCATGAATGGAATCCACAGCAAGCCTAGTCCGACCAGCAGGCTGGTCGAGCTCATACCCACCAACACCAGTCGCTGCTCGGAGGCGTTCGGATTCAGTTTCTTGTAGACGTCCCAGGTGATCAGCGTCGACGTCGAATTGAAGACTGAAGACAGCGAGCTCATTAGCGCAGCCAGCAAACCTGCAACCACGAGTCCTCGCAAACCGACCGGCAGCAGTGAGCTGACCAGTGTCGGCAATGCCTGATCTGGGGAGGTCAGCGCAAGCTCGCCGCGGCTGGCGAGAATGTGCGCGATCACGCCGGGGATCACGAAGATGAACAGCGGCAATAATTTCAACAGCGCGGCGAAGATGGTGCCGCGGCGGGCCTCACTCAAATTACGCGCTGCGAGAGTGCGCTGCACGATGAACTGGTCCGTACACCAGTACCACATGCCCAGAATCGGCGCGCCGAGCAGAATGCCGGTCCATGGAAAATTCGGATCGCTCGCGGGCTTCCACAGATCCATGAAGCCGGGTCCGGCCGCCTGCATCAGTTCACCCCAGCCGCCAATCGCATCGAGGCCGACCAGTAGAACCGCAATGGCGCCACCGATCAGCACGAACATCTGGAGCATGTCCGTAATCAGCACCGCGCGCAGGCCACCGAAGATCGTGTAGATGCCGGTTGCGACTACGACAATCAGCGCGCCCGTCCAGAAGTCGATACCCATGAGCGCTTCGAAGACAATACCGCCGGCCGCGATCGTCACGGAGATCTTCGTCAACACGTAACCGACGATGGAGACGACAGCGAGGTACCAGCGCGCGGCGGGCGAGTAACGGCGCTCCAGGAATTCGGGCATCGTGTAAACGCCGCTACGCAGGTAAAACGGCACGAACACCCAGCCGAGCAGCAACAGGATGAACACAGCGAGGATCTCGAACTGCGCAACGGCGACGCCGCTCGCCGCTGCCGTGCCGGCCAGGCCGACCAGGTGCTCGGAGCCGATATTGGATGCGAACAGCGACGCGCCGATCAGAAACCAGCCGGTGTCACGCCCCGCCAGGAAGTAGTCTGCGGATGTTTGCCGCGATCGCCTCTCGCGCCAGGTGGCGTAGAAGGCGGCGCCGAAGGTCAGCGCGAAGTAGCCTGCGATGACTGCCCAGTCGATTCCGCTCAGACGATTCAAGGGGATCCGTCCTCGGTGAAGTGTGTCTGTTGTATGTCTGCCGAGCTGCCGCCGACAACCACAGTGAACGTGCCCGGCGCGCGGTTCACGCTCGCGTGATCATCGCGGATGTAGACTGCACGACTTCTTCACCGGCGCGTGTCCTGTGTTGGTCACCATAACCTGAACCGTCACGCTGTCCGTAGACTTGATGACCGCCGAGCCGAGACGCGGCTCAAGATAACTGAACTTGGTGCAACTCAGGCCGTAGCCGAAGGGATAGCGCGGTGTACACGGCATGTCCAGACATTCCGATGAATATCGGTTCGCCGCGTCGGGCGGGCGACCGGTGTTTTGGTTGTAGTAAATCGGCACCTGGCCGACGGTGCGCGGAAGGTGACTCCAGAAACCAGGTCTCGAGAATTGCCGGGTCATGATCGTTCAGCCAGCCGATCGATAGCGGAATGCGTCCAGGATGGTGACGACATCCGCGCCGCGTCCGGCCGCCGCCCAGGTGCCGAGCGCGGCTTCCGCACTGTCCCCGAGGGCGCCAATCACGGCCACGCTACGCAGATTCTTTTGCAGTGGCAGCGTCTCGTTCTCGTTTTTCAACGGACGATCGATTCACGCGGATCTTCGAACAGACCGAGCTCGAATTTCGCACGGAGGACCCGGCGCACCGCGACGTCGACCGCGGCCTCACTTGCCCTCCCTTCGCGCACGAGCGCAGGCATTTTCTTACCCGCATGCAACGCGGCGAGGCCCGCCTCAGCGCGGGTGGCCGCGCGGCCATGCTGAATCATTTCAGGAATCGCGGTCCAATCACTAACGAGCACGCCCTCGAAGCCCCATTCGCGCAGTACGTCCGTGAGGAGCGGACGATTGGCGTGCAACGGAACGCCGGCGATTTCGTTTAACGCGCCCATTACCGATTCGACGCCGGCTTTCACACTTGCATGAAAAGGCGGCAGGTAACCTCGCGCAGTGCGCTCCGAGACAGCGGCCGTGTTGTAATCGCGGCCACCTTCGGCTGCGCCGTATGCCACGAAGTGCTTTGCGGTGGCGAGCATGGTGTTCGGCGCGCCCAGCTGCGAGCCCTGAAAACCTCGCACGCGCGCGGCCGCCATTAGGGAACCGAGATACGGATCTTCACCTGCACCTTCGACAATGCGGCCCCAGCGCGGATCACGCGCGATGTCGACCATTGGTGCAAAGGTCCAATGCAGCCCGTGCGCGCTCGCTTCGACTGCGGCAACGCGCGCAGCAGCCTCCGCCGCGACCGGGTTCCAGCTGGCGGCACCGGGAAAATGGTGCGAAATCCGTGAATGACATCGAATGCGAAAAGCAGAGGAATGCCGAGCCGGGATTCTTTGGTCGCGATGCGTTGCAGCTCGCGCGTGTGCGCGGCACCGAATATACCGAGGAAGGAGCCGACTCGGCCGGCACGTATGCCTGCGTCGGCGCCCTGAATCACGCGCGGCCCGGTCGGATTGAAGTCGCCTGCCACTGTGTCAATCGTCCGGGCTTTTCTTCGAGCGTCATGCGGCGCAGCAGCGAATTGACGAACACATTGATCGGCGGCAGCGGCCGCGCATTCTGCACTGCAGCCGGCTCAGGCAGCATTACCGCAGAAGCCGACACCATTTCACTCGGCCCTGCTTTCGTCATCCGTGAGCGACCGATCGCCATATTTTAGTGTCTCCAGATTCCATTGAGTCATACCGCACCGAATAGCCGCCGCAACGTCCGACACGTGCGACGTCGACACATTCAGACACCGCGCGATGGCGCCGTTGCGACATCTGCTCGTCAGCAGTATCGCAATAACGTGCTTGCGCACTCGGTTGAGCTCCTTAATACGCCCCGCGCCGCGCACTTCCTCGAGCGTGAGGTCGGGGGCCACGGCACGCAGCGCCGTCAACGCGCGATCGCGAACATCAACCGTAACTGGGATCGGGACCGGTAACGCAGAGACGATCTCTCCATATTCGGAGGCAAAGAACGCATCGCCAGCCTCTGCAAGCGGTACGGTTGGAAGCTGCTCGGCAGTGAACATGTACTTGGCGCCGAGCGGTAGTTTGGGACGTCGCATCCAGTAGCGAATGAAGCGCATGTAATCATTGCGAAGGCTCGCGGCGCCGGGCGGCGACGATGAGAACAGACGCAACCCGTGATCCGCCCAAACGTGCATACTCCACGCTGCCACGCCCGCAAGACCGGTATACGCACCGTGTGACGACCATTTGTACTCATCCGGATCATTGCACAACCCAGCGTAGTACGCATTCAGATGTGTATAGATGATGACTTGGCGAAGGTACCTGGCATCATCGATCATGCCGCTCCAATAGCGTCGGCCGAACACGTGATCCTGATGATCATATGTTCGGCGCACGAGCAGTGCTGTTCGTTGCAGCACTCGTTGGACCATCCAACCCAACGGGTCTGCCCCCTGCCGTACGATCATGTGCACGTGATTCGGCATTACACAGAATGCGAGCAATCTCGTCGTGGAGCTGGCGGCTGCGTCGCAGATGTACTCTGCGATCCAATCGCAAAGCCGCGGCGTGAACCATCGCTGCTTGCCCTGTGTGCGCGCAGTGATGTGGAAAGCACATCCTGGCGCATGGGGCCTTCTTACTCTTGGCATTCGACGATGCTGGTGCTGGCGACGGGGCGCTACCATAGCCATGCGAGCCACTCGCGAGCAGCGAGAGCAGGTCCGCTACCTAAGCTCAATGACTTGAGTCTCGAAGGGCGCGAGTGTTGGGGCCGGTACCCAGCGCGGCATGCGCCGGTTGCCGCGCACGCGCAGTGTCGTTGCGCGCGCGCCGCCTAAAACCGTCCTGGCGTTGTAACGGGCCGCGGGCAGCACGGCTTCACCCGATGAGATGCTCACCCCCGAGAGCTGCTGGCCAGTCAGATTCGCCAGCACGAGCATGACCTCACGCTCGGTGCGCCGCAAATAGGCGAGCGCGCCGGGAGTGCTGGTGAGCAGCGGCACGAAGTCGCCGGAACCTAGTGCAGCCCTGGCGGTCCGCAAATGGATCAAGCGACGGTGATGATTGAGCAGTGAATTCGGATCGGAGTCCTGCACTTCGACATTCGCGGTGAATGAATCGGGCTGGAGCGGTTCCCACGGCGTTGCGCGTGTGAATCCGGCTGACGGTGTTCGCGACCAGTGCATGGGCGTGCGCAACCGCGGATCGCCATCCTGCTTCTGCCCCGTCATGCCGATTTCCTCGCCGTAGTAGACGAACGGCAGGCCGGGCAGCGTGAGCAGGAGTGAAACCGCGAGCTTGTTGCGCGCGACGTCGCCGGCCAGCTCGGTCAACGTGCGTGTCTGGTCGTGGTTGCGCAGGAACATCCCCCAGCGTCCGTCGGGAATCTCACGCTGCGCTCGCTGCACCGCCGCGATCAATCGCTCGCCCGATCCGCTGCGAGCCGCGTCGAAGACTGCGTCGGCGACCTCGAAGGCGAAGTAGGCGTCGAGCTGATCGGGATAATACTTCAACACGGCACCCATGCTGTCCCACACTTCGCCGATCGTATAGACAGCCGGCTTGATCCGGCGCAGCGCCGCCGAGTAATCACGGAGCCAGGAATAAACAGCGGGTGCGTGCTTCACTTCCCCGCCCGGTCCCTCGAAGAAGTGGGCGACTGCATCCAAGCGAAAACCATCGACTCCCATATCCTGCAACCAGAAGCGTGCGATGCGCTCGGCTTCGGCGGTCACCGCCGGATTGGCGAGATTCAGATCGGGCATGCCACTCCAGAAGAGACCGTAATAGTACTCGTTCCGGTTGCCGGCGCGGTGCCAAACCGGCGCAGACCAGCCGGGCGCAGTGCGCACGGTAGTAGACCACGTGTACCAATCACGGAATGGCGAACTCGAGTCGAGCAGCGCCGATTTAAAGTAGGGATGCTCGGATGAGCTGTGATTCAATACGAGGTCGACCAGGATCCGAATACCGCGCCGGTGTGCTTCGGTGACGAGCTGCTTGAAATCCTGGTTGGTGCCGTAGTCACCATTGATCGCGTAGTAGTTGGTAACGTCGTAGCCGTGATAACTCGGCGATTGCGCCACGGGCATCAACCAGATGCAGCTCGCGCCGAGATCGCGCTGCGTCGTGGGATTGCCATCGTTGATGTAATCGAGCTTCTCGATCAAGCCGCGCAAATCGCCTACGCCGTCACCATCGCTGTCGTAGAAGGATCTCACGAATACTTCGTAGCATACGCCGTTGCGGCGCCAGTCCGACTGGCCGGCCAGAGGGACGGTGAGCAGGAGAACGAGCGCGTGCGTCGCTGCGATCATGCGGATCATTTGGCGGTCCTGGGAAAGGGAATGGCCGGAGGAGGGATCGTAACAGCGCGTCCCCTGGCAGGACAAGATTCCGGATTGACGGACTTATGCCTTTAGGCGACAACAGTTTCCTTGACTTGTTCAAGTGCCGAACTAATCTTTGCGGCTTCCAGAAACGCTCCACCCCCAGGCGACCTATTCTCCACAGTATGCGATTCACCTTTCGATCCGACGGAGGTCAGTTGTATGTCGCGCAGTCGTAAACTCATTCATGTGCTCCTGGGTCTGCTGTTTGTGGCCGCTCCGCTGAGCGCGCAAACGACCGGCACGGTCACCGGACGCGTCGTCGACAATTCGACGCAGGCGCCGATTACCGGTGCCGCAATCAGCCTCGGAAATCGCGGCGCGCTGAGCGGCGCAGATGGCCGCTTTACGATCACGCAGGTCGCCGCAGGATCGCAGGTGCTGCGCGCTTCGCTGATCGGCTATGCGGACGCCACGCAGTCGATTACGGTCACCGCCGGTCAGACCGCGAACGTCACGGTCCAGCTTACGCCGAGGGCGGTCGAGCTGGCGGAAGTCGTCGCAATCGGATACGGCACCCAGAGGGCTGCCAACGTCACCGGCTCTGTCACGCAGGTCTCGACGGAAGAGTTCAATGCCGGCCGCATTGTCAGTCCGGAGGAGCTGATTCAGAGCAAGGTTGCGGGCGTGCAGGTCGTCGACAACAACGAACCGGGCGGCGGCATCTCGCTCCGCATCCGTGGCGCGACATCCATTAACGCCAGCAGCGATCCGCTGTATGTCGTCGACGGCGTGCCGCTGGGAACCGGATCAGGCGCCGGCCTTTCCGCAGGACGCAACCCGCTCAACTTCCTCAACCCGGAAGACATTGAGAGCGTTACGGTGCTAAAAGACGCCGCGGCCGCCTCGATTTACGGCGCCAACTCCGCCAACGGCGTGGTGTTGATCCAGACGAAATCCGGGGCGCGCGGAATCGGCATCGAATACACCGGCAGCGTGTCGGGCTCGATGATCACGCGGCGTCCCGACATGCTGAATGCGGAACAGTTCCGCGCCGCGGTGCAGGAGTATGCGCCGCAGAACGTCAGCCAACTCCAGAGCGCCAATACCAACTGGCTCGACCACGTGACGCGCGACGCAATGGGTCAGGAGCATAATGTTGCGATCACGAGCGCTGGTCAGAACTCGGACTTCCGCCTGTCGGTCGGCTACCTCAATCAGGACGGCGTGATTGCCGGCACGACGGTCGAGCGGCTTTCCGCGGCGTTCAATTACAGCCAGCGGCTCTTCGATGATCGCCTGATGGTCCGTTCCAGCTTGAAGGGCGCACGCTCAGCGGACCAATTCACTCCGGGCGGCGTGCTCTCGAACGCTACCCAGATGGGGCCGACTCAGCCGGTAATGGATCCGACCGCGCGGACCGGTTTCTACGACTGGCCGGGAAATCAGCTGACTTCGGCTGACAACCCGGTGGCGATTCTGGGATTGGCGAGTGACCACGGTACAACTTTCAGAAGCCTCGGTAACGTGCAAGCCGATTATCAGCTGCCCTTCATCTCCGGGTTGAAGGCGAACGTCAACTTCGGCTACGACATTACCAAGGCTACACGCGAGACTTTCACGCCGAGCACGCTGCACAGCCAGCTCAAGACCGGCACCGGCGGCTCCAAGTTTCGCCGCGACGACACATTCCAGAGCGCGCTGGTCGAAACGTATCTGAATTACGCTGCGCCGCTGCGCGGCCTGCCGGGCACTGTCGATCTGACCGGCGGCTACTCCTATGCTCAAGCACACGGTGAGTTCCCGTGGGTGCTGGCTACCGGACTCAGCACGGATCTGCTGGGCAGCAATGGCCTGCCTTCGGCAAGGCAGACCCAGAACGACCTCTGGATCGAAGACAACAAACTCATTTCGTTCTTTGGCCGCGCCAACTACAACCTGAAAGACCGCTATCTGGTGACTGCGAGCCTGCGCCGTGATGGCTCGTCGCGCTTCGGGCCGCAAAACGCGTGGGGCACCTTCCCCGCCGTTGCGGTAGCATGGCGGCTTTCTGAAGAGTCGTTCATGCAAGGCATTGCCGGGCTGTCCGACCTGAAGCTGCGCGGCTCGTGGGGGAAGACCGGCAACCAGTCCTTCGCGAACTATCAGCAATACACGACCTATACGGTTGGCGATGCGCAGTCACAGATATGGTTCGGCGATCAGTTCGTGAGCACGGTCCGGCCGAGCGCGGCTGACCCGAACATCAAGTGGGAAGAGACCAACGCATACAATTTCGGCATCGATTACGGGTTCGCGAATGGTCGCTTCACCGGTGCAGTCGACGTTTACAAGAAAGACACCGACGATCTGATCTTCACGGTTCCGATCGCGGCCGGCACCAACCTCTCGAACTTCCTGACGACCAACATTGGCAGCATGCGTAACAGCGGCGTCGAGCTGAGTCTGAGCGCGAAGCTTCTGAATGGCGGCTCGAGCGGGCTCAGCTGGACTGCGGACTTCAACGCTGGCCACAACACCAATGAGCTGGTGACGATCAACCCGTTCGGCGGCGGCTCGCAGAAGATCCTGACCGGCGGCGTCTCCGGCGGCGTGGGCACCTTGATTCAGGTTTTGACGCCCGGCCAGCCGATCAATTCGTTCTACGTGTACGAGCACAAGCGCGAGAACGGCAAGCCGGTCTACAAGGATGTAACGGGCATCACGAACGGCAAATTCAACAATCAGCCGGACGGCACGATCAACGAGCACGATCTCTATGTGGATCAGAATGGCGATGGCCTGATCACCGGCGATGACCGGCGTCCATTCCACGATCCGGCGCCGAAGTGGATTCTCGGCCATTCGTCATATCTGACTTACGGCAAGCTGGACGGTTCCTTCACCATGCGGGCGTACCTCGGTAGCTACGTCTACAACAACGTGGCTTCCAACCTGGGCACGTACGCCGAAGTTACGCGCGGCTCGCCCTACAACCTGCACGCGTCGGTGCTCGAGACCGGCTTCACGGCGCCACAGTATCTGTCCGATTACTACATCGAGGACGCGTCGTTCCTGCGGATGGACAACCTTACGGTCGGTTACAGTCTGAATTACCGCGGCCAGCCGCTGCGCATCTTCGGCACGGTTCAGAATGCCTTCACCATGACCGGCTACAGCGGCGTAGATCCGACCGCGGGTCTGAACGGCCTCGACAACAACATCTATCCCCGCTCGCGCACGTTCGCCGGCGGTCTGAACGTTCGGTTCTAAGGTGTGGCCATGGATTCGATCATTCGAAAGGGAACGACTATGAACAGCAGAACGCGCAATGCGCTCGCTGTCGCTGCTGCGGTGCTGTGCCTGACGGCGGCTGGCTGCACAGACACGACGGTGGAGCCGAAGAGCACGATTACGGATGCCAACGTGTTCAATGACGTGAACACCTACCGCTCATTTCTCGCCAAGGTGTATGCCGGACTTGCAGTGAGCGGACAGCAGGGTCCGGCCGGTCGGCCGGATATTCAGGGCATCGACGAAGGATTCTCACAGTACCTGCGGCTGCTTTGGGAACTGCAGGAATTGCCGACCGATGAGGCGATCATCGGCTGGAACGATGTAACCATGCCCGAGTTGAACACGCAGTTGTGGGGAGGCTCCAACAAGTTCGTGGAGTCCATGTACTACCGTGTCTTCTTCCAGGTCGGCATGGCGAACCAGTTCCTGCGTGAGACGAGTGACGCGAAGCTCGCGGAGCGCGGTGTTACCGATGCGTTGAAGGCGACCATCAAGCAGTATCGCGCCGAAGCCCGCTTCCTGCGCGCACTAAGCTACTGGCACGGCATCGATTTCTTCGGTGATATCCCGCTCGTTACAGATGAGGATCAACTCGGATCCACGCCGCCGCAGCAAAGCACGCGCGTCGAGATCTTCAACTTCCTCGTTACCGAGCTGAACGCGATCAAGGCGGACCTGCCCAGCGGCGCGAACACT
Source organism: Gemmatimonadota bacterium (assembly GCA_052389275.1). Taxonomy (GTDB): domain Bacteria; phylum Gemmatimonadota; class Gemmatimonadetes; order Longimicrobiales; family RSA9; genus CBJLQC01. Next base: position 2,703 of record JBQTID010000165.1, on the reverse strand, counting down.
CACGGTCGCGCAACGAAGGGTGCGGCTTCGATGCTGCTTGCCAAGTTGTATCTGAACGCGGCGGTATACACCGGTTCGGCACGCAACGCCGATGCGCTCACGGCAGCGCAGGAGGCCATAGCTTCCGGTTACACGCTCGATGCGAACTGGCGCCGGATGTTCCAGGCCGACAACCACACCTCGCCGGAAATCATTTTCGCGATTACTCAGGACGGCCTGAAAACCCAGACCTGGGGCGGCATGACATTCCTCGTTCATGCTTCTGTCGGTGGCAGCATGAATGCTTCCGACTACGGCATCGACGGCGGCTGGTGGGGACTGCGCCTGAAGGCGGAAGCGTTCCGGCTGTACGGCGCGGGTGACCAGCGGGCATCATACTTCCACACCAGCGGTCAGCGCGTGACGCTGGCAAACATGCAGGAGAGAGAGGACTTCTCGGCGGGCATTGGCGCGCCGAAGTTCACGAACAGAACTTCGACCGGCGGCGTCGGCTCGAACGCTACGCATGTTGACACCGACTTTCCGCTGTTCCGTTTGAGCGATGCATACCTGATGTATGCCGAGGCCGTGCTCCGTGGCGGCGGCGGCAGTCGGGCGCAGGCGCTGGCATACGTCAATGCGCTCCGTCAGCGCGCATTTCGCGACGCGAGCGGTAACATTACCGACGCTCAGCTGACGCTCGACTTCATACTCGCCGAGCGCGGCCGCGAGCTGCTTTGGGAAGGGCACCGCCGCACCGATCTCGTGCGGTACGGCAGGTTCACTGGTGGCAGCTATCTCTGGACCGCCAAGGGCGGTGTCGTGAATGGTACAGCGACACCGGCGTATCGGGACCTTTACCCGCTCCCTGAAAACGAGCTGGTTGCCAATCCGAATCTGAAGCAGAACTCGGGCTACTAATTTCGATTCTTCAAAATCAGCCCCGCCGCTCGATGTTTGCGGCGGGGCTGATTTTTTGGGGACCTGATGCAAACCGCTAATCAAATGCGCGTCCTGGTCGCGGAGCTGCTGCTCGCATGCAGCAGCGACGACATCGCGCGGCCGCCAGTTGGTGCGCCTCCGGCTGGCCGACCGACACTGCCGGAAACGTATCGCCCAACCGGTCATGCCGCGGCCGGCGCTGCCTTCGTGCATCTCTTCGAATGGAAATGGACCGACATCGCGAGCGAGTGTGAAACGCCGTACTTCTTCCTCGAGGTCATCGCTGGCGGCAACGAGGCGCTGTCGGCGCGCGATTATTTCGGAGCGGGATACAACTCAGGCGGCGACCGCTGCTCGGGAATCAGCATTACCGTTGGCGCAGCAGGAACAATCGACCTGAACCTGGCCGCGAATTCCGCCATTGCCATCCACGCCGGCCCCGCCTCCAGACAATCCCCTTGACTTCCGGCCGGGCTATGCTAAAAATACAGCACATGCTAAAAAACCAGCAGGAAGGCCACAGTCGTATGGATCAGCCAGGACTCAGCCGGCGGGAACGTCAGATCATGGACGCGCTCTACAAGCTCAACGAGGCGACCGTGGGGGAAGTGATGGACCTCATGCCGGATCCGCCGAGCTACTCGGCGGTGCGCGCTACGCTGCGCGTACTCGAGGAAAAAGGGCACGTGGCGCATAAGCAGGCTGGCCCTCGCTATCTGTATCTGCCGACCGTCCCGCGCGACAAGGCGCAGTCCAGTGCGCTGCAGCATTTGGTCGGCACGTTCTTCGGCGGCTCGGTCGAGCAGGCGGTAATGGCGCTGTTGTCGATGCCGGAGACGCGCATGTCCGATAAAGATCTCTCAGCGCTTGCCGCGAAAGTGCGCGAAGCCGAGCAGGAAGGCAGGTAATCATGTCTGAAGTATTCGGCTTTCCTCTGTAGACGCGGCGGTCAAAGGTACGCTGGTTCTGCTGTCATTCGGTGTTGCATGGCTCGTGATCGCGTCCGGGCTGCTGCTGCGACTCGCGCTCGGCTTCTTTCTGGTGCGGCTGGTTTGCGCTGCGCGCGTTTTACACCCTACTACTTGCGGACGCCGGCGCAGCCGCAGGCGGCCTTCCTCATCTGGACGCAGATTACGCAGATTAGCGCGGATTACGCAGAGCGTTATTGCGGTATTGGCTGTGCGGCTGTTTTCTGCCGCTCCTGGTACATCAGAATCAAATCGGTGGAAACCGGCTTGTGGCCGAGCTGCTTGAGCATGGTGGTGATTTGACCGCGATGATACGAGCTGTGATTCACGAGATGCCGCAGCATTTGCCAGAGCGGAAACGCGAAATCCACACCCGCGAAGTTCTTGTATGCGACGATGCGATCCAGCGATTCCGGTGCCAGCGACCGCAGCAGCTGGTCACGCTCGGCATTGATTTCGTGCCACCAGCGGACGATCTCCGCATGTGACATGGCAGCGTTCATGTTGGGAATTGCAGTCGGCGAGCTGCCCTGCCAGCGCGTCAGCCACACCCATTCCGCACCCACGATGTGAACCAGCGTATCACGAATCGAAGGAAAGCTGTTCTTCAAATCGCGCGTCAGCTCGTCCTCGCTCAGCAACGAAGTTGCCTGAAACATGCGACTCGTTGCCCAAGCGTTGAACTCATACAATTCCCGGATTTCGTCCAGCCTGGTCATAATCGCTCCTATCGCACTCATCGCATTAATCGCGTTCATCGCACAACCACGCTGACATCCGGCGTCGCGACCGCGACGGTTCCGTACAACGGTCA
>JBQTID010000164.1:0-16907 GCA_052389275.1 Gemmatimonadota bacterium | reverse complement strand
TACTCCAGAAGTGCTTCAACCGCGGCAAACGGGTCTTTAGGACGGGACTCGGCGGCCGCGATGATCGCGTGCGTCGCTGCCCGCAGATCCTGGTTGTATTTCTGAAACACCTGCTCGAACAGGTCGAGCCGCTGGTAGTACAGCCGAGTCGCGACCAGGCGCGCATTGTTCAACGGCTGATCGGCGTAGCCGCGGAATGACAGCGTGCGCAGCCGCGGCACCACCTCGCGGCGATAACGCTCGGCCCATTCGTCGAAAACAGCCGCGCGCTGCCTGATCTTGTCGGCCGCGCTCAGCCCCTCGTTCTCATACAGCCGCTCGAGTCGGGTCACCAGATCCGTGAGCGCAGCGCCAAATACAATGTTGTCCTGCCACGCGGCGCCGGCGGTCTTGCAGCGCGCATCCTGAGGGTCGCGCAGACAGAAGAAGGCAACTGCGCCGCGGTCGCCAACGAAGTTCGCGAAGCTTTCATTGAAGCCGGCCTGGCCGGGCAGATAAAGCGAATTGTGCGTGATCTCGTGAATGACGGTGCCCGCGAGTGGCACGTCGCTGTAGCGCAACAGCGTGTTGAGCAAAGGATCGTTGAACCAGCCGAGCGTGCTGAACGCGGCCGACGGCCGCACGTCAGTATCGTAGCCCTTCTGCTCCAGCTCACTCGCCTCGCGGTACGCATGCTCGAAGTCGAAGTACCCCTTATACGGGACGCGGCCCACAATCGGAAACCACCAGGTGTATGCGCGAAAACGGTCCTTGCGCGCGGCGGATACGACCATGAGCAGCGTGTCGGAATCGACCCACGAATACGTGGTGTAACTCTCACCGGCAGCGAGCCCGAGCTCGGCGTCCGCGAAGCTGCGGGCCTGCGTCACGAGCTCGAGTTTCTGGCGAGTGGTGCTGCCGGTAGCCGGGTCGGCGATGACTTCGGGGATAGGGCGTCGCCGGCCCAGAATTTTTGCCTCTTCAATGCCGGCCCTAATGACGTAGCCGGGCGAGCAAGTCGCCACAATCGTGACCGCCAGCGCAACCAATACGAGTGCAATGAGCTTACGAGCGCTGGACACCGTCCGCATAAGGCACCAAAATGGGTATGGATCGTGCACGTTCCAAGGGTTTTCCCCATGCTCCGGAGATACATCAACTAATGCTGCGCTGGATCGTCGGTAAATACGGCGATTTGATTCCGCTCCTGGCCTTCCTGACGGTCATCGGCGGCGTATACGTGTACGACCACGAGAAGTCCGATCAAATCGAGGTCGTGCAGCGCGAGCGTGCCGCGATTGCGGACCGGCGCGCGGGATTCCTGGCGGACCAGCTCGGCAACGCGGTCAGCCTTCGGCTGGGTGCGACCGCAACCGGCGAGCTCACTTTCACGACGGTCGAAGACGCCGTGTCACGGCGCACACTGGACGCCGCACTCGACACGATCGTGCAGCACTATCCTGGTCTCACCGCCATCTCGGCGGTATACCCGAACGGCTACATCGCACGCGGCACCGACGCATTGCTGGGCCTGGAGGGAATGCAGCCGAACGTCGATACGGCAGTCGGCGGCGCCTTCCGGCGCGCGCAGAGGACGCGCCAGCCTGCGGCTACCGGCATGATCGTACACCCGCGCGGCCGGCGCGTCATCGTGTTCGATCCGGTGGTTCGCAACAACGAATTGATCGGTTACCTGGCGGCCGAGCTGGATCCCGGGATGATCTATCGAACGGTCATACAACAACAGGAGATCGCGGATTCACTGTCGATCGGCGCCGGCGTCGCGACGTACCACGCAGTGTACGGGCCGAACAACCACTCGATTGCATCTCCGACCGGCATGCCGCGCGGTTGGCCGACCGTGCAGCGCGACGTTTCCGTGGCGGACACGAAATGGCTCGTCCAGCTCGCGTACACGCCGGTCGAAACCCGCGTATACCGGACCGAGCGCATTGCCAGCTGGGTGGGCGGTATTGTCGTCGCGCTTTCGCTCGCGTTCGTGCTGCTGCTGCTGCGCCGCACGATTGCGCGACAGCGCGAAGAGATCGCGCTGCGGCAGGCCGCCGAAGAAGCGGCGCGCACGAGCGCGGCGGAAGCGCGTGACCGCGCGCGCGAGGCACGCGAGCTGGCGGGACAGCTGGAAGCGGCGCAGCGCGCATCGCAGCGATTGTCGACGTCGCTCGATGCGGACGACGTCGTGGAGCTGTTCCTCGGAACCGTCGCCGAAATTCTCGATGCCGACGTCGCATCGTTGTACACGTTCGAAGAAGAAGGCGAAGTACTGGTTGGCCGGCGGCGCATCGTCTTCAGAAACGTAGGCCCGGTCACGCAGCGGCTTCAGCACGAAGACATCCGGCAGGTGCGCGCGCCGGTCGCGATGCTGCCGACGATTGCGGAGGCCGTCGCGACCGGTGAGCCGTACGTCGACACCGGTGACGCCAAAACCACCGGCCGGCCGGTACCTGCCGTGGCCGGCGGCGCGGAAGCCGCCGCCGCCAGCGCGACGGTGCCGCTCCAGATCGCGGGTCACATGGTCGGTGTCGCGACCTGGGAGATCTACGGTGAGCGGCGCGAGATCAGCCGGCCCATGCTCATCTTCGCGCAAGCACTCGCCGCGCCTGCGGCGGCCGCACTGCGCACCGCCGAGCTGTTCGCGACACTCGAGCAGGAGCGCGCTCGGGCGGCGCGCGAGGCGTTGCGCTTCGCCGCCGTGCTCGACCAGATGGCGGATGGCGTGATCGTGGCGGATGAGCTCGGTCGGGTCGAGGTTTCGAACAAAACCGCGATCGAGCTTTTCGGTCCGGAGATCGAGACGCTGCCGGTCGAGGATTGGGTTGCGCGCTTCAGCGTAACCAGCGCGGAAGGGCGCCCGATCCCGGCAACGGAATTCCCGCTCGTGCGCGCGTTCCGGGGTGAGCGAGTGCGGCGCGCCACGTTCATCGTGCGCTCGGCATGGGGAGTAGAGCGGTTCCTGAACGCATCGGCAGGGCCGATCGTGACTGCGGGCGGCCAGGAGAAGGGTGCGGCAATCGTCATGCGCGATGTGTCGGACGAGCACCAGTACGCGGAGATGCTGCGACACACCAACCGTGAGCTGCGCCGGCAGGCCGAGATCATGGAACAGGTCAACCAGCAGCTGCGCGAAGCTACCAAGGCGAAGGATCAGTTCCTCGCCGTGATGAGTCACGAGCTGCGCACCCCGATCAACGCCATCATGGGTTATTCCGATCTGCTCGATCTCGGCGTAAAGGGCGAGTTGAATCCCGAGCAGCGCGGTATGATCAACCGCGTGCGCGACACCTCGCGGCATCTGCTCGGACTGATCAACGAAGTGCTCGACCTCGCCAAGATCGGCGCCGGACGCATCGACCTGGTCATGGCGGAATTGAGCGTGCCGACCGTCATCGACCGCGCAGTGCAGCAGATTCTACCACTTGCAAATGCGAAGGGACTGATGCTCGAAGCCGAGCATGGGCCGCACGACGAGGGCGTCATCGTGTCCGCGGACGAGACGCGGCTCACGCAGATCGTCATCAATCTGCTGTCGAACGCGGTCAAGTTCACGCATACCGGAACGGTGACGGTGCGACATGCCGTAGTTGACGATCGCATCGAAATCCACGTGCGCGACACCGGTCCCGGCATTCCGCAAGACCAGCTGGAACGCATCTTCGAGGAGTTCTATCAAGTGGAAGGCGGACTGTCGCGCAGCACGGGCGGCACCGGTCTCGGCCTGGCCATTGCGCGGCGCTTCGCGCGCTTGATGGGTGGTGACATCCGGGTCGAGAGTGAGGTCGGTAAAGGCTCCGAGTTCATCTTAACGCTGCCAAGCGCGCGCGCGCGGAAGGTAGAGGCAAGCACGAGCCCGCGGGTCGTGCTGCTCGCGCGCTCGGACCGCATCATCGACCACGTCACGGAACTGATCGGCAATGGCGCGCGCCTGACCGCGACCACGGATCCATCGATGGCGGCGGCGTACACGCGCAGGGAAGCGCCCGACGTAGTCATGCTGGACGCATGCGCACCTGATTACGCTGCGTGGAGGGCCCTGTCCGCGCTTCAGCCGGATGGCGTGCTGGAGGGAACGCGGGTCATACTGGTCGCCCAGGATAACGAGTCGCTGAATGCCGTCGAGATCGGCGAATTCGGTATCCTGACCAAGCCGATCTTCGTCGAACGAGCGACCGACGCGATTACGGCGCATCTCGGGCATTTGCCGGACGGAAACGTATTGATAGCGGATGAGGAGCCTCATGTCAGACAGATCCTGACGGACGCGCTGGCCGCCGCGGGCTGCAAGGTAGCGAGCGCCGTCGATGGCGCGGAAGCGATTCGGCTGGCCGCGACCCGAAAACCCGATGTACTGCTGCTCAGTCTCACACTGCGCGACCCGAATGGCGTCACTGCGCTAGCGAATCTGCGCGCAAATCCGACGCTGCACGAGATACCGATTCTAATGCTGGTGCCGCGTGAACTGACGACCGAGGAGATGGAGCAGCTCCAGGCAGCAGTAAATGCGCTCAGCCGGTCTGGTGAAGTACCGGCACGCCCACTGGTGGATCTGATCCGGTCAGCACTCCGGGAGCACGAAAAAGCCGCGGACAAATTCGAGGCGACCGGCACTAAGTGAGCACGGAGCGGTGGTTCTTCGCAGCGGGGGCGCTGCTCGGCGCGCTGGGCGTCATTGCCGGCGCCTTCGGCGCGCATGCATTGCGCGATCAGCTGGCGCCTGAGCGGCTGGTGCAGTTCGAGCTGGCCGTGCGGTATCAGATGTATCATGCGTTCGCGCTGCTGGCGGTCGCGTATGCCGTGCAGCGCTGGCCGGCCTCCACGGCTTCACTTGCAGGCTGGCTGTTTCTGCTCGGTGTGCTGGTTTTCTGCGGGACCGTGTATTCACTGGCGTTTGGATCGCCCCGCTGGTTCGGCGCGATCACTCCGCTAGGCGGACTATCACTGATTGCAGGGTGGGTCTTACTGTTTTATGCGGCGGCGCGAGGGCAGTGATTTGCCGGTTATCGAGTACTATCGGACTTTGAAGTGGTTGCGCTTCTTTCAACGCAGAGGGGGCCGCTACACAGACGCCTCAGAGCAGAATCGATCTATTGCTCGAGCGCGCAGCCGCTGACTCGCAATGCAAACCCGCATCTTTTTTTCACATTTTTACCGCTCCAAAAGCATCCAGGATCTAGCGACCCGCGTGGAACCGGTTTTCAAACTCTAGAAAAGAAGTTTGCAGCAAGTGGCATGCGGCGGACGGACGACGCGGCATCGCCATAATCGCCGTTCAAATCCCCATATCTCCTAAAAAAACATCACCTGTCCACGCAGTAGAGATATTCCTCAACCACATCGCCGGAATAGCTTCTGTTGTCGTTGTCCGAATCTGACCGGTAACGCCGATACCGTCGACGATATTTCCGGTATGTATCTCGAATGCCGTAAGACTTCAGCAACCGTTCGATACTCGCCTCGGGAATAATCCCCTCCGCATTGTAACTCATCACGATGTGCTTGCATTGAGCAGAGGCGAGCAACGCCTCCAGAGCCACCTCGCATTTGGCGCGGCGGCTCCAGTCACTGCGCTTGTCGCGATCCGGCAGTAACCCTGTTTTGCCTCGCAGCAGCGGCTCCTGATCGAACCAGCCGAGCGCGATCAGCTCGGGCACATGGTAGTAGCCGGCGTATTGGCGGGCGTTGTAAGGCGGATCCAGATAAAGCAGGTCGAACGATTGCAGTCGTTGCACGAGAGCGAGCGCGTCCGCGCGGTGCGCGTAGCAGCCGTTGCCACGCACGATGCGAGGCGCTGCCAGCTCGAGTGGCCGGCGTGCGTTCGGTTGCCAGCTCTTCACGAAGGCGGCGTATACGCCGGTCGTGTTCGCGACCCGATCGCTCGCCTCTATCAGCGCCGCGAGCAGAACGAAGAACGTCACATCGGCGAGCTGACCGCCGGCGCGCTGCTCATGCAGAAATGTGCGAATTGCGTCGATGCGCGCAGCGTTTTCGGTCGTGAAATACATACGCGCGGCGGGCGGCGCAGCACCGATCAGCGGCGCCGAGAAATTAGCCGTGACATAGCCCGGTAGGGCCGGCAGCCGGTTCAGCTCGCGCACCAGCGCTCGCAGTCCGGGCGGTTCGGCCACGGCCTCGACACCGGCCTTCGCCAGCACGTGCGCATACTCCATGATGTCGGACGCGATTACGGCAAAGCCCAGCCGCTTCAGCTCACGCGCTACGCTCGCGGTGCCGCAGAACGGATCGACTGCGGTACCAGCGCGGATGCCACGCGCACGCAGAACCCGCCGCAGGAAGCCCAGCAGCCTGGTCTTGTTGCCGATGTACCTCAAGGCTCTCTCCCCGCCAGCCGCATACCCTCCGCTTCACGAACGAACAGCAACACGATGCCGCCGACCACGAAGAACACAATGATCGATGCCATCGCCGCCTTGTGATTGCCCGTTTGCGCCACCACGGTGCCGTAGGCAAGCGGCCCGAGCAGCGAGGACAGCTTGCCGGAGAACGAGTACAACCCGAAGAACTCGGCTTGCTTGTGGTCCGGCGTCAGCTTCGAGAGCAGACTCCGGCTGGCCGACTGATTCGGTCCCATCATGAAGCCGATGATACCGGCCGCGATCCAGAAGCCGCCTACCGTCGTCGAAATGACACCGATACTGCTGCCGATGATCAGAAACAACAATGAAATCAGAATCGTCTTCTTGCCGCCAATGCGGTCGTCGACGAAGCCGAAAAGCAGAGCGCCCAGACCGGCGCAAACATTGAGCGCGATCCCCATCATGAGCACTTCCTCGAGCGGCATGTTGAAGACGGCGCCCGCGTAGATCGACGCCATCGCGATGACCGTGCCGAGCCCATCGTTGTAGATCATGCGCGCAATCAGCAGTTTGCCCGCCTCGCTGTACTTGCGCGCGTGCCGGATCGTCTCGAACAGGCGGTTGAAGCCGTGGCGGATGTAGCCGCCCTCTATCTTGCGAGCAACCGTCTTCTGCTTTACGAACAAGAACATCGGTATCGAGAAGATCAGGTACCAGACGGCGACGAGCATGATGGTGCCGCGCACGTTCAGGTAGGCCTCGCTGGGCAGCCAGCTTCTGATCATGCCGAGCCCGATTGCGAGGGAGATCAGACCGCCGATGTAGCCCAGGAAGAAGCCGAGCCCCGAAATGCGGCCGATATTGGCGTCACTGGATACATCGGGGAGAAACGAATAGTAGAAGACATTCGCCCCCTCGAAGCCGATGTTGGCGATCACGAACAGGAGGAGCGCAATGCCGGCCGACCCGGGTCCCACAAAGAAGAGCAGGACTGTAAACAGAATCGACGTCAGCGCGAAGCTGACCAGGAAGAACTTCTTGCGGCCGGAATAGTCCGCGACCGCGCCCAGAATGGGTGAGACTAGCGCCACTACGACGGCCGTGATGTTGATTGCGCGCGCCCACATGACCGTGCCCGTCGTATAATCGGGCGCCATCACTCCCGTAAAGAAGCGATTGAAGAGGACTGGGCCCCTCAGGGTGTTGAAGGCGGAGCTGCCGAAATCGTATAACGACCAGGAAAGCACTTCGCGGCGGCGTCGCTCGACTGTCATTCAACCTCACGGAAGCGGGAAGGACGCAATTCTCGCCTGTTAGCCCCTCCGTTTCAAGCTTATACTTGCCGCCATGAGTTTTCCTGACCTGGTTTACGACGCCGGTGTTCAAATCGCTCGCCCCCTTCTGACAGTCGCGGCGCCGCTATCGCCGAAGCTGCGCGCGGGCGTGCATGGACGCCGTGGCGCGAGCGATCGCCTGGTGGACTGGGCGCACGGTGCGCGCGACGCAGCCCGGCCGCTCGTATGGCTGCACGCGCCTTCGGTCGGCGAATCGCTGATGGGTCAGGCGATCATCCGCGAGCTGCGCAGCCGGCTGGCCGGCGTGCAGATCGTCTTCACGCATTTCTCGCCGTCGGCCGAGCGGATCGCGCAGCGCGTAGGCGCCGACGTCGCCGATTACCTGCCATGGGACACTCATGCAGCGATGACCCAGACGCTCTCGGCGCTGCGGCCGACCGCGATTGCATTTGTGCGCACCGAGATATGGCCGGCGCTGGTGCGTGCGGCGGACACGCTGGGCGTGCGCACCGCGCTCGTGAACGCGGCGCTGTCGGTGAACTCGAGTCGATTACGCGGCAGCTCGAAATGGTTGCTCGGTCCGTCGTATCAGCGGCTCTACATGATTGGCGCTATCGCGGTCGGCGACGCCGAGAGGTTCGCCAAGCTGGGTGTCACGGCCGAGCGTGTCCGTGTGACCGGCGACGCGCGCTTCGATCAGGTGCACGCACGCGTGCAGCAGCTCGATCGCGAGCAGCCACTGCTCGAGCGGCTGCGCGACGAACGCGCAACCACCATTGTCGCGGGCTCGACCTGGCCGACCGACGAGGCAGAGTTGATTCCGGCTTTCGCAACGGCGCGCAAGGGATCGGCACTGCGGTTGATCATCGCGCCGCACGAGCCCGACCACGCGCATCTGCGTGGACTCGAGCAAAGACTCGATGCCGCGCGCGTACGACACGCGCGCCTTTCCGCGGTCGAAGCATCAGAGAGCGCATTGCCCGAAGCCGTCGTCGTCGACCGGATCGGCGTTCTTGCTGACCTGTACGCCATTGCGACCGTCGCGTATGTGGGCGGCGGATTCCACGGAGCGGGATTGCATTCGGTCATCGAGCCGGCGGCACTCGGCGTGCCCGTGATCTTCGGCCCGCGCCACGGCAATGCGCGCGAGGCCGATGAGCTGACCGGAAATGGTGGCGGGTTCGTTGCGAGCGACGGTCAGGCTTTCGCCTCGCTCGTGCTCGACCTGGCGGAGCGGCCGATGCATCGCAGGACATCGAGCGAAGCCGCGCGGGCGTTTGTGGCTGCGAAGCTTGGTGGCGCGAGAAGGAATGCGGAGCTAATTGTAGAGATGATGCGCTAACGCTGGCCTTCGGCCTGCGGCGGCTCCTTCAATTGATGCACGGCCTGGCCGGCTTCTTCGTCGGGCCGCGTCGGGCGCTCGGGTTCGGGCTCGTCCTGATCGGCCGTGCGAACCGGTGACGTGCGGTGATCGGACCGGCCCGGACCCATCGAACGGCTTTTTTTGTTTTTGCGATTCAGGATGCCCATTGATCAATCCTCCTCGGGGGTACATAAGTGCAGGATGCGGACCATATCAGAGGCCGAGCAGGCGAGAGCGCGTGAGCGCGAGCTGGCCATTGTCGAGCAGATTCGGATCTGGGCGAAACGCGCCGACGGCGAGATCTGCGGTGCGCTGATCGGTGACGGCACGACCATGGTCGGCGCGGTGCCGCTCTCGAATCAGAGCATACACGCGCAGGACAGCTTTTTGATTCCTGCCGCCGAGGTATTGCGGCTGGAGCGTGACGCCGAGTCGCGCGGCCAGGTTCTGGCTGGCTTCTACCATTCGCACCCCGCCAGCGACGCCATGCCGTCGCGACGCGACCTCGAACAGGCGGTTGCGGGGTATATCTACTGGATCGCGTCACGCACCGGCGCTGTGCGCGCCTGGCGTTTGCGTGAGGATCGATCCGGGTTCGACGAAATGAGCATTGCGCATCGTGACGACAATTAGAATTCCCGCGGCTCTGCGCGCTTATACGAATGGTCAAGCGACGCTTGAAGTGGCAGCCGAATCGGTCGGCGCGGCGCTCGAGAGTGTCGCGCGCCAGCATCCGCGGCTGCGCCGGCATCTGTATACCGAGACGGGCGCACTGCGCAGCTACGTGAATGTATTCGTCAATGAGAACGAGATCCGCAGCCTGAAGGGTGTCGATACGACGGTTGGCGCGAGCGACACGCTCATGATCGTGCCGAGCATCGCCGGCGGCGAGCTGAACGCAGCCGAGCTGCGCCGCTACAGCCGGCATCTCGCATTGCCGGAAGTCGGACTCGCAGGGCAGCAGAAGCTCAAAGAGGGAAGTGCGCTGATCGTCGGTGCGGGCGGCCTCGGTTCGCCGGTTGCGCTCTATCTCGCGGCCGCGGGCGTCGGACGCATTGGCGTCATCGACTTCGATCGCATCGACGAGACCAACCTCCAGCGCCAGGTGCTGTACGGCACAGCCGATGTAGGCCGTGAGAAAGTCGATGTCGCGACCAGGCGGTTGCGTGACCTGAATCCCGAGATCGACATCGTCGCATACAAGACTCGGCTTACCAGCGACAACGCCCTCGACATTCTGCGCGACTACGCTGTCATCATCGATGGCACCGACAATTTCCCAACGCGCTACCTCGTCAATGACGCCTGCGCGTTGCTCGGGAAGCCGTACGTGTACGGTTCGATTCTGCGTTTTGATGGACAGGTGTCGGTCTTCGACGCGCAGCACGGCCCCTGTTACCGCTGCTTGTTCAGGGAGCCGCCGCCGCCGGGACTCGTGCCCAATTGCGCGGAAGGCGGCGTGCTGGGCGCGCTGCCCGGCATTATCGGCTCGCTCCAGGCGCTCGAGGCGATCAAGCTGATCAGCGGCGCGGGTGAAACGCTGATCGGACGCCTGCTGCTGTTCGATGGCTTGACCATGAAATGGCGCGAGCTGCGCCTGAAGAAGAACCCGGAGTGCGCGTTGTGCGGCGAACGGCCGACCATCACGGGCCTGATCGATTACGATGAATTCTGTGGCGTCACCAGGGAGAGCATGACTGACGTGGCACAACCGGTCGCGGAAATTTCCGCGCCCGAGCTGAAAGCGCGCTGCGATCGCGGTGAGCAGCCGACCCTGATCGATGTGCGCGAGCCGTTCGAGTGGGATATCGCGAATCTCGGTGAGTACGGCGCGCGCATGATTCCGCTGAACGAAGTGCCGAACCACGCGCATGAGCTGAATCCCGGCGAAGAGATCATTGTGTATTGCAGGAGTGGCGCTCGCAGCGGCCGCGCGGCGGCGTATCTGCAAGCGCTGGGTTTCGAGCAGGTCGTGAATCTGAAAGGCGGTATTCTCGCGTGGGCGCGCGAAGTCGATCCGTCACTGCCGACGTATTGATGCTGTTGCGCACGCTGGCCGTTGCCGGAACTGCGCTGTTGAGCGCCTGCGCGGATGCCGCGACCAGAAATCCCGCGCTGCTGGCCGAGCTCGACACCGCGACGGCGACCGCGACCGCGACCGCGACACCGCCCGCGCCCGTGGTCGCGCCGCGCGTGGCTAAGCCCGACACGGTCAAGGCGCTTTACCTGAACGCGTGGGCAGCGGGCTCGCCGACCAAGCTGACAAAACTGATCGCGGTGGCCGACAGCACGGAGATCAATTCGTTCGTCATTGACGTGAAGGAAGCCGGTGAGATCAGCTACGAGTCGCAAGTCCCGCTCGCGCGCGAGAGCGGCGCGAACCGCGCCTACATTCGCAACATCAGGAGTGTGCTTGCCAGACTGCACGAAAAGCATATCTATCCGATCGCGCGCATCGTGGTGTTCAAGGATGCCGTGCTCGCCGAGTTCAAACCGGAGTTCGCGGTCAAGGACCAGGACGGCAGCATCTGGCGCGATGACAAGGGCAAGGCCTGGGTGGATACCTACAACCGCGCAGTATGGGACTACAACATCGCGCTGGCGCGCGAAGCGGTCGAGCTCGGCTTCTCGGAGGTGCAATGGGATTATGTGCGTTTTTCCGATGCGCCGCGCAGCTATCTCGCACGCGCGACCTACCCCGCAGCAGCCGGGCGCGCGAAAGCCGACGCGGTTCGCGAGTTCATGCTCTACGCGCGTGACAAGCTGAAGGATTTGAATGTGCCGGTGACCGCTGATGTGTTCGGTCTGACGGTCACGACTCTCGGTGACATGGGCATCGGCCAGCAGTGGGAGAAGATGGCGGATGCCGTCGACGTCATTCTGCCCATGGTTTACCCGTCTCACTTCATTACCGGCAATTACGGCTTGCGCAGCCCCAACGCAGCGCCATACAAGACCGTCAAGCGCTCGATGACCGATGCGATTCGACGCTCGCAGGCAGTTCCGAATGCAGCGAAGATTCGTCCCTGGCTGCAGGCGTTCACGCTCGGCCCGCCGAAGTACGGACCCGCTCATGTGCGCGCGCAGATCGAAGCGGTTTACGATGCCGGTCTCACCGAGTGGGTGTTGTGGAGTCCTGGCTCGAACTACGATCCGGCCGCGCTGGCCTCGATTGGTCGTGGGGTTCCTGAGTTCGATATTCCCGGCGGCAAGGACGGGCAAGCCGCGCCGGTCGAGCTGCCAAAGACAACGGAAAAGGAAGACTCGGCGCTGAGAGAAGTATTAAAGGACACGATAAAAAACTAGGCGGCGAAATCTCCACGCAGATTGCGCAGATTTATCGCAGATTTCGCAGAGCGCGAAGCCAAATATGCACATAGGTAGTGGAGAACGCGGTGTTTATATCGCCCGCGTCCGCCACTTGCGGGTTCATCTGAGCTATCTTTGCGCTCTGCGAAATCTGCGGTAAATCTGCGTAATCTGCGTGGAAGAGCCTGTTCTATTTGTTGGCGCTGCGCGCGTGCTGAAAGCGCGCGGTCGGCAGATCCTTCGCGCCTGCGTAACGCGGGCGATGGAAGAGGAAGCCCTGCGTGTAGTGAACTCCCAGCTCCTTGACCGTCTCGAATTCCTCGCGTCGCTCGACGCCTTCGGCAATCACCAGCGCGCCTTGGCCGTCCGCGAAATTGACCATGGTCTCCACCAGGTTCTGCTTGAGGAAGTTCGAGTCGATGTTCGCGATCAGCGAGATGTCGAGCTTGATGTAGTCGGGCGCCAGGTTCGCGATCGAGCCGAGACCGGCATAGCCACTGCCCGCATCATCGACGGCGAAGCGAAAGCCCTGCTCGCGAAAGGCGGCGAGGTATTCCTGAAAGCGCGGATAATCCTTGATGGCGGTGCGCTCGGTAATCTCGAGCACGACCTTGCCGGGATCAGCGATGCCGAGCTCGACCGGATCCAGACTGCGAAAGGCCGGATCGTCGAAGTCATGTGGATCGATGTTGAGGAACAGGAACTGGCCGTCCTTGAGGTCGTTGATCATGCCCTCGACAGCGCGCCGCCGCAGCAGCCGGCTCAGCTCCCAGATCATGTTGGCTTCTTCAGCGACTTCGAAAAGAACTTCGGGTGAGCGCAACTCGCGGTGCACGCCGCGCGCGAGCGCCTCGTAACCGTAGATCTCCTCGGTTTGCGTGACGATGATCGGATGGTACTCGATGAACACGGCACCTTCGCGGATCGTGTTCTTGAGGTCTGCGACCTTGCGCGAACGCTCCCATTGCTCGGCACCACGCGCAGCCTGCGCGGCCTCGCGGATGCCGCGGTAAATCAGCCGCTCGGTACGGATCTTCGGATTGCGGAACACGGTGGACGCGCCCACGTAGATGCCACAGAGCGCGGCAATGTCGTCGCCATGCGCTTCCTCCACCTTTTCGCGCAGAAAGGTTTCGAGCTGCTGGGACAGGGCCTGCAGCTTGCGCTCGGCGGCTTCGAGGGACTGCGGCACCTGTGTGAAAAGAATGAAGTCGTCATCGGCGACATGTGAGACCATCATGATATTCTCCGCCGACGCGTGCTCGCGCGCGTAGAAATCACGAATCGTGTTGGCGGTCGACTCGAGCACATCGTCCAGCTTCTGCCAGCCGTAGATTTCCTCGATCTTCTCGTACCAGACGAAATGGATGTAGAGTACGGTCAGCTCGCCGCGCCGCTCGAGCAGCTCGCGCGCCTGCTCGATCATCACCGGCAGTGTCGGGAAGCCGGTCAGCCGATCATAGAGCAGCTCCTCGTAACGCAGCAGCTCGGCCTTGATGCGACGGCGGTTGCCGGTTACCGACATGCGCTGGTGCGCGATGGAAATGCGGTAGGCTAATTCCTCTGCTGATATGGGGAGCAGCGCCCATTCATCCGCCTGAACCAGACGTTCGGGCGTGGGACAGAGACTTTTCGGACAGAGCAGCACGAGGCCGGCGCCCGCCCGGCGCGCCTGCGCGCGGTAGCGCTCGATATCCGATTCACTATCGGTTTCGACGACGAAGACATCCGCGGCTGGAGGCGCGTCCTGATCCGCCACGATTGCAAGCGTAGAATCAACGAGCTCACCCGACAATCGTTTAACCGCGTCGTCGAGGGCGACTCGAAGGGCATCATCACGCACGATTGCTGCGATTCTCACGCAGTGCGCTCCCTGGCTTTCAGATTCCGCTCCACACGTTTGCCCAGCTCTTCGAGACGGATCGGCTTGACGATGTAATCGTCGGCACCGGCACGGAGACCCTCGTGCTTGTCCGTAAAGTCGCTGCGGGCCGTCAACATGATGACGCGAACATCGTTGAAGGTGGGATGATTCTTGACCACGCGCGCGACCTCCCAGCCGTCCATGCCGGGCATCATCACATCGAGCAGAATCAGATCCGGCTGGACCTCTTCCATTTTGGCCAGCGCTTCCTTGCCGTCGGTGGCAGTCGCGACCGTATAGCCACGCGACTCGAGGAAGGTGCGGACAATGTCAAGTGAATTGGGATCGTCGTCGACGACCAGAATCGCTGCGCTCATGGGAGACTCAGGCGGCAAGAAGCATGCGACCGCGCTTAATCCGCGGTCAAATCAGGACTTCGCGCGGTTGCGAACTGTAATTCGTGAAGCCGCGCATACAGGCCATCCTGTTGTAGTAACTGACCGTGAGTACCGGCCTCGACGATCTCGCCATGGTGGAGCACGAGGATCCGTGTCGCGTTCTGGATCGTCGACAGGCGGTGCGCGATGACAATGGCCGTGCGTCCGCGCATGAGGGTCTCGACGGCGCGCTCGATCTGCTCCTCGAGCGCGGAGTCCACCGAGCTGGTCGCTTCGTCCAGAATCAGCACCAGCGGATCGCAGGCGAGCGCGCGCGCAAAGGAAAGCAGCTGCCGCTCGCCGACCGAAAGCGTGAGGCCGCGTTCGCCGAGGGCGGCGTCGTAGCCATCGGGCAGCCGCTCGATGAAAGGCTGCGCGCCGACGCGCTCGGCGGCGCGCCGCACGCGGTCGCGCGAGATGTCGGTGCGGCCGAGGCGAATGTTGAATTCGACACTTTGACTGAAAATGAAGATATCCTGCAGCACGAGCGCGATGCGTGCGCGCAGATCGTGCACCGGAATGTGGCGGATGTCGACGTCGTCGAACAGAATCCGGCCACGCTGCGGCTCGTAGAAACGCATGATCAGCGCGATGATGGTGGTCTTGCCAGCGCCGGTGTGGCCGACCATGGCAACCCGCTCGCCGGGCTCCGCGACAAAACTGACGTTACGCAGCACCCACTGGTCCTCTTCATACGCGAACCACACATCGCGAAACTCGATACGCCCACGTGGCGAATCCATGCTCCCACGCTCCCATGCTCCCATGCTCTCATCGGCAGTCGTATCCAGCAGTCTGAATATCCGCTCGGAAGACGCCATCGCGTCCTGTAGCATGTTGTACTTTTCTGACAGGTCCTGAATTGGCCGAAAGAAGCGGCGCGCCCAAAGCAGGAATGCCGTCAGTGTACCGAGTGTCGTCACATTCGCGAGCACCTGGCCGCCGCCGTACAGAATGGCGGCCGCCACCGAGATCGCAGTAAGCAGCTCGATGACGGGGAAGAAGAGCGCGTAATAGGTCACGGACCGCAAATGCGCCTGCAAATGATCGGCGGTGATCTCGCGAAAGCGCTGCGCGGTGTCGCGCTCGCGGCCGAACAGCTGAATGATCGAAAGACCCGAGATCCGCTCCTGGAGGTAGGCATTGATGCGGGCTAGCCGCACCCGGATGTCGCGATACGCATCGCGGATACGCGTACGAAATAGCGCGGCCGTCAGGAACACGGCCGGCATGACCGCGAAGGTCACCAGCGCGAGGCGCCAGTCGATGATCAGCATCACGGTCGCGATCACTACCAGGGTGAAGACATCGCCGAACACGGTTACCAGCCCGCTGCTGAACAGCTCGTTCAGCACTTCGACATCGTTGGTCACGCGTGTGATCAGCCGGCCGACCGGATTCTTGTCGTAGAACTTGAGGCCGAGGCGCTGGAGATGGCCGAAGATCTGCTTGCGCAGATCGTACATGACGCTCTGGCCGAGGCGCGTCGTCAGGATGACCTGATTGTACTCGAGCAGGAAGGCGAGCAGCATCGAGGCGAAATAGGCGCCGCCCAGCTGAAGCAGCAGCATCGCGTTTCCCGCCGCAATTGCATGGTCGATCGCGTAGCGAGTGATGAGACCGCCCACGATTTCGATGCCGGCGGCGAGCAGCAGCACGCAGATGGCGGCTGCGACGCGTAGCCGGTACGGCTGAAGGTAGGTCAGCAGCCGTCCCATCAAACGCGCGTCGTAGGCTTTTCCGAGGGCTTCCTCTTCGTGCGGAACCGACATCCGGGTTATCTGCCGCGCCGCTCGTCTCTCAGCCGCCGCCGGTCGTTGCGCACCCGGTGCCGCGCATCTTTGGCACTCTCACCGGGCAGGCGCACATAGACCTCGACACCGCCCATGAGAACGAAGCCGTTGATGCGAAGAACTGCCGCGCTCCGGTCCTGGGCTGACGGCACGGTGTTGACGTGCTCGAAGCCGCCCATGATGGCGATGCCGCCGGAGTCGATGTTCATGCCTGGCGGCACGATGATCTCCGTCCCGCCCATCATGCAGATAACGGTAACTTCCGTCTCGCCCGGAGGCAGCTGCACCTCACGAAAATCGAGCAGCGCGCCGCCCATGGTTGAAACGACCAGCGTGCGCTTGGCAGGCAGCCAGTGGCCGCGTCGCTCAGCACCGCCCATGACCGCGGCAATTACCTGATGCTCGCGCACGTGAGAACTGGGTGCGGGCGTTCGTGTCGGCGGTGTTACAACTGCATCATTCTGTTGCACCGGCAAATCGGCGAGCAGCGCGTTCAATGCCGCAATCGTAAGCGCGCGATGCGCAATGTCGAGCCGTT
>JBQTID010000163.1:0-3122 GCA_052389275.1 Gemmatimonadota bacterium | reverse complement strand
CTTCTCGATAAGTCCTCGCGCCATCCGCGTCAACTGCACCCGTTTGTTAGAACGATGAAGTTGCGGGTCACTGCGCCCAGTTATGTACGAGGAGCGAACCCGAACAATCAACGTGCAAGCAGCCAGTCCGCCGCAGCCGGGCACTCAACGCACCGCTAACGTTGAAGCGGCGATTCGGGTGAGCGGTGCTCTCCGAGCACGAAATCAAATCCTCTTCCTTCTTTTGGCTTCACGAGCGGGCTCGGAATTCGTTCTAACGCCATGCGCGTAAGCTGCGGCCCTTCCAGGCGCCGTATGCTTGAAGGTGCGATCCACTGTGAAGGCGCAGATCCGCCGGCCCGATCTGCCGTCAGCTTCACGCGCCTGTTATGCCGCTCTCGACTTCCTTCGCGTGGTGAGCCGTACTTCAACGCCGGCCTTGCCGAGAAGTTTGACTAAGGTATCGACGCTGAAGCGCTCAATTCTGCCGCGCATCAGATCGCTCACACGGGGTTGCGAGACCTCAAGCAGTCGTGCCGCCCGCGCCTGGGTCAGGCCCAGCGTAGCGAGCCGTTTCTGCAGCTCGATCATAAGATCCGAGCGGAGTTGCAAGTTGGCGGCTTCGTCAGGAGAAAAGCCGAGATCGGAGAATACGTTCCCGCTCCCGCGCTGAATCTTTATTGGCATCTTCGTTTCCTCAACGTAATTGACGCTGCCTCACGAGCTCTTGGTACCGGGCGGCCCCAAGCTCCAGATCGCGGCGGCTGGTTCTCTGGCTCTTCTTCTCGAAAGCATGCAACACGTAGATACCTTCCTTGAACTTGGCTACGTAGAAAATGCGGAACGCGCCTTGTGCTCGAACGCGGATCTCGTATACCCCCGGTCCGACACTCGGCATCGCCTTGAAGTCCACAGGGTCGAGTCCCTTCTGCAGCCGATCGAGCTGATGACCCGCGAGCCGCCGTGCCGGTCGAGGAAACGCGCGAAGGTCTTGGCGCGCGGAACCCACCCAGAGGAGGGGCCGCTTCGACATGCGACAATATATCCGTACTTATATTATGTCGCAACCCCAGTTCAAGTAATCGTCTCGCCGGTTCCTTGCCGGCATCGGTAATCCGCCAGAATTTTGGCCATTCTGAGCCGGCCCCTACCGATGGCGGCATAACTATGTGTATGCTGATACGAAGCTGATGCATTTTAAGCCCTCAGCGCAACATTTGCCCGATTCAATACCCACAATTACTGCCAATGAAACACCGCGTCCAATATAACTCTCCAAAAACAGCACCGTGCTCGTAATCCCACAAGCAGCCAAGAGTTACGTCACGCCGGCCGCGCGCAACCGCTGCGGGAATGCTGCGAACCGCCGCGAGGTAATCTGTTAGCCGCAAATCCCGGCCGGCTGCGGATTAGGCTGCAGGGCGGGCAAGGATCGCGTGTCGGGCTTATTTCCGGTCCAGCGGGCTCCGTACGCCGCGGCCACCGCGATTCAACACGTGCGTATAGATCATCGTCGTGTTCACGCTCTTGTGACCCAGCAGCTCCTGCACCGTGCGAATGTCATAGCCATCGTCGAGCAGGTGCGTCGCGAAGGAATGGCGGAACGTGTGACAGCTTGCGCGTTTGTTGATGCGCGCTCGCCGTACGGCATCCGCTACGGCCCGCTGCACGGCGCTTTCATGCAGATAATGCCGGTAAGTCCGGCGGCTTTGTCTGTCGGTGTACGGGCGCGAGGCGGGAAACACGTACTGCCACGGCAGCTCCAGCCCCGCCCGCGGATACTTGAGTCGAAGCGCATGCGGGGTTTCCACCCAGCCGCCACCACGTTCGACGTCGCGCGCATGCAGCTCTGCAACCCGTTCGAGCTGCCGCAGCATCTCCTTGCGTACGGCATCGGGCAGCATGGTCAGTCGCTCGTTGCCTCCTTTCGCCGCGCGTACAACCAGCTCACCTCGGTCGAGTAGCACATCTTTCACTCGCAGCTGGAGTGCCTCCAGCAACCTCAAACCTGAACCGTAGAGCAAGTTGCACACGAGCAAATGCGTGCCTCGCAATTCGCTCAGTACCGCTCGCACCTCGTCGCGAGTCAGAACCACCGGAACACGGTGAGGTTTCGGTGGCCGCAACACGCCCTCAGGCGCTGCGACCTCCATTCCGAGAACTTCGCGGTAGAGAAAGAGTAGAGCGCTCGCGGCCTGGTTCTGCGTCGCAGGGCTGACCCGCCTTTCTACGGCGAGATGCGTCAGAAAAGCCGCTATCTCGGTACTGCCGAGATCTGACGGATGGCGCTTGCCATGATAGAGCACATAGCGCCGGATCCAACCGATGTATGCTTCTTCCGTGCGTGGACTGAACTGGCGTGCCCGGCAGGCATCGCTCACCTGCTCCAGCAATTTTCGTGGGCGTGGACCCTGATCCATCGTCGCTCCTCTCTAGAGACATGCTCTGCCAGAGGGGTGACGGTTCTACGGAACGTCGGGCGTAGCGATAGCTGTCGCGGTCGGGGCCGCTACGCGGCCCGAGCGCAGGATTTGGTAAGGTTGCTTTGTGAGAACAAGGAGCATTGGGCAGTTGCTGGTTGAGCGACTGGCGGTAGCGAATGCGCCGCGCAGAAATTCCGGCCACGCCGGCACGACTGGCAATGGATACTGCGACTATTACGCGTCTGCTACCTTGCGGCGTTTCTTCAGCCAGCGCTCCTTGCTCTCGGGCGAGCGCAAATACGCGCGCAGCTGCGGCACGATCTGTCGCCGCTTGAGCGCGAGCGCCAGCTCGTGATCCGGCAGACCGTGATCCGTCCCGTACTCCCTCACCTCGCCGCCGATATACGAGGCGACCGGTGCACCATTGTGGAAGAGGATGCGATTGCCGGTGAGCGAGGCGACGCGCTCTTCGGGTGTGATGATGCCGACGAGGTTCAGCGGATCGGCGGCGCTGATCATGACCCATTCGTCCGCGGCCTGTTTGCGACGCACGCTGCGCAGAGATTCGACTGCACCCGGCAGCCCGAACTGCTCGCCCGCCATGCCGGCAACGAATCGGCCACCGCGAATCTCGCCACGCGCTTCCAGCTTCCGGTATGCCAGCGCGAGCTCGCGCCAGGTCGGCAGATTGACTTCACGCTCGAGCAATCTTCTGAAGAC
>JBQTID010000162.1:0-20969 GCA_052389275.1 Gemmatimonadota bacterium | reverse complement strand
GCCGCGGCGCTGCATCAGTGCCGGCTGGTTCGGCTGGCTCTCGGCTGCGTGGATGTCCGCTGCCGTCGCCGGCGCTGCGAGCGTTGCCGCTGCGCCTGCCAGCATGAGCCGATCGCGCAGCAAAGTGGTCTGTGAGACCACGATCGCCGCGTCAGTTTTGGCAGCCGGCTCGGACTGTGCTTCCAGCATGCGAGGTGCTATGAGGGCCGCGAGCGTAAGTGCAAAGAGCGTTCGTTTCATCCCAACCTCCCCCGATTTCGTGGTTACAATTCAGGTCGCCCGCTGTGCGCGACCGGTTCATCGACATCTTCGTGCCGCTCGAGGATCCTGAGTCTCAATCGATCCGTGACTTTCTTGACCGGCTGCAGCGCAATTGCTGCTATCACCACAGAAGCCAGCCCCGCCAGCGCACGGGACATGCCGAAATGTCCGGCCAGCCAGCCAAATACGCCATGAACGGCTGCGAACACCAGGATCATCGCCAGGCTGATGCTGCCCCAACGCGAAGTTCCGCGCAATGCACCGCGTGAGTCCAGCTCGCCACGGTCGAGAACCGAGAGTGCCATGCAAGCCATTAGCGCCGCCGGTATCAGCATCACGATAAGAAATGCGAGCATGCGCGGCATCGAGGTTGGTACGGCCACATAAAGCGCCGTGCCAAGCAGAAACATGAAGAGCGCGAGGACGAAGCCGACGGTTATCCAGGTTGCACGCACGCGGTCCGTGCCTTGAGCGGCGCCGTAGCCCGCACGCACATTGGTGATGGCAATGCAGGTAACGATGCCGCCTGCCACCCAAAGTACAACGCTGGCTTCGCTCAACGCCGGATGCAACATCATCATGACAACCGCGAACGCGCCGAGGCGCCAGCCGCTGAAGGCGCGCAGTGAAAGCAGCCGTCTTGATAGACGTCTGAACAAGCCACCAATGTCCAGCCCCGCTACAGCGCTGCCACGCAGAAGCCCGCGCCTGTCGTCGGCGCCGCTCGCATCGAGCATGTCATACTGTAGCTCGCGCGGAAAGACCGCGGAGAAGCGTAGCAGCGCGGCCAGTGCAGGCCATATCGTCCATGCCCGAGGGCCGAAGAGTGCGCTCAGCACTGAGACCGGGACTCCTGCGCCGATGAGAGCCACCGCCGTTCGCTCCTGGACCGGTCCCGGATACGCGCTTCCGCCCAGGAGTTTCTCGTAAGTGATGATTGCAAACAGGAGGAACACAGCGAAGGCGCGCGCCTCACCCTGATTCGATGCGCGCAGCAGCAAATACAGCGCGATCGTCAAGCCGACGACGCTCGTCACCAGTCTGCTTACCTCCATAAACAACAGCAGCAGCAGGTTTCCGGCTTCGAATCTCGCCGCGCTCGCGAACACGCGTGTCAGTGTATCGATGGTCAGCAGTGGAAAGAGCATCGCGTATACGACCACGATCCCTGCGGCAACGAAGAAGAATGCGCGCGGATTACGCACCATTGGCTCGGGTGTCCTGGACAGAGGAATTGAGCGCGCGCCGCGCGGCGCGGGTGACCAGCGTGGTTGCGGCTACCGTCGCGAGCAAGCCGACGCCCAGCAGAATCCAGTGCGCATAGCCGCGAGCGGCGGGCGCGCCTGCAACCAGACTCGCGACATTGCCGATCAGATGCCCGTAGTAAACCCAGAGGATCGTGCCGGGCAGCATGCCCAGGCATGCGATGAGGTAGTCGCGCAGCCGCAGACTGGTCACCCCGGCCGCATAATTAGTGACGTTGAATGGAAACAGCGGCGAAAGCCGAATCAGGAAAAAGATCTTGCGGCCTTCGCGCTCGATGGCCGTGTCCAGCGCGCGAAACCGCGCGTCAGGCCCAAGCCGCCGCACGACCGCGCCGCGCGCAATGTAACGCGCAATCAGGAAAGCCAGAGTCGCGCCGATGCTCGCCGCAAAAAAAACGTAGATGATGCCGCGCGCGAGGCCGAACAGCGCGCCGCCTGCCAGCGTAAGGATCGAGCCCGGTACCATTGCCACGGTCGCCAGTACATAGCCGGCCATAGAGACCGCCGGCCCGAGCGTCCCTAGCGAATCGACCCAGGACACGAAGACCGGCACGTACGCCGCGGCGCGGCGTCCCAGCAGCAGAACCAGCGCGCCGGCCAGAAACACCAGGAGCAGGCCTTTGAGTTTTCCATGCAGCATCGCTCGAGATGTTAGCCGTTAACGGCGCGGCGGGATAGGCTAACGGAACGCCGCTTGCTCTATCCTCCACCGCCCGTAGACTGTCGCAGCCGTTTCACACCAACAGAATCGTATGATCAAGACATTGAAGCTCATGCCGCCTGCGCTGGCGCTGATGCTGGCCGCGTGCGGCGGCGAAACCCGCGGCGAACGCGCAACGCCGGCGGACACCACGACCGCGACCGCGCCAGCGACTACGACTGCGACCACAACCGCGCCTGCGGTGATCCGCGGCATCTATCTCAATGCGTACGCTGCCGGATCGAGGACGCGCCTCGCCACACTGCTGGCGCTCGCAGATTCCACCGAGATCAACACCTTCGTCGTGGATGTCAAGGACGAGAAGGGCATGCGCTACCGGACCGAGCTGCCGCTTCAGCAGCGGATTGGCGGGGAGGTCACGATCTCGAATCTGAAGACGCTGGTCGACACGATGAAGGCGCATGACATCTGGACGGTCGCGCGCATCGTCGTCTTCAAGGACCCGATGCTCTCCAGTACAAAGCCGGAGTGGTCGATCAAAAACCCAAGTGGCGATTTGTGGCGGGACAAGGCGGGCAACACTTGGGTGAGCGCGTGGGATACGAGCGTATGGGCATACAATATCGAAATCGCGGAAGACGTATTGCGTGCCGGCTTTGACGAGGTGCAATTCGATTACATTCGCTTTCCCGAGCCGTTTCCGAGCTTGCCGAAACAGATTCATCCGCATGCGAAGGGTGACCGCACCGATGCGATCGTCCAGTTCCTGAACAAGGCGAAGCCACGCGTGCACGCGCTGAGCGGCGTGCTTGCCGCAGATCTATTCGGCCTCTCGCCCAACGATCCCGCGGATGTTCAAATTGGCCAGCAATGGGAACGCATACTGATCGCCGCCGATCACGTGCTGCCGATGACGTACCCGTCGCATTATCTGCCGACTCACCTCAAGGGTGTGCCGAAACCCAACACGATGCCTTATGAGACTGTCGTGCACTCGGTCGGCATGGGCGTGGTGCGCGCGCAGCAGCTGCGTGAGGGGGGCGCAAAAACGGCACGTGTGATTCCGTGGCTGCAAGGTTTCAGCGCTCCCTGGGTGACCCGAAATTTCCCGTACGGACCCGAGCAGGCCGCGGCACAAATCCGAGGGGTGTACGACGCGGGCGTAGACGACTGGATCTTCTGGCATCCCGGCTCGAAGTACGAGCTCATTGCCGCCGCCTTCGCGCGCGGCGAAGCCAAGGCGCACGCGAAGCAGCTGCCACTGACGGCGGGGATGAAGGCACAGCTGGAGCTGGTGGAACGAATGGGTTCGAAGGCGGCTCGTGAAAAGATACTCGCCGGCAAGTGACGCAGGTCACAATAGCCAGGTCAGATCTTCACGCACGGCCTCGGCATAGCCTGCGTCGCGCGCGAGCTGAAAGCCTGAGAACTCGAAACCTGGCGCGACTGCACATTGCACGAGCGCCCAATCGCCTTCCGTATAGGCAGCCTGCCACCACCCTGCTGGTGCAACGGAAACCGGCGTGACATCGATCAGCCTTCTGCGCACTATCGAGCTGAAATCGGGTGCCGCGATGATGTGCTCGATTGCGCTGCCATCGGAAAAGAACCACGCCTCGTCCGCGTCGACGCGGTGCCAGCGGCTGCAGGTTCCGCTCGCCAGCATGTAGTGAATCACTGTGAGCGCCGCGCGCTCTTCACGAGCGGTCTGCACGCGATGCGACGAGCGAAAGACCTCGCGGAACCAGCCGCCTTCGGGATGCGGCGCCAGACCGAAATGATTAATGACTCGCGAGGCGGCGTCGGTCATCACTCGCCTTCATAGAGCTGATCGTTCGGCGTGTGCGCCAGCTCGACCAGAAACGAGCCGATTTTCTCCGTGACCGCCGTAAAGTAGCGCGCGCCTTTTTCAGCCGTGGCCCTGGACGGATCGCCAACCCCGGTGTCAGCCGTGGCGCGCAGCCATTCGCGCGGCGTCCAGGCCCATCCCTCACGGAACCCCGCAACGTTGAAAGGCCGCACACTGCCGGGGCCCGCCTCTGTCAACGGCAGTACGAGATCGCCGCGCAGGTGCATCATCAGGCTGGTCTCCAGCTCTCCGCCATGGTCGCCCGGCCGGTCGAAGAACGCTGCCGCATCGACACTCGCATACCAGCTCAACGTTGCGATCAGCAGGTCCGGCCGCGGCTGTAGCTCCCGAATCATTTGCTTGAAGTCGTTGCCACCATGTCCATTCAGCACGACGAGCTTGGGAATGCCCTGCGCTTCGAGCGAGGCCGCCACATCCGCCAGCACGGCGAGTTGGGTGCTCGGGTTCATGTTGATGGTTAGCGGAATATCCAGCTGGCCGGTGTTCACGCCGAAGGGCACGACCGGCAGGACTACGAGGCGGGCACCACGCTGCCACGCGATGCGCGCCGATTCGCAGGCGATTGCTTCTGACTCCAGAACATCGGTTCCGTAGGGGAGATGGTAGTTGTGCGCTTCGGTCGCGCCCCACGGCAGTATCGCCACATCATAGGCGGTCTCGCGCACCTGTTTCCAGGTGAGCTCGCCAAGCACATAGGGACGACCTGCCATCAGCCTCTCTTCCTGGGCAGTAAACGATGTACCGGATAGCTCGCGGCAAGCAGCAGAACGGCATATGCGCTGTTGCGCGGATCCGCCACGATTGCCGCAATCAGAAAACCCAATGACGCGGCCAGGACGAGCGCGGGCGTGATCGGGTAACCCCATGCGCGGTACGGCCGCTCCGCCGCCGGCTCGGTGTGGCGCAGCCTGAACAATGCCGCGAATGACACCGAATAGTTCGCCACGAAGAAGAACGCCGCCAACGCAATCACCTGGTTGAAGGTGCCGGTCGAAACCAGTATGACCGCCACCGCAGTCGAGATCGCCAGCGCGGCCGTTGGCGTGCCGCCCTCATTCACACGAGTCGCGCCGGCCGCATACAGGACCCGCGTTGCTTCAAGCATGCACGCATTGATGGCACTCAGCAATGAGACGGCGATCAGCACACGAATGACGGTCGTGCCCGCACTGCCGAAGACAAGGGCCGCCGCGGTGTCGGCCACCAGCGGATCACCGGCCATTGCACGCAAGGGGATCAGATGCAGAAACGCTGCGTTCACGAGCAGATAGATCGCCAGTACCGAGAGCACGCCGCTTATCATGGAGCGCGGTATGTCACGCCCCGCATCCCGGACCTCCCCCGAGAAGTATAGCACGCTGGCCCAACCATCATACGTGTAGACCATTGCCTGCAACGAGATCATGACCCCCGCCAGCGTAAGCGCGACCGGCGCGGCACCAGGCATTTCGGCACTGGGCGGCGCAGGGGTGAGAAAGCACGCGGCGATCAGGACGATAAAGGCGAGCGCCTTGAGTGTCGTTGTCGTCAGCTGGAGCGTGCTGCTGGTGCGCACGCCGCGCCACTGGCCCGCCGCGAAAGCCAGGATGATGAGCACGGCGAGCAGTCTTTCGAGATGCGCGGTTTCCGGCACGATAGCGGAGACCGCCTGTACGAGCACGATCGTAATCAGCGCAGCCGATGCCGAAGATGAAAGCCAATCACTCCACGCGACCATGAAACCGGGAAGCACGCCGAACGCGCGCCGCGCATAGAGTGTTTGCCCTCCAGACTCCGGGATCATGGTACCGAGCTCCGCGAGTGTGAGGGCACCCAGTAACGCGTACGCTCCGCCCGCCAGCCAGACCGCAAAAAAGGCGATGTGTGTAGGCGCGTGCAGCGCGACCTCGCCGGGTGTGCGCAGGATACCCGCACCAATCGTGGTACCAACCGTGACCGCCCAACCGAAGGCAATGCCGAGAACGCGCAGCAGACGGCCGTATTGCTCTCTCATGCCGTTCCGTGAATCTTTGGGGCCCCAGCATCCGTAGGGACGCAGGAGCCCTCAAGCGGAGTAGACAAGATGAACTCAATGGTTGCAAAGGTCGCTACCGGCGGCGCACTCGCCCTGATCGGCCTGGTCGTGGTGAAGTTCGTGCTGGGTCTGGTCATCGGTGCGGTCGGCCTGACCATGTTTCTGTTGTTCAAGGTGCTGCCGATTCTGCTGATCGCCGCAGTCGTAATCTGGCTGATCAAGAAAGCGACACGTTCGGGCAGCACAGCATAAAAAAGGGGAGCCACATTGTGGCTCCCCCTTATTAGGCTACCCGCAGGACTCAGCCCTTCAGGTGCTTGTTGACCAGTTTGGTCATCTCGAACATCGAGACTTGCTTCTTGCCGCCGAATACCGGGCCGAGCTTGTCGTCCGCGTTGATCATGCGGCGATTCTTGTTATCCTGAAGGCCCTTATTCTTGATATAAGCCCACACTTTCTTGGTGACTTCGCTGCGTGGCATTGGCTTGTCACCAATCACCGCGGCGAGCTGTCCGCTCGGCTGCATCGGCTTCATGAATGCGGGATTCGGAGCGCGCTTCTTTTTCGGGGCGGCTTTCTTCGCGGCCTTCTTCGGCGCGGCTTTTCTCGCTGCGGGCCGCTTCGCGGCCTTCCGGCCGCCCTTCTTCGCTGCTCCCTTACGCGCCTTCGTTGCGGTCTTTCTTGCTGCGGGGCGCTTCGCCGGCTTCTTGCTCGCCGAGCGCTTCGCGGCCTTTCCCTTTTTCGCTGACTTCTTCGCGGCCATAGCAGTCTCCGAATGATGTGTTAAGGGAACCGAGAACGATGTCGGTCGAAAAACAAGTTAAACGGTCTGAGAGAGAGTGCAAGGGATTTCTCTCTGGGGAAATGATGCGTTTCCTCTGGGCAAACGCGCGCGCGGTGCGTTCACTCTGTCAGAACTGTGTCGAGCGCGGCAGAATAAATGTGCAGATCGTCGTCTGAAAAGAGCACGAAGCGCACATCCTTCACGGCTGAATTTCCCCTGAGAAACTCGATGACTGTGGCAAGCGCGACGCGCGCCGCTTCGCGCTTCGGATAGCCATATGCGCCTGTGCTGATCGACGGGAAAGCCACACTGTGCAATCCTTCTTCGGCAGCGAGCGATAAGCAGCTGCGATACGCTTTCGCCAGCAGATCACTCTCGCGCCTGTGACCGCCGCTCCACACCGGTCCTACGGTGTGCAGAACGAAACGCGCCGGCAGCGCACCCGCGGTCGTGATCACGGCCTCACCGGTCGGCATGCCATCAGGGTGAACCGTTCGGCGAATCTCTCGGCAGGCATCGAGAATGGCAGGTCCTCCCTTGCGATGAATTGCGCCATCGACACCGCCCCCACCCATCAGGCTGGGGTTCGCCGCATTGACGATCGCGTCCACGCGCTGGCCGGTAACATCACCCTTGATGAGCGACAGGCTGGCACTGCCGATTTGGACTGAAGCCATGGCTTCGGTCCCCTCTCAGAACTCGCCGATAAAGCCGATCTCCGGCTTCAGCTCGAAGCCCAGCTCGTGACGTACCGTCTGCTGGGCGTGATCGATGATGTGACGTACCTGCGCAGCGGTCGCGCCGCCCAGATTGACGATAATGTTGGCGTGCTTGTGGAAGATTCCGGCGTTCTGATAAACCCAACCTTTCAGGCCGCATTGATCGATCAGCCGGCCGGCACCGACGCCCTCGAGTTTTTGAAAAATCGAGCCGGCACACGGGTACAGCCACAGATCGGGATGCTTCTCATCGCGCCACTTCAGATTCTCGCGCATGACGTAGCGGAGCTCTTCCTCAGGCTGTGGATCCAGGCGGAACGTCACCGTAAGGACGATGTCGTCGCGCTCGTGCAGAATGCTGTAGTCATAGCCGAAAATGAAGTAGTCATGACCGACACATTTCACTTCACCTTCGGCGCTCAGGATCTCCCATGACACGACGACCTCCTCGATGAAGCAGGTCCGCTCGCGCTCGGGCGGCGGTGAGAGGAAATGGAGATTCTGCCAGATCGCGCCACCTACGGTGGTCGGAATCCCGACGTAATGATGCAGGCCGCCTAGACCGCGTGAGACTGTAGCTTCAATCAGGTCGTGAAAGACTTCCACGCCGGCCCCGACCTGCACACGAACGTCATCAATGAACTCGATACCCGCCACTTCACTGCGAATAATCAGGCCGCGGAAACCTTTGTCACCGATGAGAATGTTGGCGCCTAGCCCGAGCAGGAAGAACGGCACGTCCAGCTCGCGCGCCGCGCTGATCGCATTGACGAGGTCTTGCGGCGTGCGTGCGCGAAAGAAGTGATCGGCTGGGCCGCCGATTTTGAAGGTGGTATACGGCGCGAGCCGAATGCCGTGCTCGACACGATCCGGTCCAAGCCTGTTTTCAAGCTCGCGCTGCCGTTTTGCGTCTACAGTCACTCTGCCTCTATTGCGGATACAATCGGTTGACCGAGCCGCATTTCCATACCCGGCTCGATGCCGGGCAGCAGTTGCGCGCGGTTCCGCTCGAACAGCACAACCACGGTCGAGCCGAGATGGAAGGCCATGATTTCATCGCCGGTCTTCACGTGCGGTGCGACGGTGTATGTCTTCGATTCCGGCCGCGCGGGCCTCCGATTCGTCACCCACCCTCGGGCCGACCATTCCGGGTCAAACGCAGTGGAAATGCGGCCGACATTGTACGCGCCGATGGCGACGATTGCGATGCGGCCAAGCATTGAGTCGAGATAACAAATGAGGCGCTCATTCACGGCAAAGAGGTTCTCGACATGCGTAACCGAGGGCGAGTTGACCGGCAACAGATAACCCGGGACGTGGCGCGCCTTCGGAATGGTGGCGGTCACGGGCGCGTGAATCCGATGGTAATGGCGCGGGCTCAAATACAATGTGATGAAGGCGCCGCCATCATAGCGCTGGGCCTCCGATTCATCGTCCAGCAGGGCGAAGGCAGAATACCAGCGCCCCTTGGCCTGGAGCAGCGATCCGTTTCGAGCCTGGCCCAGCTGCCCAACAATCGCTTCTACAGGCGAGCCTGCAACCCGGTCACTGGTCGGCCATGTGCGCACGCCGGGTTTCAGCCGGCGCGCAAAGAAGTTATTCAGTGACGTATACTCGGCGATCGGCAGCTCGGCTTCCTGGACGTCGATGCCGACCGCGCGCGCGAAGCTGCCCAGCACTCCTTGCCGCAGACCGCGCGGGATCGGCGCATCCGCGAGCCTGCCGAAGCCGCGACTGAGAACTCCCTGCGGCATGCGCCTCAGCATACCCAACGTCATCCGCCAGCCGCGCGAGGGCAGATCCGGTGTGACTGCCGGAATCGTGTCGTCCTTCATTGTGGCATAGCGCGACCCGAGATGATCGAATCCGCGCCGAACTTGTTGCGCACG
The DNA here is from genome assembly GCA_052389275.1 of Gemmatimonadota bacterium. GTDB lineage: Bacteria > Gemmatimonadota > Gemmatimonadetes > Longimicrobiales > RSA9 > CBJLQC01. The sequence continues at coordinate 11,506 of JBQTID010000162.1, read as the reverse complement.
TCGTCGACTGCGCGGGAAAGACGCCGGTCTTTGTCCGTCTCGATAGTCGACGCGGTGCCGAACAACCCTAGCTGCTCGACCCCTCTCTGGTCCGTAAAACCTGCCAGCGAAACGCCCAGCAATCGGATACCGCTTCGCCTCGCGCGTCGTAATTTCAGCAGCAGCTCCCGTGCGACGTCGTAAATCGCACGATCGCTTTCCACAGCGGTTGCGAGCGTGTGCCGCGCCTGCCGGGTCGTGAAATCCGCATCGCGAACCTTCACCGCGATGGTGCGCGCACGCAAATCGCGCGAACGCAAGTCGGACGCCGCATGCGCTGAAAGACGCGCCAATTCGGTGAGCAGCGCATCATCCTCGGTGAGATCACGCGCAAAGGTTTCATCGCGGCTGATCGACTTGGCGACTGCGCGCGGCTCGACTTCCCCAGCATCGATGCCGCGCATTCGGTCATATAGCCATTGCCCCGTCGCATCGCCGAACCACGCGCTCAATGCCTTCTCGTCGAAGCCGAGCGCGTCCTCGACGCGCACCAGCCCATACGCGCGCAAGCGCTCCTGGAATTTCGGTCCGATACCGGGAATCGCGGCGAGCTCCATGGCGCGCATGAACTCGTCTTCGCGCCCCGCAGCCACCACGTGGACTCCCGCCGGCTTGGCCCGCTTCGCCGCAAGCTTCGCGATGATCCGGGTAATGCCGCCACCGATCGAGACCGATATGCTCGTGGCTGCCAGCACGTGCTCGCGTATTCGTGCAGCTATCACGGTCAGGTCGTCAGTCCGATGCAGCGCCTCGGTGCCGGTCAGATCGAGATAGAACTCGTCGATCGAAGCCGACTCGACGATTGGTGTGTAGCTCAGCAGAATTTCGCGTATCTCGCGGTGCTTGCGCGAGCAGGCTTCGCGCGGCACCCCAACCAGGACCGCGCGCGGACACAAGCGCAGCGCCTGCGCTGTCGGCATACCCGAGCGCACGCCGAATTCGCGGCAGGCATACGACGCCGATGTCACGACGCCGCGCTGCTCGGCACGACCGCCAACCAGTAGCAGCTCTTCCTTACCCGCGCCTTCCGGATCCTCAAGCTTCGCGACTTGCACAAAATACGCATCGCAATCGGCGAGCAGGATTTTTCTCACGATCTCAAACTATCAGAATACTCGAAGGCCCGGAAACCAATCGATGATTTCCGGGCCCAAACCTGGAATCACGGAAGCCCATGCTCCCATGCTCCCTAAACGAGCGGGTTCTCCGACTCGGATTCGTCCGTGGTGCTGCGTTCACGGCCCTCACGCTGCTCGAGCGCCGGATCCTCGATGCCCTCCGCGCCGGCCATCCTGTCTCCGTGGGCTCCCGCGCCCATCGTGCGGTCCGACCGTTCGACATTCGTGCGCTCCATTTCGGAGCCTCTCGAAATATCCGATTGCTCGCCGAGTTCGGCGCGCTTCTTCTTGCGGTTGAAAATGCTCATGTTATGACCTCCATTGGGCGGGTGTCGCCAGGCACATAAGGGGGCAAGCGTCATGCCTGTGCGGCTGAAATTGCATCATTTATCCGCCAGGCAGATCGATTGCACAGCCGCTGGCTGGCGGTGATGCGAGAGAGGGTCAGATGGCAGCGAAAGCTTCAGTAAAGAAGAAACTGGCGACGTATCGGGAAAAGCGCGATTTCGGCGTCACGGCGGAGCCGGCGGGCGGTACCGTCGTAAAGCGCGCCAGAAAATCAAAACTTCATTTCGTGATACAAAAGCACGCTGCGAGTCACTTGCATTTCGACCTGAGGCTCGAGGTGGACGGCGTAATGAAAAGCTGGGCCGTGCCGAAGGGACCGAGCATGGACCCGGCCGTGAAGCGCCTCGCGATGGAAGTCGAGGATCACCCAATGGAATACAACAAGTTCGAGGGCACCATTCCACGGGGCGAATATGGTGGTGGCACGGTCATGCTTTGGGATCGCGGCACGTACAGCGCCGATAAAGCCAGGAACGGCAACCACGAAGCTGCGATGCGCGAGGGTTACGCGAAGGGAAAAATCGACTTCACATTTAACGGTCAGCGGGTCAAGGGCTCATGCGCGCTCGTGCGCACGGACCGTGGCCCGAAGCCGCAGTGGCTGCTCATCAAGCATCGCGACGAGTACGCACTTCCGGATTCGGACGTCGTCGCCGAGTATGTAACGTCGGTCAAGAGCGATCGCACGATGGAGGAGATCGCGGGTGGCAAATCAAAAGTTTGGCACTCCAACCGACCTGCCAAGACCGCAAAGACACCGCGAACCGCCAAGCGCGCACGGACGGCCGACAACGCAATGACCGCCGCGATACTGCCGATGCTTGCCACGCCGGCCAGGGATGTGCCGCAAGAAGGCGAGTGGACATTCGAGCCGAAGTACGATGGCATCCGTGTGCTTGCATTTGTGGCGCCGGGTGCCGCGCGTCTGATTACGCGCAACGCGAAAGACAAGACGAAGCAGTTTCCAGAGATTATCGCGGAGCTCAAGAAACTGACGGCTCGCACGAAGAAACCGCTCGTTCTGGATGGCGAGATCGTGGCATTGAAGGATGAGATGCCCGCTCGCTTCCAGCATTTGCAGGCGCGTATGCACGTTGAGAATGCACACAGCATAGCCAGGCTCTCGAAGGATCAGCCGGCGGTTTTCATTGCCTTCGATTTGCTGCTCGATGGCGAGGACGCTTTGCTGAACGAGCCATGGATGGTGCGGCGCAAGCATCTAGAGAAGCGGCTCGGCAAGCGCGCGCGCAAGCGAATCTGGCTGACCGACACCACACTGGATGGCGCGAGCATGCTCCAACAGGCGAGCGAGCACGGGTGGGAAGGACTGATCGCAAAGGAGATCAATTCGGCGTACACCCCGGGCAAGCGCTCGAAATCGTGGCTGAAGCTGAAGCTGGAAAAACAGCAGGAGTTCGTGGTCGGCGGCTTTACGGAGCCACGCCAATCCCGCCAGCACATCGGCGCACTGCTGGTCGGCTATTACAACAATGATGGCGAGTTGATATACGCTGGTCACGCGGGCGGCGGGTTCAGCGAAACGGCATTGCAGGACATGTATAAGCTGCTAGAGCCTCTGGAACGCAAAAGCTCGCCTTTCACCACTACGCCGAAGACCAACGAGAAGGCGCACTGGGTAGATCCGGTAGTAGTAGTAGAAGTGCGTTACAATGAAATGACGAATGAAGGCAAGCTGCGGCAGCCAGTCTTTCTGGGCGTGCGAGAGGATAAGGACGCGAAAGACGTACGCCTCGAGAGAGTGTGAGAGTGTGGGGGTGTGGGAGTGTGGGAGGGCGCTCTGGCCACGCTCTCACATTCCCACAATCCCACACTCGCATACTCTCTGTTGCGCTCCAACCAACCTTTTGACTCGCAGCGCCGACTGATACATACAGATGCTCGAGACCCAAACCGATCGGGAATTGGTCGAAGCTGTCGTCGTTAGCGGCGATGAGATCGCGTTTCGCGAGCTCTACCGCCGCCACACGCCACGGCTGTATCAGTTGGTATTGCGGCTGGTTGGCAGCGAGCAGGACGCAGAGGACGTGGTCCAGGAGGCATGGATTCGCGCGACCGAAGCCGCGGCGAATTTTCGCTGGGAGTCGGGGTTCAATACCTGGCTGACCGGGATCGCAATCAACCGCTTCAGGGAATTGCTGCGCAAACGCAACCGTTGGCCACAGATCTCGCTCGAGAGCACGGCCGAACCGGAAGTTCGTCCTGACCACGTCGGCGAGCGGATCGATCTCGAGAAAGCTCTCAATCTTCTGCCGTTGGGCTACCGCACCGTGCTCGTGCTGCATGACCTCGAAGGCTTTCGGCACGAAGAAATTGCAGAGCAGTTGGGCATCGCACCGGGCACATCCAAGAGTCAGTTGTTCCACGCGCGGCGCTGCGTGCGCGCGCTACTGGAGCCTACCGGAGTCATATGAGCGAAGAATTCGACAAGGAATGGGAGGAGAGGCTCAACAGCTATGCAAGCGAGCTTCCCATGGAGAAAACGCCGAGCCCACTGCTCGAGGAGCGGACGGTTCGTCAGCTACGCAAGCGTGGCCTGCTACGCAAGACGCGCTCACTGCCAATCGCGTGGCTGGTCGGTTCGATCGCAGCGTCGCTGGCGCTGCTGGCGACCGGCGTGGTGATCGGGCAGTATCTCGGTACGCGCAACACTGTGCAGGCAATTGCGCAGATACAGAATCGTGGCGATGCAGCCGCGGCAGCCGCGCATGTCCAGCAGACGGGCACTGCGTATGTGCAGGCGCTGGAAGCTCTCGTAAGCGCAGCGCATCAGAATCAGAACGGCCAGGTCAATCCGCAGGCGCGCGAGGTCGCGCTGACCGCGCTGCACGAGGCAGCGAATGAAGTCGTGCGCCTGGCGCCGAACGATCCGGTAGTTGCAAAAATCCTTCAAGGCATCGAGCAGGAAAAGAAACAGAGCCAGACCGGCAATGCGCGGACGCAGCGTCAGATCGTCTGGTTCTGAGGAGAATAGCGAAAGATGAAGACACGTTATTGGCTGGTATCGTTTGCCGTGCTGTTGGGGGTAGCCACGCCCGGAGCCGCGCAGGTCACAGCCGCATCGTGCGGCGGGCGCCAACCCGTCGGCTATATCGGGATCACCAGCCTCGACTGCGATGGCTGCTCGTTGGCTGCGCCCGGTAGTGAAAAGGAATGGTCATTCCGCACTGAGCCGCGCATTGGGTCTCTCGGAAGGGATTCGCGCGCAGCCGGCATATTGAAGGTCGGCGATGTTATTACGCATGTAAACGGCAAGGCGATTACCACGCGCGAGGGCGCGCAGGAATTCAGGAACATCGACGCTGGCGAGTCCGTTGTCATTTCGGTTCGTCGCAAGGGCGAGCCACTCAAGTTTGCATTCAGCGCAGACAGCGTATGCCCTAACGATGTTCGGCTCCTGGGCATCCCGGGCCGCGGGCCAATTGCGACCACAAGTCCGGCGGCGCCCGCGGCGCGGTTGACGCCTTCGGCGCGGCCAATTTCACCACGCGTGAGTTTCGGCATGGGACTGAGCTGCAGAGGCAACTGCTCGATCGACGTCAAGAATGACGGCGACAAGCACATCATGAAATTCAGTGCACCGCCGGAAGTTTATTCCATCGAGCGAGGCGGACCGGCGGACAAGGCGGGTATTCGCCGTGGCGACGTCATCACGCACATCAACGATCTGCGGATGGACAGTGAAAAGGGCGGCGAGGCGTTCGCGAACGCCAAGCCGGATCAAGAGGTGCGCTTCACGCTGCAGCGCGGCAACGAGCGCAGGACCGTCACGGTCAAGGCGGTAAGCCGCTACGCACCGAGCTCGCCGAACCTGGCGCAATCCTCGGAATCGTTGCTGAAGGCACGTGAAGCCTTGACGCTCCTGCAGCGCGACCAGGCGGATCAGATGCGCAAACTCCAGGAAGAGCTGCGCCGCGCCGAGAGGTTGGATCGCGAGCGGCTCGAAGAAGTGGACCGCGAGATTCTGCGCGCGGAGCGCGAACGCGAGCAGCTGTCGGAGCTGGCGCGTGAGCTGGGCCGTGCAGATGGTCGCATGCGCGCGGCCCTCGCCGACTCAATGCGCAATGCGTGTCCGGCCCCGGGAGCAACACCGGCGCCCGGTTCCGGATCGAGCCGCACACTCCGCTACTCCGGCACGCTCGGTGATTCCGATATCGAAGTGCGAGGATCGAATCCTGTGTCGGTGACTGAAACGCGTGATGAAGTGGTTATTACTACGACCGGCACTACCGTGCGGGTGAAGAAGGGGAAATAGAGGATGGCAGCGGTGAACTCGATCTGAGCAACCTTGGCGCCGGTCGGTTGCAGGATGGCTCCGGTTCCATCATTGCCAACTATGTCGCGTCTGCGAGAATTGTCGATGGCTCGGGCGAGATTCGGCTCACAGTGTGCGCGGCCGCGTCGACATTCCGCGCAAACGACGATAGGCGCGCAGTCAGCGAATCAGTGCCGCCGTGGCGAGCACCAGAATGGCCAGACCCGCGACGGTTTTCGTGACGGCGGAAAGAACTCGGCCCACTAGCGCGCCCCAGCCTATTCGATGCGCGGCGCGCAGCTCTTTCGTTTCCGCGTAAGCCACCAGTGCGGCGCCCGCGAAGGAACCGAGCATGCCGGCGATGATCGATCCGACTACCGGGATCGGCACGCCGATGACTACGCCGATCAAGCCACCCATGATCGCACCCCAGAATGCTTTCTTCGACCCGCCGTATTGCGTTGTGAGGCGTTTCACCAGAAAAAATTCGATCAGCTCCGCTGCGGTTGCGATCGCAACCGTGATCACGATGATCGTGGTGCCGATCTCTTTCATCAATGCGCCGACCGCAACCACGCCGATCATGATCCAGAGGCCGGGCAGCCCCAACGGAATAGTCAGCAGGGCGATGAACAGGATTAGAATCAGTCCCCAGATCATGGCGTGGTGCGCGGTTGCATGAGATGCATCTTCGGCTCACCCGTTATCAAACGAATTCCGCGACGGTACGCGATGTAGGCTGACGCCCACTGGATCATCACCACGATCCGATTCTTGAAGCCGATCAGATACATGATGTGAACGAACACCCAGATGAGCCACGCCGGCCAGCCGGCCAGCTTGATTCCACGAATGTCGGCCACCGCGGCAGCGCGGCCAATGGTGGCAAGACTGCCCTTGTCGTTGTAATGGAATCGCTGCCGCGGTTTATGCGACAGATCGTTCTGGATCATGCGGGCCGCATGCTTGCCCATCTGCATTGCCGTTTGCGCGACGCCCGGTAGCAGGTTGCCGTTCTCCTTGAAGTGAGCGAGATCGCCGAGCACGAAGATCTCCGCGTGACCAGGCACTGAACAGTCGCTCTCTACGATCACGCGGCCGGCGCGGTCGGTCGCAACACCGAGCTTCGCGCCCAGTGGTGATGCGGCGACGCCCGCGGCCCAGAACACGTTGTGCGAAGCAATCCGCTCAGCTCCAACCCTCACACTATCCGCTTCGATATCGGTCACGAGCGCGTTGACGCGTACTTCCACACCCAACTTCTCGAGCTGCCGCTGCGCCTTCGCGGACAACGATTCCGGATACGTCGGCAGCACGCGCGGTCCGCCTTCGAGCAGGATGATGCGCGCACTCGCTGTGTCGATCGCACGAAAATCCTTGGGGATGACCTTGCGCGCGATCTCGGCCATGGCACCCGCCAGCTCTACGCCGGTCGGCCCGCCACCGACAATAACGAACGTAAGTTGACGACGTCGCGCGTCGGCATTTGCTTCCCGCTCTGCTTCCTCGAACGCGATCAGGAAACGGCGTCGCATCTCGGTCGCGTCGTCCACTGTCTTCAAGCCCGGTGCGCGCTCCTCCCATTCCGGATGGCCGAAATACGCGTGCGTGGCACCCGCTGCGAGGACCAGGTAGTCGTACGCGACCGCCGCGTCCTCCAGCAGGACTTTGCGTTGCACGACGTCAATGTCGATGACTTCTGCCATCCACACTTCGGTGTTGCGATGATTGCGCACGACGCTGCGAATCGGCGCAGCGATATCCGCCGGCGAGAGTGAGGCCGTAGCTACCTGATATAGGAGCGGCTGAAACAGATGAAAGTTGCGCCGGTCGATCACGGTGACTCTGACCGGCGCGTTCCTGAGGGCTTTTGCGCAATACAATCCGCCAAAGCCGCCGCCCACGATGATTACATGCGGCGCGCTATTGCCATTCATCTACCACCACCCGAGAAGCTTCCACCACAATGGTCCGATTGTCCCCCATATGAGCAGCGTCACAAACGAAACCAGCAGACCGACACGCCACCATTCGCGTTGCGACACGTAGTTCGCGCCGAAGTATATGGGCGCGGGCGTCGTGCCGTAATGGGTCAGCGCTGCGCTCAGATTCGACACATGCGCCAGGATGAGCGCAGTGAGCAGCGGCGGCGCGCCAAGTGCCAGGCACACTGAAAGAAACGGCACATACATCGCCGTAACGTGCGCGGTAATGCTCGCGAAACCGTAGTGCGTGTAGAAGTATACAATGACGAGCGCCGCGAGCGCGGCCCACCAGACCCAGCCGTTTACCGCGGCGGCCGCATCGCCGGCGAACCATTTGATGACCCCGCCTTCGCTGAGCAGCTTGGCAAGCTGTACCAGGCCACCGTACCAGAAAAAGACATCCCACGCGCTGCGTTCGGCCGTGATGTCATCCCAGCTCAGCACATTCGTCAACAGCAGCACGCCTACGCCGAGCATCGCAACCGCCACGTAATCGATCGGGTGCCACGCCTTGGTCATCCACAACCCGAGCACGAGTGCGAAGACTGCCTGCATGATTTTCTCGTCTCGCGACAGCGCGCCCATTCTCTCGAGGTCTGCGGTCGCGATCTCGCGCGCTGCGGGCGTTTGCTTCACCTCCGGCGGGTGAAGCCGGTACAGCAACAGCGGCACGAGCGCGAGCGAGATCAAACCCGGCAATGCGCCGGATATCATCCAGCGCGTGTAAGACAAATCGAGGCCCGCGACACTGCCTGCAAAAGACGCAATCAGCGCATTCGATGCCTGCCCGGTCAGAAACATCGCGCAGATGATGACATCGCACTGATAGAGCTGGAGCATGAGATAAGAGCCGAGGCGGCGCGCCGTCGGGCCCGGACGCGAGTCGTACGTTTCCGCGATGCTCTTGCCGATGGGAAAGATCACGCCGCCGCTGCGCGCGCCGTTCGACGGGATGATCATGCCCAGCAACAGATCGGTGAACGTCAGCGCGTACGCTACGCCGATCGACGTGCGGCCGAGCAGCTGCACGAAGCGCAGCGCGATGCGGCGACCCAGTCCGGTCTTGATCATCGCGCGGGAAATGAAGAACGCCGACAGCACCAGCCACACGACCGGCTCGCCATAACCCGCGAGCGCCTCCCTGATCGGCACGAGCCCGCTGACGGCCAGTGCGCAAATGCCCAGAAACACCATCGCGCCGGCAGGCAGTGGCCGCAGCACCAGACCAACCATCGTCGCCCCGAAAACTGCCAGCAGCTGCCAGCCCGCCGGCTCGACCGCGGCCGGCCGGGGGACCGCCATTATCAAGGCAGCCGCGCCGAAAACGGACACCCACTTCAGGAGCATGGGAGCATGGGAGCATGGGAGCATGGGAGCATGAGATCGGGCATGAGGCGGCAAAGATGTCGCAGTCGCAAACACTTGGAGAAGAGTCTTGACAGTGTACTAGCGCCCTGGTACACTGGGTCACGATGCCTTTCGAACTGTCTGATGCCGATCGGCGGCCGCTCTATCTCCAGATCATGGACGAAGTGAAGCGCAGCATTGTTCTCGGTACGATCCGCCCTGATGAGCCGCTGCCGTCGGTTCGTCAGCTGGCGGCCGAGCTGCGCATCAATCCCAACACGGTGGCGCAGGCCTATCGCGAGCTCGAACGCGATGGCGTCGTGTATGTGCGGCGCGGACAAGGCACCTTCATCGCGCAGAACTCCGGCGGCGCGGATGAACGTGCCGAGCTGCTACGCGCTGTTGCCGAGCGCGCTGCACGTGATGCGTTTCGCAACGGTCTTTCCATCGCCGATCTCATCAGCGCGCTTCGTGCGCGCGAACCAGCGGAATCCGCTATCTGATCGCGTTGCTCGGGATCGCGTTTACGGTAGGACGGCGCCCAAACGTGTGATCAGGGGCGCGCGATTGTGTTCGGATCGCCGTCGGAGACGTAGCGTGTCCGGCTCTTGTCCAGCTGGTTGATGGTACGCTCCATCTCGCCCGCATGTACTTGCACGCGCGGCAAGCTGAGCGGATTGAATTGCGGATCGTGGGGGCTGCGCGCCGGCCCGCCGGACACCTCGAGCACGGCGCCGTAGTCATACGCAACGGTCTTACCGCTACGCGGCTCCGTCCACGAGCCCTTGCTCGCGAGTGCGCGATTCTTCGGCCACAAACCGAGTGGTAACGCAAGCGTGCGAATGCGGTAGCCCGGCACCGCCGAATCGACCGCAAGCTGCAAGCGCGCGATCTGTTCCTGCACGAATGCGTCCGGGTACTTCGAGAGCTGCGCATGCCAGAGCGTATGGTTGCAGAGCTCGAAGCCCTGTTCCGCGAGGAACTTGATCTTCTGATGTCGCCACTCGCTCTTCTGCCCCTCGATGCCCTTGTCGCCGAAGAAGGAGCGCCCTGCTTCCGCGCCCGACAGCAGGCAGAAAACCGCCTTGTTTCCCCAGTCCGGATGTTTACTGTTGAACTCGAGCCAAATGCCGACCGCGGAATTGGGATCCACCTCCAGCTTTCCATTCTTCTCGATGTACTTGAACTGGCTGGGCGAAGCGTCGTCGAACACGACGACGATCGGCGAAAACCCGCGCGGCAAATCCAGCTTCTTGTCCAACACCTCCGCCATCGTTACTGGTCGGAAGCCGCGCGAGTACAATAGCTCCAGATCTTTTCGGAATTGACTGCGTTCACGCATCCAGCGCGCGATGCTGTCGCCGATCAGGTGATACTCGAGAATCGGAATTCTGCCCACCTCATCGGGCGCCAGTGTGTCGCCTTCAGCGGAGACCGCGACCGGAGTTTGCGCCACCGCGGGTGCAGCGGCTGCGCGGGAAACCGTATCGCTGTCTGCGGGCGCACCGGCTGAAGAACCACCTGCGTTACAGGCCGCGAGCAGAAAGACTGAGATCAGACGCTTTTGCATGATTCGCGTAATGTATTCAACGCAGAGGAGGTCGCATAGCCATCAGGCAGAGCCTATAAAAGCGTGGATGTTGCCAGCATTTCTAAATAACTTTCGAGAATTGGAAAACCGGCAGTCTGCCTGAAATCACGACCTCCTCTGCGTTGATCGCCATTCGATGCACCTGCGTATGCGTGCTCGCTAGAGCAAAGAAGAAGGGGCGGCAAACCGGCCGCCCCCTCGATAGGTCACCGAACTTCGGCGTCTCGATTTACGCGCTGCTCAGCGATTCTCGTGAGCAGCTTGTCGGTGTTGCCTTCCTCATCCAGCGTGGTCTGAAGCAGGCGGGCGTGATCCTTGAGGCCGAGCTGATTTGCATAGGTGCGCAGAGTGCCGTACGCGGCGATCTCGTAATGCTCGACGCGCTGCGCATTGGAGATCATGGCGGCGTCGCGAACGTCCGGATCAACGCTCTCGCTCATCATCTCCTCGCCTTCCTTGATGAGGCCTTCCATGCCGAGACACTTCTTACCGGCCGGCGATTGCTTCAATTCATCGAAGATGATGTCGAGGCGCTTCACCTGCTCCTGCGTCATTGCCTCATGATTCTCGAAAGCTGTGCGCAACTCTGCGTGTTTTGCACTGCTCGCCATTTTCGGCAATGCGCGCAGGATCTGTTGCTCGGCGTTGTAGACGTCCTTCAGCTCGTCGACGTACAAGTCCATGAGATGGTCGAGCTCCATACGGGAACCTCCATGAGTCGGGGTGAACGCCAGTATGGTAGAGAGTGCAATTCAGGTGCCGAGCACATGGGAACATGGGAACATGGGAGCATGGGAGCATGGGA
>JBQTID010000161.1:0-37817 GCA_052389275.1 Gemmatimonadota bacterium | reverse complement strand
TATCAGGATAACGCGGAACCATTCGAGTGGAAGTTCACGCGTGAGGATTTGTCCAAGCTGCTAGCCAAGCTGGCTCTTCAGCAGGCGGCTTGAAGAATACGTCACCGAACTTTCGAGCCAGAGGACTAAGCCATCTGGTAGTTTCCTCCAAAATCCCGCTTCCGGCCAACTGCTGCGGTGCCACAAACACTCCGGTCCGCTTTCTAATTTCGACGAGCCCTTCAGCAGCTAGGTCCCGGTATGCCGACGCGACGGTACGCGGATTGACAGCGAACTGACGGGCGGTGCGACGCAGTCCAGGAAGGCGATCGCCTGGATGCAATTGGCCTGTATGATTCGCACCGACAACCTGATTGCGAAGATTGTGAGCCAGTTCCACGGCGCCTTTCATTTCTGTCCCCCTTAGAATCCAGATTATTGGGCTCTTTTACGCTACTGTTCTACTCGACGCAGCAATCGTGGATGGGAACCGTAATCTGCTGCATGGACGTGCACCAGTATTTGCATCGTGAGCCAACCTCTCAGGATGTGGAGGTGTCCCATGCTATCCATGCCCATTCGATCGCGCGGTTTACTGGCCGCGGTCATCAGCATCACTTTCGCTGGCATGTTGAGCGTGTGCGGCGACGACGACAATGACGTATTCGGTCCGATTCGGCCAGACTCGCTCAATCCAGCACTCGTGGCCGAAGGGAAACGGATCTTCCGGTTCGATACGTTCGGCGACGAAGTGTTCTGGACCGACACCGCCCGCATGCACGTTGTCATTCAAAGCTCGGTGAGTCCCAACTTGGCGTTGCAGGTGGGCTTGAAGGTTGATGTTGACACGCTCCCGCAGTCGGTAAGAACGGCGCTGCAAGCAGGGCAGATCGATCTGAATAGTCCGGCTACAACCGTCACGCTGCTGAAGCTCGGCGCGGTGGTCGGTGTCGTTGGCACAGTTCAAACCGTTTCCGGTCGAGATACGCTCACCCGTTTTGGAATCACGTGCGCGCTGTGTCATACAGCTGTCGATAACTCTTTTGCGCCTGGCATTGGCAGACGTCTCGACGGCTGGCCGAATCGCGACCTGAACGTCGGTGCGATCATCGCGTTATCACCTGCAATGACACCGGCGCAAAAGGCGGTATTTAATTCGTGGGGCAAGGGCAAGTACGATCCGCGCTTCAATTTTGATGGCAAGAATCTGCCGGTCGTGTTGCCGCCCGCCTTCGGCCTGCGGCAGGTTCGCAACGAGATCTATACAGGCGATGATACGATCTCTTACTGGAATAATTACGTCGCGGTTACACAGATGCATGGGCAGGGCACATTCGTAGATCCACGCCTCGGAATCAATCTGGTTAGAACTCCGGACCTGGTGCGCAGCAAATTGCCGGCATTACGCGAATACCAGCACAGTCTTGAAACACCGCCGCCAAACGCCGCGAATTTCGATGCAGCTGCTGCGGCACGCGGACGTGCACTATTTACCGGTGCCGCGCGCTGCTCCACCTGCCACATCCCGGAGGCCGCGTTCTCCGACATCAACCTCAACCGCCTGCATGATGCGAGTGAGACCGGCATGGAGCCGGTTTACGCAAACCGCAGTGTCACCAAGCGGTACCGGACCACGCCGCTCCGGGGCCTGTGGCGTCCACCGCTTTTACAAGGACCGTTTTTCCATAATGGTAGCGCGGCCACGTTGGAAGCCGTTGTGGATCACTACAACCAGGCCCGCAATCTCAATCTGTCGACGCAGCAAAAGAGAGATCTCGTTGAGTTTCTGAAAACACTTTGATTGTTATTGCGTGCGCGCGCACGCATTATGAGACCATTGGGGGAAGGCGCGGTTATGCAATCGTTCTTCGCTGTCGCGCGTCGACGGCGCCTGGGTGCCACTCTTCTCGAGTTATCGTCGATCACGGTATTGTTGGCCGGCTGCCATCAGTTTCCAGTCGAGAAGCCGACGAACGATCTGGAGCGACAGGGGCAGCAGATATTCCGTGACGAAACCTTTGGAAACGAACGGTTCTGGACGGACACGGCCAAGCTTCACGAAGTCGTTCAGGATCACATCCAACCCCTGGAAGCACTCAGTCTGGGTCTCAAAGTCGACATGGATCGACTTAACCTTTTCAAATTCTTGATCCACAATCCGTTCAGCACAGGCGGCACGAAGGAGCTGCTTAAGCAGAATGCGGTGGTTGGTGTCCGTGCACAGTTCGACGACGATGGGAACATCACCCGCATTGGCATCACGTGCGCGCTCTGCCATTCAACGGTCGACAATGCGCTCCTCCCCGGTATCGGCCATCGACTCGACGGCTGGCCGAACCGCGACCTGAAGATCGGCAAGATCTTGGCGATGCTCTCGGGATTTACGGAGCAGCGAAAGGCGGCTTATCGCAGTTGGCCAGCAGGATTCTACGACCCGCGGATCAACTTCGATGAAAAGAACACACCGCTGACGCTCCCACCCGCGCACGGACTCGCGCAGGTACGAAACGAAACCTACACGGGCGAGGACACGATTTCGTACTGGAACGCGTACGTTGCTGTAACCCAAATGCATGGTCAGGGCGTCTTCATCGATGAGCGGCTTGGTGTCCGGATCGTGAATTCTCCGGACCTCGTCACGCCAAAGCTCGCCGCTCTGAGGGCCTATCAGCACAGCCTACCTGCACCTCCAACTCCCGGTGCATCGTATGACCGCGGCGCCGCCAATCGAGGGCGTCGGGTGTTCGAGGCCAACTGCATCAGTTGCCATGTTGACGGTCGGCTCACGGACAACAATGCCGGGGTGCTGCACGCGCCATCAGAGACCGGGATGGACTCAGCGTATGCTGCCCGAACGATTAACAAGAGGTATCGCGCGACTCCCTTGCGCGCCCTCTGGCAGCACCCGCCGTACTTCCACGACGGAAGTGCGAAGACGCTGCGCGACGTTGTGGAGCACTACGACCGCATGAGAAAGCTGGGACTCTCGGGCGCACAGAAGCGCGCCCTCGTCGAATACCTAAAGTCTCTGTAGCGAGTTGACCCAATGAAAGGCACAACCATGGTCATTCGCGCCCTGTTGATTTCGCTGCTGCTGGCGACGATGTCGAGTTCGGCCGCAGCGCAGGGCACGGTCACGCTGAGCCTTGCAGGTGGCGCCGCATTACCGGTGGCCAGCTTCGGTGAGGCGACAAACTTGGGCTGGCATGGACAACTCTCAATCGGATTGAGCTCTCTCATGCAGCCGATCGGTCTGCGACTTGACGTCGCGCATTATCGTTTCGAGGCGGACTCGGCGGCGGCAACGACGGCAGTCACTCCAGCCACTCTAAACCTCAGCTATCGCTTACCGATGACGGACTCGCCATTGTCTCCGTACTTGATCGCTGGCGCTGGCGTTTATCGCGTAGAGTGCGTCGACGATGTGGGCTGCGATACCGATCATCGGTTCGGTTGGAGTGCTGGTCTAGGAACCAGGGTGGCGGCACTTAGGATGAAGTGGTTTCTCGAATCGCGTTTCCATGCAGCAGGCAACGTTAGATTCGTTCCATTCACTCTTGGCTTGACATTCTAAAAATGCCAAGCATTCAGAAGAATAGAGCGCGATCAAGACGTAGCCCGCGATGATGGCGCATATGTAAGCATTACGGATTCACCCAGTAACTCACCTTCAGCAGCAGGATGTTGTCGGGCGACGGTCGCAAACGTGAATCCAAATCGTTGCAGCTCCAATTCGTCAGGGCAGCGGCTCGTCCAGATCCGCGAATATCTCGCTCAGCGAAATCGCGAGACCGGGCAGTACAGCTTCCGCGGAAAGCGTTTCGTGCTCGCGCAACATGCGTGCGCTGCCGTCCGGCCGGAACGCAACGGCGTAGCGCGCATCCGGGTAGATAACCCAGAGCACGGGCGTGCCGGCGTCGAGCAGATCGCGCAAGCGTTGGTTCCAGTCCTTTGTCTTGCGCTCATTGGAGGGCGAAAACACCTCGAGAGCAACGTCGGGCGGAAAGGGGAACACGGTAGGCAACCGACCGCCGAGCATCCGCAACTTGTCGTTGAAGACAAAGCTCACATCCGGAGCGCGTGTCTGTTCCGGATCGCGCACGAGGCGGAGATTGAACCATGCGTCAGAGAAGGCTTTTCCGGTTCGGTGCGCCTTCTCGTATTCCATAAACCGCCCGAAAACGAAAAGAATGAGGCGCGAATGAGCCGGGTGGGCGGGTGTCACGGGCAGCAGCTCTCCGCCCACCAGCTCATATCCGAGAATCGAATCCGGCACCGGCACGTCCGGCAGGTCCTGCGCGCGAATTCGCCGCGAGTGGGTAGCCATGGTGCTGGAATGTAGACGTCGCATAACACGCCTACAAGCAAGGAGTCGAATCAGGGCAGATCCATAGCCGCAGGTGCCACCGGGTAATCTCGCCTGCCGCGCGAGAGCGGCACGCCTCCCGTATCATAGTCGGCCACAGGAGGCGAGCATGTAGTGCCCAATGTGCGGCTGGGGTGCGCTCGGCATGGCCCTCGGAGCGACTCTAATACTAGTCGTGATCGGGCTGCTCGTGTGGCTAGTGCTGCGGACCGTTCGTCGCCGCAGTGATCTCTGAGCGCGGCTCGAGGCAGCCCGGGCTACGAGAAGAAGCAAGCGATCGTGACGTCGACGGTATACGGGTGCGATTCAGTCGGCATCCGCGCCAAGATTCCGGCGCACCACAATGTTCGCCAGCGCCCTGGCCGTTTCAGGCGAAAGCGTTGGCGAGTGCGGGAAGATTTTCCTCAAGCGCGTCACGCCTGAACGCATACTGGCGGCCCGCGTCAGGAGAACCGGTTCGTCTGGATCCAGTTGGGCGACGGCACCGTGGTCGCTGGCGAGTACGAAATGAACCTTGTCTACGTCAGACGGTTCTGCTGCATACGCAACACGAATTCGGTCTTCGAACCGCGCATCAACCGCCACAACCGCCAATCGTCCGTCACGCAGCCGACCACGAATCGCCGCCTGGAGCTGCGGATGCACGGTCAGTACGACGAGCGGCTTGCCCAGTCTTTCCACTTCGCCGTGAATGGGAGCCGCATTGAAGCTGGTCGCCGCGAAGAAATCGACGTCGTCGAAATCCTCCGGCCGGCGCGCGAACGCTTCCGGAGCTACAACGCGCACATCGATGCCCCAATCGTTCTCCAACTCGTAGCCCAACGCTACGATTGCGTCTTCAACCACTTCCACAAGTCCGCAGCGAAGACGAGTTGAAACGGTACACCGTCGCACGAACCGCGAAAGCGCAGCCACCGTGATGCCTCGCTTCCACGCTTCCGCGACCACGCCGCTCAGCCAGCGAGCCAGCTCCTCCGAAGTGCCGTCGCCGAGCACTTCCTGCCGCGCAACGAAAACGCCCGCGCGTCCGCGCACCTCGACCAGCCCTTCCTTCTCGAGAGCGCGATACGCGGTAGCTACGGTGCGCGGATTCTTCTCCAACTGGAGCGCCACATCGCGGATGCTCGGCAGCCGATCACCGGCGCGCAGGTGGCCGACGTGCAATTCACCCACAATGCGATCACGCAGATGCTGGATCAGCTCGAAACGATTTTTCACGCGCTCCCACTCGTACAGCAGGTGGACGCTGCAAGCTAAACTGCTGCACTTTTGTGCACCAGATGGCATGTCAGTTGCAGCCGTCCGCGCGGCAATACGACCACGCGGAGGTCCATCATGTCGCGCGTCAGGCTCATTCTCGGGTTGGCCATTCTCACTGCTGCCGGTTTCGGTTGTCGCGCCATCAGCACTCGTGGCACGCCGCAGAACCCGGCGGTTCGGCAATACGAAGGCGATTTCGGCGACGAGATTAACGCCTATTCCGATTCCCTGATCGATCGTGGCCGTCACATTTTCAGGCGCGAGACGTTCGGCAGCGAGGATTTCTGGGGGGGACAGCTTCGCTTGCACGAGGCGATAGGCGGCGAACGGCATTACGGCGTGGGTCCGGGCCTTACTGCTCGCCAGGCGCTTGCGCTTGGTTTGAAGGTTGACGTCGATCAGCTGCCGAAGATTCTCGCTGCGGCGATTCAGGGAGGATCGGTCAGTCTCGATAACGTCACGACCACGCTCGAGCTGATCAAGGCCGGTTCGGTCGTGGGCATCAAGGGTTTCTTCGATGACCCCAAAGACGGCATGCATCTCACCTCCATCGGCATCACGTGCGCGATTTGTCACTCGACTGTCAATGATGAGTTTACGAAAGGCATCGGCGATCGTCTCGATGGCTGGCCCAATCGCGATCTCAATGTCGGTGAGATCGTTGCGCTTGCGCCGAACCTGAAGCCTTTCACCGATCTGCTCCAGATCGACAATGCAACTCTGATCAGGGCGCTCAAGAGCTGGGGTCCTGGCAAGTATGACGCGGAACTGATTCACGATGGCAAGGCGTTTCGACCGGATGGCAAAACCGCGGCGACCTTGCTGCCGGCGGCATTCGGGCTTGCCGGAGTCAATTTGCACACGTATACGGGGTGGGGATCGGTGACGCATTGGAACGCGTACGTCGCCATCACGCAGATGCATGGCAAGGGCACGTTCTTCGACCGCCGCCTCAATGACGCCGAACAATTTCCCGTTGCGGTGCGTTCGGGATTGTGGAACAAGCGCGACACGCCTGACTTGACGACAGACAAGCTGGCGGCGCTTCATTATTACCAACTGTCGATGCCGGCACCGAAGCCGCCGCGCGACAGTTACGATCGGGCTGCAGCTGAGCGCTGGCGTGTAGTTTTCGAAGGGAAAGCGGGCTGCGTTCGCTGCCACGTGCCGCCATTGTTCACGGAGCCGGGCTGGCCGATGCATACCGCGGAAGAGATCGGCATCGACAACTTCCAGGCGAGCCGCTCACCGGACAAGCGTTTTTATCGCACGACGCCGCTGCGTGGTTTGTTCGTCAGAATGAAAGGTGGCTTTTATCACGACGGCCGGTTTGCCGATCTGGCTGCGGTAGTCGATCATTACGATAGTCATTTGCGTCTGGGGCTGACCGCCGACGAGAAGACGAATCTGATCGAGTATCTGAAGTCACTGTAGGGGGCCTGTTTTCACTGTTCGCAGGATACCGTTTTTAGAATCCGGCTGGGCGGCCCCTGATAAGCGTATCGCCGCAATTCGAACCAGAACTAGCGTGATCCGACCGATATGAAAAAAGGGAGCCTGTAAACAGTGAAAACAGGCCCCCCAGGCGGCAACAAGAGCCGAGCGACTCAAGCGCCCGGCTCTTTTAGCACCGGGATGGCGCGATCAGAACGTGGATGCGCCCAGCGTCACATCGGCCTTGGACCACGCGTGCCGGAATCGCTCCTGCACCGCGTTTGCCTCGGCGTGGACGTAATAGTGACACGCGCCGGGGTGATTCGGGTCACGGGCGATAACGCGCTCCAGCAGCTGGACAATCTCTTGCGTACCTGGGTACGGCTGGCCATCAGGCTGCCAGTAATTTCACGGCCGTAAGTCCATTTTTGCTTCCGCATACAAACTCAGGGCATCGAGATCCTCAGAATAGCGTTGCGCGATCTTGGCCATGGCGCTTTCATAAGCCGAATCGAGGTGGGCCCGATTTGCCGGGGGTATCGCCGCGTAGCGTTTTGCGAGCGCGTCGATGTAAGCCCGCTCACGTGCGCTCGCTCGCGCCGCAAGCTGGCGTGCCTTTCGCACCGCGGCGTACGCCTGCACACCACTGGCGGAATCCATTCCCGCATTGACATGCGGTCCATGCGCGTACGCGATGCCCCAGTAACACATCGCGCAGCTCGGATCCAGACGCGCCGCTTCGCTGAACGCGCGAACGGCTTCACCGTGATTGAAGGCGAACACGAGCCGCATGCCTTGATCGAAATACTGCTGCGCGGCGGGAACGTCCGTGTCGATGGCGTGAAGATCACCGAGATTGGAGAACAGCGGAACCGCGGATGTCGCAGCCTTGAAATCCTGTCCGTGAAGCAGCGAGGGCGTAACCGCGAAACCGAAGACGAGCGCGAGCTGAATCAGGCGACGGGGACACAGGACCTCCCTTTCCGAATTTGGACGTCTTGACCTTATAGTATGGTACCGGGTTTATCTTCGGCGATACGGCTGAAATGCGGTGACGAGATTTCAAACCATGAGGAGGCGATATGGCTCTCAAAGAAGGGGAACGCTACCGCTGCCCGGATCCGAGCTGCGGCTGTGAAATCCAGGTGACGAAGGGCGCCCAACCCGGCGCCGGCGGCAACCTGTCGCCGCGCTGCTGCTGCGGCAAGGAAATGCAAAAGGTGTAGCTCAAAGCTGTGGACGGCAATCCAGCCCGCGCGGGATGGCTCGCATACGTATCGCTTTTCGGCTCGATCGGAACGCTCGTCTGCTGCGCGCTGCCCGCGCTGTTGGTTCTGCTCGGCCTTGGCGCAACGGTAGCGTCGATTTTGACGACCGTCCCGTGGCTCACCACGTTGTCGCGCAGCAAGACCGCCGTCTTCGCCGCATCCGGTGTGTTGATTGCCGCGAACTTCTGGTACGTCTACCGCATTGCGCCCGCCGCGGCGGTGCGTTCGGGCGTCTGCGCGCCGGATCGCGCGAATGCGTGCACGGTGACCAGCCGCTTGACCCGCATCGTGCTTTGGACGGCGACCGGGCTCTACGCCGTGGGTTTCGCCGTCGCATTTCTGCTGCCCCTCGCGCTGAAATCGTGAAGGCATGGCGGATCCTGCGCATGCCGTTGGCTGCATGTTGCGCCGTGCTATTGTACGGGGCGCTCGCGTTCGGCCAGGGACACGGACCCGCCTATGGGCTGTCGACGCCGACCCTCGCACGTGGCGGTTGGAGTCTGGACGTGCCGCTGATGAGTCGCGTCGTCGCAGACAAACGCGTGCTCATGATGCGGCCGATGGTGAGCTACGGTATCACGGAGGACGTTCAGCTTTCTCTCTCGCTGCCGGTGCCGTTGTATGTAGAGCAGGGTGTGCCGCCCGCGCACGCGATGGCGCGCATGCCGACCAGTCGTGACGCCGAGTTGCTAATGGCGTGGCGCTTTCAGCGCAAGGCTACCGCGGTAGGTTCACGCTTCGAGACCACCAGCTACATCGGTCTCGATTATCCGACCGATGCGCGCCGCAACGGCATCGAAACGCATCCGGGTGTTTACGGCGCGCTTGTGCCCGGTTACGCGTCGCGACCCGTTTACGCGTGGGTAGGCGGACTGTATCGGCGCTACCTGAGTCCGATTGGACCGGTGAACGACCATTTGGGCGACGTCGTCATGTACAGTGCCGTGCTCGGCTATCGCCCACCGGCGTTTCAGCACGACTATCCGAAGCCGGATTGGCGCGTGTTCGTGGAAGCCATCGGTGAGCATGCCGATCGCGATGTGGCCGCGGGCAACGAGCGTCCGAACAGCGGCGGCCATCAAATCTTTCTGGCGCCGACGGTGCTCGGGCTTTACGGTTCCTGGGGCATCTCCGGCGGGCCGGCGTTTCCGGTGTATCGTCGCATTAACGGGACGCAGCCACGAGAAAAACTGCGCTTCATCGTGAATACGACATTCTGGTTCTGAGTTTTGGAGGTCGCATGAAATCGGTTTGGCTGGCTCTGTCCATTGCTCTTCTCGCGCAACCCGGCGTTGCAATTGCCCAGCTCAAGGAAATGCGGCAGCAGATTTTCGGCATGGACTGAGCGGTATGTGCCCACGCCGTGCGCGTGGCCGTGAACAAGCTTCCGGGAGTGGAGCATACGGAGGTAAGTCTCAAGCAAGGACTCGCCGTAATCCGGTTCAAGCCGGCAAACACGACGTCGCTGGATGAAATCCGGCGCGTCATCCGCGCAAATGGTTTTACACCCAAAGCCGCGGTAGTAAAAGTGACCGGCCGGGTGATGGAAGCCGGCGGGAAGTTGACGCTGGCAGTACCAGGTTTTCATGAGTCGCTGCTCCTATTGCCGGACACTACAGCGCCAGCGAAGATCGCAGAGCTCCGGCGAAGCCGGCACGACGGCCCGGTCGGCGTCGAAGGCTACATTCCGGAAACGGAACGCGGGGAGAAGATCAGCGGGATACGCGTGCGAGGGTTTTCCGGCATAGAATGAAATTGGCGGGTACTCTCGTCCCAAAACATCGAAGATCCAAGTCGTGAGGGTTATGACAATCCTGTCGAAGTGTCCGGTGTCGCGCGCTGCGGTCGCGGCCGGGTTTCTGTTGTTCTTCAATCTGGCGGCGAGCGCCCAAGTCACGGATTCGGCCGCGGTGGCGCAGGTTGTCTCGCGTTTCCACGAGGCACTCGTTGCCGGCGACAGCGCAACCGCTCTCTCCTTGCTTGCCGCTGATGTAACCGTTCTCGAAGCGGGCGGAGTGGAAACACGCGAAGAATATCGCGCGCATCATTTGCCAGGCGACATCGCGTTCGCGCGCGCCGTGCACAGCGAACGTGGACCTCTGCATGTTTACACGCGCGGCGACGTCGCCTGGACGGTCGCGACGAGCGCGACGCACGGGACCTATCGTGAGCGGCCGATCGATAGTACGGGCGCAGAGCTCATGGTCCTCACACGAACTCCGGCCGGGTGGCGCGTTTCTGCGATCCATTGGTCGTCGCGCCAGCGGCGGCGTTGACTCGGCATCCCGGTAAACAGTGACGCGCATCCGTCATGATTTTGATCCCTTCCTGATCCGCATCTACGAGGATTTCGGAATACGTTGGTACTCGCTCGCGTACATCCTCGGGTTCTTCTTGCTGCGGTGGTATCTGCAACGAGCGGCACGGGCGGGCGAGGTTCGGAATCTCACCGAGCAACGCGTTGACGACTTTACGGTCCGCGCTCTCATCGGCGCCCTCATTGGTGCGCGTTTTTTTCACGTCTTTGTTTTCGAGTTCGAGAACTACGGATTCGATCCGCTTGCGTGGATTGCTGTCTGGCGCGGTGGGCTTTCATTTCATGGAGGACTTACCGGCGTAGCGCTGGTCACATTTCTCTTCTGTCGACGATACCAGATCAGCTTCTACGCGATTGCGGACCGCGCCGTAATTCCGATCGCGATCGCATTGGGATTCGGACGCATCGCCAATTTCATCAATGCGGAAATGTACGGCACCCCGTACGAAGGTGCGTTCTGCGTCGACTATTCCGGCAACCAATACCTGCGTTCACCGCCCGAGGGCTGCCGGCAGCCGGTGCAGCTTTACGAGATGTTGAAGAACTGGGTGCTCGCCGCCGTCTTGTGGGCGATGCTGCGTCGCTGGCGGCTGCGCGAAGGCGTGGTGTTCTGGAGCTTTATCGGCCTGTATGGTGTGATCCGCTTTTTTCTCATGTACCTGCGTGTCGAGGAGCGGATTTGGCTCGGGCTCACGCAGTCGCAGATCTTCTCAGGTTTGATGGCGCTCGCCGGTACAGGCATGGTGGCATGGCTGCTCACGCACACGCCGATACGGACCAGCCGAAACCCGTAATATTTGGCGCAAATCATTATACGACCATTTTGTGGTGTCTGCGACGACGCTCGAGTGTCTTACGTCATCAGCGGCGGCACTGGACCGCATGTGGCGACCAGGTCCGTGGCCACGGCCGTCGTGGCCACGAGAGAACATCAGGAAAAACAGCAGGACCACGACAATGGCGATGATCCCAAAACACGTTTACCCAGCGTGGTGTGCTGGTCTCGTCGCGATCGTTCGGGTGACTCGGTTCGTCAGCCGTATACGTGTCCTTCTCAGGCCAGGACCGGTGCTACTGCTGAGCCGCAGGGGCCGGCGGTTCGTTCGTGTTGTACATGTCGTAGAGCGCCTTCCACTGCCCGTCGACTTTCTTCCACACCGTGATGTACTTCTCGAGGAAAGTGATCTGCCCCTCCGGCGTATCGAGGCCAACCTCGACGCGTCCCTGGTCAACCGCCAGCTCGCCGGACGCGGCAATCGTGATCTTCTCCGACACAAAAGCCAGACTCGCGAGACCAGGAGTGTCGAGGCCTTTCTTCCAGAGCGCGCGCAAGGCATCAGTGCCGGTCGCCAGCGGCGACTCCGGCCAGAGCGCCGCGCCGCCCGGCGCATAGAACGTCAGTGCTTTTTCGATATCACGACTCGTTGCGGCTGAGGACCATTGCCGGTTCAACTCGCGAATCGCTTGCTCTTCAGCCATGACGTCTACTTCCGGATTGGCAGCCGCGCCGCAGGCGGAGAGCAAAATTCCGATGACCAGGTAGGAGCAGCGCATAAATACCTCGAGAATGGGGATGGTGCTGACCGTATATGCCACGCAATATGCCTGTTCAAGGGCGGCAGCGCGAGATCGTAATAAGGCGGTTTCCGGTTTCCGAAGTTCAGGTGCCGAAGTCAAGGTGCCGAATTTAGGGTGCCGGGTTTCCTCAGGGGAAACCGGCACCAGTATATCGACGAAGGAAGTGATCGGGGCGACAGCCAGTTCGGTTTCCGTTTGTTTGCCCAGAATCTTCCTGGCACGATCGATTTCTGCTTGCGTCAATCGCAGATTCTTCCTCACCACACCAGACTTCGCGTGCGTCACGCGACCAGTTATCCGAGGGCATACAGGTTGCAGCGGCCGCCACCCGGGTCTCGTGCGCCTGGAGGCAATCATGTGCTGGATGTGCTGGTGGGGAATGCTGCTCGGTATCGTGTTGCTGGTTGCGATCATCGCGCTCGTCGTGTGGCTGATCGTACGGGCAGCACGCGCGCGGCAGCCTCCGCCGTGAAGTCGATGAAAAACCCAATGGTGATGATGGCGCTCGAGCATTACGCGCCATTCCGTTGGGTTCAGGCTCCGATCGCGGCATTATCCCTGTGGCTGATCGTGAGCCCCTTCACGTTCGGTTACACAAGCAGCGCGCTCACCTGGAGCGACGTGCTGAGCGGCGCGGTGGCGCTCGGCATGTCACTGTTCGCGCTGAAGCCGCAACGGGGACTCGTATCCTGGCTCATCTCGGTGGTCGGGCTTTGGCTGTTGTTCGCGCCGCTAATTTTCTGGTCTCCGGATCCCGCCGCTTACGCGAACGACACGCTCGTCGGTGCTTTGCTGATCGCGTTCGGACTTATCATCCCGATGGGTATGAAGATGGAAGGACCGGTAATTCCCCGTGGCTGGTCCTACAATCCATCCGCTTGGCCGCAGCGCGCTCCCGTCATTGCCCTCGCGTTCGTCAGTTTTCTTGCGGCGCGCTATATGGCCGCGTACCAGCTCGGCTACATCGATTCGGCATGGGATCCGTTCTTCGGTAATGGAACCGAGCGCGTTCTAACCTCGGATGTGTCTCGCGCATGGCCCGTCTCGGACGCGGGGCTGGGCGCAACCACCTACATGATCGAGATGCTGATGGGGTTAATGGGTGACCAGCGCCGCTGGCGAACCATGCCGTGGATGGTTGCGGGCTTCGGTTTCGTGGTCGTACCGCTCGGCATCGTCAGCATTGTATTAGTCATCATGCAGCCGCTGGCCGTAGGCGCATGGTGCGCGCTTTGCCTTTTCACCGCGGCTGCAATGCTGTTGATGATACCGCTCTCGCTCGACGAGATCGTGGCCATGATTCAGTTCGTCGCACGCAAGAAGCGAGAGGGGCATTCTGCGTGGCGCGTGTTCTGGCTCGGTGGCAACCTTCCGGATGAGACGCCGGTCTTTCAGCCATCACGGCCCGAGACGTGGCGCCCGCGCGGCATGCTCTGGGGTTTTACCGGAAGCTGGAATCTGTGGCTGTGCGCCGCGGTCGGCGCGTGGCTGCTGTTCGCACCAGCGGTGTTCGGCATCGACATTGAACAACCCGCAGCCGACAGTGATCATCTGGTCGGTGCGCTCGTTATCGTCATCGCGATCAGCGCGCTGGCGGAGGTGGCTCGACCGGCGCGCTTCCTCAACGTTCCGCTCGGGCTCTGGCTGGTCGTGGCGCCCTGGTTTCTTTCCGGGACGACGACGGTGGCACGCTGGAACAGCGCGCTGATGGGACTCGCGGTTATTCTCTTCAGTCTGCCTCTCGGCCGGTTGCGCGACCGTTACGGGACTTTCGACGACGTGGTGCTGTGGAGCCCGCGCCGCAAGCATCGAAAATGAACCATCGACGCGCCGACCTGCCGCTGTCCGACTACGGTATTATCGGCGATGGCCTCACAGCAGCATTGGTCGCGCTGGACGGATCGATCGACTGGCTCTGTTACGGCCGGTTCGATGGTCCAGCAGTTTTCTGCCGCCTCCTGGACAAGGAGCGCGGCGGCTTCCTTCAGGTCGCACCCACGACAGAATTCAATTCCACGCAGCGCTACGTCGGTAACACGAACGTTCTCGCGACCGAGTTCGAGTGCGCAACCGGAAAAGTGCGGCTGACGGACTGCATGCCCGTGGGGATAGTGGCGAAGCCCGTGATTTTGCGGAAAGTCGAAGGGCTCTCTGGCGACGTCGACATTGGCGTCACGTTCGTCCCCACTTTCGACTTCGCGCGCGCAAACATCAAAATTGAGCTGGCGCCGGGAGGTTGCCGCGCACGAGCATCGAAAGCCACACTCCGTCTCGAGTGTCCGGCGTCAATGACTAATGTGGCGGGCGGCGTAACCGGCTCGTTTCCACTCTCTGCGGGAGAGACGCGCTGGGTTATTGTAACGCATGGCACGCCGCCGCTCGATGAGGCGGTCGCCGAGCGCGCGCTAAGGTCCACACTCGACAATTGGGAGCGATGGTCTGCGAAAGGTGATTATCCACGACCTTACGATGACCTGCTTCGCCGAAGCGCGCTCCTGCTGAAGCTGCTCATCTACTCGCCGAACGGAGCGATGGTCGCGGCGCCCACCACATCGCTGCCCGAAGTGCCGGGCGGGGTTCGCAACTGGGATTACCGCTTCACCTGGCTCCGTGACGCATCCTGGGTTGTCAGCTCCCTCATGGAGCTCGGCTACCATAACGAGTCGATGGCGTTCATCGACTGGCTCGAAACGCTCGACCTGGGGAGCGGAACACCTTCCGTCCTTTACGACGTCGACGGCGAGGTGCCGAGTGTGGAGCAAGAGCTTCAACATCTGCGCGGCTACCGAGGCGCGCGCCCCGTTAGAATCGGCAACGCCGCTGCGATGCAGGATCAGCACGACGTATTCGGCGAAGTCATTGCCGCCATCCACATGTGCTCGGAATCCGTGCCATCGATGCGGCCGCTGCGGCCGGAACTCTGGAAGCTCGTCACCGCGCTGGCCGACAAAGCGGCGGCGCACTGGGAGCACGCGGATCATGGCGTGTGGGAGGTGCGCGATCATCCACGTCAATTCCTCTCATCCAAACGGCTGTGCTGGACAGCCTTGGACCGCGCTTTGTCCATGGCGCGACGGGACGGTCTGTCGGGTCCCTTGGCCCACTGGAGCGCCGAGCGGGCCCGGCTCAACCAAGTGGTTCTGAGCAGTGGCTTCGATCGGAACCTAGGCGCGTTCACCCGCGCGCTGGGTGAACCGGATCTGGACGCGAGCGCACTGCTGCTTCCGCGTAACGGTATGCTGCCGGTGGAGGACTCACGTGTAGCGAGCACGGTTGAAGTAGTTCGCGATCGCCTTTCGGCGGACACAGGTCTGCTTCGCCGGTACGTCGCGCCGGATGGACTTCCCGGGATTGAAGGTGCGTTTACAGCGTGCAGCTTTTGGCTCGTGGACTGCCTTGCACGCCAAGGTCGCGTTGATGACGCGCATGGCGTGTTCGAGAGCGTCGTCGCATACGCGAGCGATCTCGGACTGATGTCCGAACAGATCAATCCCGAATCGGGTGAGCTGCTGGGCAACTATCCGCAGGCACTCACGCATCTGGCGCTGATCGGCGCGGCGGACGCAATCGACAAGGCAGAACGCGGCCAGCCAGTCGAGCCCGGCAAAATGGCTCAGCGCGGAGGCTGAATGGCAGAACGGAAGCTGCGCAACCACATCGCGGTTGTGACTGGTGCATCGAGCGGTGTCGGCCGAGCGATTGTCCGCGCCTTTGCGGAAGAGGGAGCCAAGGTCGCGCTCATCGCGCGCGGGGTCGATGGGCTGGAAGGCGCTGCGCGCGATGCACGCGAGAGAGGGGGCGAAGCGCTCATCCTGCCACTCGACGTTGCGGACGCAGAAGCTGTCGACGCAGCAGCCGACCGCGTGGTCTCCGAATGGGGCCGCATCGACATCTGGGTCAACGACGCCATGGTCTCGGTCTTCTCGCCCGTAACCGAGATTACGCCGGAAGAGTTCCGGCGCGTCATGGAAGTGAACTATCTCGGCTACGTGCATGGCACGCTTGCCGCGCTGCGCCACATGCGGCCGCGAAACGCCGGCGTCATCATCCAGATCGGCTCGGCGCTCGCCTACCGGTCGATTCCGCTCCAGAGCGCGTATTGCGCTTCGAAGGCAGCGATTCGTGGCTTCACGGATTCACTGCGCAGTGAGCTGCTGCACGAGCGAAGCCGCATTGCGATTACGATGCTGCAATTGCCCGCCGTGAACACGCCGCAGTTCGAGGTTGTGCGCAACCGGCTCGCCGGGCATCCGCAGCCCGTGCCGCCAATTTACCAGCCCGAAGTGATCGCGCGCGCGGCCGTGCATGCGGCGCTCCACCCAAAACGCGAAATGTGGATCGCGTGGAGCGTGGCCAAGGCGATCATCGGGCAGCGCCTGATCCCCGGTCTGCTGGACAAGTACCTGGCGGTTCGTGGGTGGGAATCTCAGGAAACGGATGAGTTGCCCGCGGGACACGCGCACAAACACCGCAAGGACAATGTCGACGCTCCGCTTGCCGGTGATCGCGGTGCACACGGCGTATTCGACGAGCAGGCACGCACGTTCAGCAGTTGGCTCTGGTCGAGCACGCATATCGGCTGGCTCGTATGCGGCGCGATTGCCGCAGCCGTGCTCAGCTTGTCGCTCGCGCGGTAACACGATACTGAACCATGAGCCGTCTGTCGCAGCAGAGCGACAGGAATGGCTCTTGCGCCAGCATCGGCCATGGAGATTGGACGTCGGGTCTGGGCAATCGCCGAAGGCTATATCCCGTCGTGGAGCCACGGCCCCGAGCCACAGATGCTCAGCCATGAGACCGTGTGTCTGCTGAATGCCTCGGATCGAGATGCGCGCGTTGAGCTCACGGCCTACTCCAATCGCGAGCCGGTACAGCATACACGTCTAGACTCGCGGCAGGCGGAGAACGCGCTGTTGAGCACGATCGCTTTTGCCGCGGATGAATAAGCGAGGTATAACATGGCTGTCAGCGTAGCCGACTTCCTGATCGAGCGACTGAAGCAATGGGGCGTCCACCGCATTTACGGCTACCCGGGTGACGGTATCAACGGCATCATGGGCGCGCTACAGCGCAGCAACGGCGATCCGGACTTCATTCTGGCTCGACACGAAGAGATGGCCGCGTTCATGGCGTGTGCTCACGCGAAATTCACAAATGAAGTTGGCGTATGTCTCGCTACGTCCGGTCCGGGCGCGATCCATCTGCTGAACGGTTTGTACGACGCGCGCCTGGACCACCAGCCGGTGCTTGCGATTGTAGGGCAGCAGGCCCGCAGCGCGCTGGGCGGGAATTACCAGCAGGAAGTGGATTTGATCACGCTGTTCAAGGACGTGAGCGTATATACCCAAATGGTAACGGTGCCTGCGCAATTGCCCGACGTGGTCGATCGGGCCATGCGAATTGCGCAGGTCGAGCGAAGCGTCACGTGTCTGATCTTTCCAAGCGATATTCAAGATGAAATAGCAGTCAAGTCGACGCCGCGGAAGCATGGGTTTGTTCCGGGCGGCCTCGGCTATTCGCCGCCGGTTGTCGTGCCGGCCGCTGGGGAATTGCAACGAGCTGCCGAGATTCTGAATCAGGGTGAACGCGTTGCAATGCTGGTCGGGCAGGGCGCACGCGGTGCCCTGGAAGAAATCACTGCGGTTGCCGATCTGCTGGGTGCCGGCGTGGCAAAGGCGCTGCTCGGCAAGGATGTGCTGCCGGATGATCTGCCCTTTGTGACAGGACCGATCGGCCTGCTCGGCAGCAAGCCGAGCTGGGACATGATGGAGAACTGCGATACGCTGCTGATGATTGGCAGCAGCTTTCCATACTCGGAGTACCTGCCGGCATGGGATCAGGCGCGCGCCGTCCAGATCGATATCGATGGTCGAATGATCGGGATTCGATATCCGATGGAAGTCAATCTGATTGGTGACAGTCGCGCAACGCTTCGCCTGCTGCTGCCGCTGCTGGCACGAAAGTCGGAGCGTGCCTGGCGTGAGAAGATCGAGGAGAACGTCCGTTCGTGGTGGGAAATTGTCGAAGCGCGCGCCCGCAATGACGCCGACCCGCTCAATCCGCAACGTGTGTTCTGGGAGCTATCCGCCCAGCTGCCGGACAACTGTATACTGACGTGCGACTCCGGCTCTGGCGCGACGTGGTATGCCCGCGATTTGAAGATTCGCCGCGGCATGCGGGCGTCGCTGTCTGGCACTCTGGCGACCATGGGGTCCGGCGTGCCCTATGCCATTGCCGCCAAATTCGCCTACCCCGAGCGGGCCGTCATCGCACTGGTAGGAGATGGCGCCATGCAGATGAACGGCATGAACGAGCTCATCACGATATCGCAGTATTGGAAGCGCTGGAGCGATCCGCGGTTGATCGTGCTCGTGCTGCACAATAATGACCTGAATATGGTCACGTGGGAGCAGCGTGCGTTCGTAGGCAATCCGAAATTCGAAGCGTCACAGTTCGTAGTGGATTTCCCGTACGCTCGCTACGCCGAGCTGCTCGGCCTGGAGGGCATACGCGTAGATCATCCAGACCAGGTCGCTGGGGCCTGGGAACGCGCGCTTGGCGCGGACCGGCCCGTGGTCGTGGAAGCAATCACCGATCCAAACGTGCCGCCGCTACCGCCTCACATCACGTTCGAGCACGCGAAGGCGGTCATGTCTTCCATAGTGAAAGGTGACGAAGACTCGATTGGCATCATAAAGCAAACAGCCAAGGCGAAAGTCAAAGAGGTCATACACGATTGATCATGCGCCGGGCGTGCATCGATACGGTCGACGTCGCAGCCTACAAAGTGCCAACGCAGTCGCCGGAATCGGATGGCACGCTGGAATGGAACGCGACGACCATCGTCGTGGTGAAGGTGCGCGGCGCAGACATGTGGAGCCTCGGATACACGTATGCCGATGCGGCCTGTGCGCATTTCATTGCAGAGCACTTCTCGGACTTGCTGATCGGCCACGATGTGATGGCGGTGCCCGCCGCATGGGACGCCATGCAGCGGCATGTCAGAAATCTGGGTGCGACAGCGCTGTCCGCGATGGCGATCTCGGCGGTAGACGTTGCACTATGGGATTTGAAAGCACGTTTGCTAGGCGTGCCGCTGGCCACATTGCTCGGTCAAGTACGCGATCACGTACCCGTTTACGGTAGCGGCGGATTTACTTCCTATTCGATCCCGGAGCTCCAGGCTCAATTGGAGGGATGGATAAGCCGCGGCATTAGCCGCGTCAAAATGAAAGTTGGCCGGCAAACTGCGCGGGATCTCGAGCGAGTGCGGGCGGCGAGAACGGCGATTGGTGCTGATGCCGAGCTCTTCGTCGATGCCAACGGCGCGTACACGCGCAAGGAAGCATTGCGCTTCGCGGAGCAGTTTGCGTGTGAGGGCGTGAGCTGGTTCGAGGAGCCGGTCCCGTCCGATGATCTGGAAGGACTCCGATTGTTGCGTGATCGCGCGCCCGCGGGGATGGACATCGCCGCAGGCGAGTATGGATATGACCCGCCGTACTTTCGCCGGATGCTCGAAGCAGGAGCAGTCGACGTCCTTCAGGCCGACGCCACGCGCTGTAGCGGCATAACGGGATTTCTTGCGGCCGGTGCGCTTTGCGACTCGCACTACGTGCCGCTCTCCGCGCACACAGCTCCCGCCCTGCACGTTGCCGCCTGCTGCGCACTGCGCCGCGTAGTTCACGTCGAGTATTTTCACGACCATGCGCGCATCGAAGCCATGCTGTTCGAAGGTGCACCCGTGCCGCTCGCTGGTGAGCTGGGTCCGGACTTGTCGCGACCTGGTCTGGGGCTCGAACTGAAAGCTGCCGATGCCCAGAAGTACGCAGTCTGACTCCCGGCTTGCCGACAGGTTGCGCGCCGAGCTTGCTGGTGAAGTACGCTTCGATGATGGTAGTCGCGCTCTGTACGCAACGGACGCATCGAATTACCGGCAGGTACCGATCGGAGTGATCCTCCCGAAAAATATCGAGGATGTCATCGCAGCGGTCGCGATCTGCCGCGATCAGGACGTGGCCGTGCTTGCGCGCGGCGGTGGCACCAGCCTCGCCGGACAGTGCTGCAACGTGGCGGTGGTCTTCGATTTCTCCAAATACGTGAATGACATTGTCGAGCTTGATCCCGAGTCACGGCGCGTGCGGGTTCAGCCCGGCGTCGTGCTCGATCGGGTGCGTGAGCAGGCGGAGCGGCATACGCTGACGTTCGGGCCGGACCCGGCGACGCACAACCGCTGCACCCTGGGTGGCATGATCGGGAATAACTCGTGTGGCGTGCACTCGCTGATGGCCGGCAAGACCGATGACAATGTCGAAGAGCTCGAGATTCTGACCTACGATGGATACCGGCTGCGGGTTGGAAGCACGAGTGATGACGAGTTCGAGGACATTGTGGAAGCAGGTGGCCGCAAAGCGGAAATCTACCTGCGGTTGAAAGCGCTGCGCGACCGCTACGAGCAGCTGATCCGCGACCGCTATCCGAAAATCCCGCGTCGTGTGTCCGGCTATAACCTCGACCAGCTGCTGCCCGAAAACGGCTTTCACGTGGCGCGCGCGCTGGTCGGCTCGGAGGGAACCTGCGTGACCGTGCTGGAGGCAAAGCTGCGGCTGGTGCATAGCCCGCCTGCCAGATCGGTGCTTGTGCTCGGTTATCGGGATTGCGCGGCAGCTGCTGACGCGGTCATGGATGTCGTTCGGTTCGGCCCGATCGGATTGGAAGGTATCGATGACGTGCTGGTTGACGACCTGAAACGGAAAGGACTGCATCCGGAAAATCTGGACCTGCTGCCGGCCGGCCGTGGCTGGCTGATCGCCGAATTTGGCGGCGATACAAAGGCCGAAGCGGACGAGCGCGCCAGGGAGTGCATGGCATCACTACAGCGCGCGCGCGAGACGCCCAGGATGAAGCTCTACGCCGACCGCGAAGAGGAGCGTCTCGTCTGGCAAATTCGTGAGAGCGGACTCGGCGCGACCGCGTTTGTGGAAGGTCAGGACCCGACTTGGGAGGGCTGGGAAGACTCGGCGGTCGCCCCTGAAAAACTCGGGGATTACTTGCGTTCGCTGCGCGCGTTGTACAAGCGATTCAATTACCATGGCGCCCTCTATGGTCACTTCGGCCAGGGCTGCGTGCATACGCGCATCAACTTCGATCTGATCACGCGCGCAGGGATTCGGCGATTTCGTTCGTTTCTTGACGAAGCGTCTGATCTCGTCCTGCGAATGGGCGGATCGCTGTCCGGTGAGCACGGCGACGGCCAGGCGCGAGGTGAGTTGCTGGAGAAGATGTTCGGGCCTGAGCTGATCCAGGCGTTCCGCGAGTTCAAGTCGATCTGGGATCCCGCTGGCCGCATGAATCCGGGCAAGCTGGTCGATGCTTACCCGATTGACGTTAATCTTCGGCTCGGTGTCAACTATCGGCCCGCCGCGCCCAAGACACATTTCGGTCTGCCGGCTGACAACGGCAGTATCGCGCACGCAGCGCTGCGCTGTGTCGGCGTGGGCGAATGTCGCAAGACCGACAGCGGCACGATGTGTCCGAGCTATATGGTTACGCTCGAGGAGCGGCACTCGACGCGCGGACGCGCGCACCTGCTGCACGAAATGTTGCAGGGCGATGTTCTGCATGGAGGCTGGCGGGACCGGCACGTAAAGGAGGCGCTCGATCTCTGTCTCGCGTGCAAAGCGTGCCGGCGCGAGTGCCCTGTCGGCGTGGATATGGCCACCTACAAAGCCGAATTCGCGGCGCATTATTACGAGCGCCGCATCCGTCCTCGCAGCGCTTACGCCATGGGACTCGTTTACTGGACGGCACGTCTGGCCTCGTATGCACCGCAACTCGTCAACTTCATTAGCCAGACGCGCGGCTTGAAGGAGGCAGTAAAGGCGCTTGGCGGCCTCGCACCGGAACGGGAACTGCCATCGTTCGCGCGGCAAACCTTCAGCTCATGGTTCAACGCTCAGAGGCAGCGCATTCGGGGCGCCGACGTGATACTATGGCCGGACACATTCAACAATCACTTTTATCCTGAAACTCTACGGGCAGGCGCGGAGGTGCTGCGGCAGGCCGGCTTTCAAGTGGCGATCCCGCAGCGCTCCCTGTGCTGCGGCAGGCCGTTGTACGATTTCGGTTTTCTCGGACTCGCCCAAAGGCAGCTGAAGCAAATCATGCGCGAGCTCGGACCGCAGATAACAGCGGGAATTCCGATTGTTGTTCTCGAGCCGAGCTGTGCCGCCGTTTTTCGCGATGAGCTGCCGAACCTGTTACCCAACCACATGGATGCCAGGAGGCTGTCCCGGCAGGTTTTTCTTTTCGGTGAATTCCTAAGCCAGAGGGCCGCCGATTTCGCATTGCCAAAGCTCGAGCAGCCCGCGCTGCTTCACGGACACTGCCACCAAAAGTCTGTGATGAGCATGGACGCGGATACGAAGATATTGACCAGGTTACATATGGAATTCGAGCTGCTGGATTCGGGTTGTTGTGGCATGGCGGGCTCGTTCGGATTCGAGCGCGACAAATTCGAAGTTTCCCGTCTGATCGGCGAGCGTGTGCTGCTGCCGCGTGTCCGTACCGCAAGTCCGGAAACCGTCATCATCGCGGACGGGTTTAGTTGCCGCGAACAAATTCGGCAGCTCACCAGCAGGCGGGCATTGCATTCTGCCGAGGTCGTGCACTCGGCTTTGGCCAAGGCACGGCAGGCATGAAAAAAAGAGAGATGTTTGCCGGTAACGTGCGCACGTTCGTAGTCGCGTTCGATATCGGCGAGGAGGTCGTATCAGCAATCTCCCAATTCGCGCGCGATCACGAGATCACGGCGGCCGAGGTGATCGGTGTGGGAGCGTTTGAGCGCGTAACCCTGGCTTACTGGGACTGGCAGACAAAAGACTACATACCGATTCCCATATCCGAGCAAGTGGAGGCGGTGTCGCTGATCGGTAATCTCGCATTGAGCAGCACCGGCAATGTAAAGCTTCACGCGCACGTCGTGGTTGCCGGACGCGATGGCGGCACACGCGGAGGGCACCTCCTGGAAGCTTTTGTGCGTCCTACACTCGAGCTGATCGTACGTGAGCTTCCTGATGAACTGCGCCGTGCAACGGATGAGGTGACCGGATTGGCTTTGCTTGATTTGTAGCACCTTCATCATATATGAACAAAGCAACCTGGGAACTAGGAACTTGGAACTAGGAACCAGGAATAGGATCTAGGAATAGGACCTGGGATCTAAGACCACTTAGAACCTAGTCCTAGAACCTAGAACCTAGAACCTAGAACCTAGTTCCTAGTTCCTAGTGGCCGTCAACACCCAGTTCACGCGCACCGCACTTAATTGAGAAACAGTCCACTAGGTACCGTCAGCGCTCGAAGACAGCGGCGATCGCCGCTTTCCCGGCAAACCCGACGGCGCAAACCGCCAGCACGACCGCCGTAGCAGGGTGGCGCCGCCCCAGCGCTCTGGCGCCGATCCCGAGTGCAACTGCGCTCAACAGCGCCGCCGCAACCACATGTGCATCGACGCGCTGATATGCGCTTCGCCGGTTCAAGTCTTCCAGAAAATCACCCGATACACCGCCATCATATTCCAGTGCAGCGTACAAATTGTTTGCGGCGCTTGCCGGCTTCGGCCAATCGGTTCTTTGCGCATCGAAACCGGTCTTGAGCTGGTGCATATCGACCAGCTTGGGGCTGATCCGTTCGGCAAGTGAAAGGGCTTTGCCCGCGCCGCCAACGAATACGTCACGCTCATTGCTGATCGCGGCGCGCAGAATCGCTTCGGCCGCGAGCCGCGGATCATACACCGGCGGAATCGGCTGCGGCGCGACGCCGAGCTGGGTCTTGGCTTTATTGAAGAGTGGCGTGTTGATCGAACTGGGCTTTATCAGCGTGACGCGCACCTTCGACCCCTCGTGCAGCAGCTCGACTCGTAGCGAATCGATCCACCCCTTGAGCGCGTGCTTCGACGCGCAGTACGCACCCTGAAGCGGCACACCGCGATCCGAAAGCGCGCTGCCAACGCAGATCAGAGCACCTTCGGTTTTCTCGAGGTGAGGCAGCGCGGCTTTCGCACCATAAACCTGACCGAGAAAATTGACCTCGATAATGCGACGGAAGTCGTCGATCGATTGTTCGGTAAAAGACGCATACGAGCTGACGGCCGCGTTGTTGACCCAGCTATCGATGCGGCCGTACTGCTCGATCGACCGTGCTGCCAGTGCCTGCACCTGCGCGAAATCGGCTACATCGGTCGCAACAGCGATCGCTTCACCGCCTTCCCGTTCGATTTCTGCGGCAGCACTCTCCAGATCGCGCGCATTGCGCGCGGCGAGTACCACTTTCGCACCGGCACGAGCCGCCGCATTCGCGGTGGCGAGCCCGATGCCACTCGAGGCGCCGGTGATCACAATCACCTGCTCACGCAACGGCTTCGGCATCACAACCTCCCTACCGCCGGCCAATGCTGCCGGCGAGATCTTTGACACGGTCCCAGATGTTTGTCGGAAACGACTCGATCCACGCTTGCCTGATCACACGTACGCGTCCGGTCTTCTCCAGGATCTCGTACTTCGATTTACCGCCAGCCTCGCGCCAGAATCGTAGCGAAACGCGTGCGTCACCGACCCGCAGGTTCTTCACCGTGAGCTCCGGCAGCCAGGGCGGCAGAATCGGATCGACCATCAGCAGCTTCGCCGGCGCGAACGGCACAGCGCCCATGAGCGATTGCATGAGCAACGGCAACACGCTCTGGTTCCACGCCTGCGGCCGATTCGAGCGCGGATAACTGCCCGGATGGCTCAGTTCCGTACGGTCATAGCCGCCCACGCATTCGGGGCTCCTTCCGCCGGGCCATAAACGAGCGAGGTCGTAGAGTGCGCGCGTGAGCTGTAGCGCCCGCTCGTTGAAGCCGTAGCGCCGCAGCCCGAACACGATCGTCGCATTCTCGACCGGCCACACACTCCCTAAATGGTAGTCGAGCGGATTGTACGCGGGATTTTTCGAGGACAGCGTGCGGATACCCCAGCCACTGAACAGGTCGGGCGCGAACAACCGGCGCACCAGGCGTGGCATGTGCCCGCGACTGACAATGCCGGTGGCGATGCATTGGCCAGCGTTCGATGTGAGTGCGCGGATCTGTTGCTTGTCCGGATCGAGGCCGAAGGCGATGAATCCCTCATCCTCCATCCAGAACTCGCGGTTGAACTGTTCCTTCAACTGCGCGGCTTCGCGCCACAGCTCGGCCGCGCCGCGGTGGTCGCCAAGGACGGCAGACAGCGCAGCCATGTATTGAAGTGAGACATAGTAGTAGCCCTGCGTCTCACACGGCGCGATCGGTGGTTGAATCGCGTTTCCGCATTCATCGACGACGCCGTTTTCGCTGTCTTTCCAGCTCTGGTGCGTGGGGCCCTGTGGCGACGTCGTGAGATACTCGATGTATCCGTCACCATCCCGGTCGCCGTACTCACGCGCCCAATCCATTACCGCTCGTGCTGCATCCCAATGCTGCTCGACCAGCTCGCGTCTACCGGTCACCGTATACGCAAAGCCGAGCCCAATGATGAACATGAACGGGCTTGCAACGTCGGCGTAGTAGCGGTCGAATGGAGTCACGCCAATGCGCGACAGCGGATCCGTTTTCGCCTGGTTGATGATGCGGCCGGGCTGCTCGTCGCGCTCGGGGTCCACGCGCGTGCCTTGCAAACGCGCCAGAAAATGCAGCACATCCTGTAGCATGTCTGCGCCGTCGAACAGCGCGGATTGCCAGGTAGCGGTGAGCGCATCGCGTCCCCATACGGTTTGATACAGCGGCACGCCTGCGCCGGGCACCAGCCATTCATTATGCGAACCTTCGAGCAGTGCGAACGATCCCAGGTCGTGCAGCGAGCGGTTGGCGATCTCGACAATCGGCGTTTCCGCCGGCGCATGGAATTGCGCGACGTCGTCCAACCAGGTTACTAGACGCGCCTCACGCGCGTGCGCGTCCTCATCGCTCATCTCCCGTTCGGCATCAATGGCGCGCACGATCAGCGACAGCTCCCGCGTAGTCTGCCGTGGCAGGTGAACGTCTGCGCTGACCCGATCGTTGTGATACGACCAGTCGGCGCCGCTCGCGCTGATGTGAGTGGCGAATGGCAGCTGCCGATGCAGGTACTGGAAGCTCAAACCGTCAGCGGTCGACGTGTGCACCTCCGCGCGGTCCTGTAACTGGCCAAACTGCGCTTCGTCCACCGTTGCATAATCGGCGGACAAGAACCACGTCACTGGAACCGTGATTTCATGCTGCCATCGATTTGTGATGAAAAGCTTGATCTCGAGTGAAGCAGGATGCACCCGGTAGATTATCCGAAGATCGAGATTGCGGAACAACAGCCCGTCCTTTTTACCCAATCCGCCGGACCCGCTGCCTCCGCCACCACCTGCCTCCACTTCCGGATAGATGTAGGTGAGCTCGAGCGTAGCGGGATTCGCTTCGCAGATCGTGCACATGTACGGTTGGTCGCCGCGGATCGTGAGGCGAATGTCCTTGAGAAACCGGCACTGGCGGAAAAAGAAGCCGCTGATGGGGTGGTTGCCTGCCTGCCCCCTCGTGTCGATCACCAGGGCCGCCGGCCCGCACCACGCATAGCGGATTTCAGGCCGATTGGATGCTAGCGGTATCAGCATACGCGCAATGCATGGCAACGCGTGTGCCGTCTCCACGTTCTGGCGACACGTCGTATGGATCGCAGCGCACCTGTTACGGAAGCTTCAGCCGAATCGTGAGCGGCACAACGGTCGATCCCCAGTGCAAGTGCAGAACCGCGGAATCGGGGCCGACCACCGGGAAATAGAACGCTAGCGTCTCCATGTGCGCGCCAGAGCGCGGACGCACCTCGGCTCGCAGCGCGTCGGCGCCTTTCGGATAATCCGAGTGCGAGACATCGTGCTTCTTGCTGAAGATCACGGTCCAGGCCTGCGGCCGCGGAATCGCCCACACACTGTACCTGCCGGCTGGCAGCTCCTTGCCTGCCACGAGCACGGGCGCGTTCACGTCGATGAAGGTTGCCGCATTCGCGCCGGGATTCCACACCTCGCCCCATTTGACCACATCCCCGAACAGCGTCCGCCCACGGGCCACAGGACGGTCGTAAACGAGCAGCACGCGCGTATTGTGGATCATCTGCGATACGGTGCCGGTCTGGCTCTTTTTTACTTCATCCTGTGCGTGCGCCGGCGTCGCCGTCATGAGCAGCAAGCTGACGATCGCAGCATTTCTAACTGGCTGATACCTGCTCATGCTTTCTCCTTGCCAGAATAGCGTCATACGACCAGGGGAGTACCATTCCCCACGCGAGATGAATGAGCACGCTGATCCAGTTGCGTGCGTCGGCAAACCAGGGGAACAGCGTGGTAAAGCCGTAGAAGTAGCGGGCGGCGGCAACACGTCACGCCCAAGCACGATGGCGGCGATCATGCGCACCGGTTCCCAGGGACTGCCCAGCCCGAACAGCGGCACCAGGGTTATGTCGAGCACGATGAACACAACACCGGCAATCAGCCCCGACAGCACTGTAGCGGACAGGTCCGGCGGCCGATTCACGCGCTCAACAGCAGTCGGAGCCGGGTCCACCCTGCTCGAGCGGCACTTCCACCAGCGGCTGCCAGAAAGATGTCCGCCTCGTAGGGCGCCTGCTGATACAGGCGGAATGTCTTGTCACATACCGCCATCCGTCTGCCGCGCTCGAGGACGTGACCATCATCGTCACACACCTGCTTCCACGGTCCGCGGTAGATAACCGCCTGGTTGCGTTCCAGACACGGCCCCTGCGCTCCCGTGACGGCCGGCTCTTCACGTTGCACCAGCCGCACGCTCGCACCGCTCAGCGCGATCGCGTCCATGCTCCGCCAACCCTGATGCTCTGCGAATGGTTCCAGAATCGACTTCGTTGAAACGGCCGGGCGTCCGCGCCTGCTGCCAACGCACGAGCTCGTTACACGGACGCAAGCGCGCGCATCTGTGTTGCACGGATTGCAACAGGGCACATACAGGGCACAGTGATTGCCTCACGAGCTCGCGCTGCGCGGGAGCGCAACAGGGAACTGTTCCCGCCACTCGGCGGGTTGGCGAAATGCGAAGATGCTGTAGTCGCAGCGGGTCGCGGGTGACCTTGATCCCAACCCCTCCTGGCCGACGCGACACGCTGCGGCTGCATGCAGCTTCACACCCAATTTGCGAGGAACCATCATCAACACGTCGAGTGTGCAAGAATCGAAACCGTGGTCATCGGACTGAATGCCGGTCGAGCACGTAGTCCTCGTCTCGATGGACGCGTTTCGACCGGAATTCTGCCAGGATGAAACCTGGCCCGCGCCGACGCTTCAGCAGCTTGCCTGGGAAGGTGCCTACGCCACCTCAGTGCACAGCGTGTTTCCCGCGCTGACGTATCCCGCGCACACCACCATTGTGACCGGCGCCCTGCCGGCGCGGCTGTCTCATGGCCGGTCACCGTCGGTGCGCGGATCGACTGGAATATTCCCGACATTTGGCCTACCGATGCAGCCGCCGATGAGATCGCCCGATTCGCGACGCCGCCATACCCAGTGGATTGCTCGAGGAAGTCGAGCATGAAGCAACGGGGCGGTTGCGCGCGGATAATTTCAGTGTGGCTGGCCGAAGCACATAGGTGCTGTCATGCGGTTCGGGAAATCCTGGACGCGGTCTCGCCGGGTGAGCGGAACTTGTTTCGAATCATCGAACGTGACGAGCTCGACCGCCTGGGCGCCGATCCGGCGGTGCGCGCCGATGCGGGCGGCGCGCACGGATACCACCCGGACGATGCTGCCATGCGCACCGGCTTCGTAGCATCCGGAGCCGGCATTCGTAGAGGTGCCGTGGTTCCGGATCTGCGGCTCGAGAACATTGCACCACTGATTGCCGCGCTGCTCGGCCTTGCGTTTAGTGCGCCGGACGGCGTGCTGCTTCCGGGCCTGCTTACGACTCATTAAAACACGGAGTGTGCGCCGGTGCACTGGGATGTCATTGTGATCGGGGCTGGACAAACCGGCAGTCCGCTGTCCGCCCGCCTCGCGGAGGCGGGCAAGCGAGTGCTGCTGGCCGAACGAAAACACGTCGGCGGAACCTGCGCGAATTACGGCTGCACGCCGACGAAAACTCTCATCGCAAGCGCGCGCGCCGCGCATGTTGCACGAACCGGCGCGCGGCTGGGTATTCATGCGGCTGTGCGCGTCGACTTTCCGGCAGTCATTCGCCGCAAGAATGAGCTGGTGCAGCAATGGCGCCGCAACAGCGAAAAGCGCCTTGCGCGCGCCGGCGAGACACTCACGCTCGAGCGCGGCCACGCGCGCTTCGTAGACGCGCACGAGATCGAGCTGAACGGGGAGCGCCACTCCGCAGAGACTGTAATTGTCGACGTCGGCACTCGTCCGGCGATTCCGCGCATCGAAGGACTCGACCAAGTCGACTGGCTCGACAATGCGTCGGTCATGGAGTTGAACGAGCTGCCAGTGCATCTGATCATTTTGGGAGGCGGCTACATTGGCTGTGAGCTGGGCCAGGCCTTTCGACGCTTCGGCTCGGAGATCACGATCATCGACCGAAATGATCATCTGCTGGCGCGCGAAGACGAGGATGTTTCAGAGGTGATCGAACACGTATTCAGACAGGAAGGAATATTACTGCGGCTCGGGGCCGCCGTGCTGCGGATCGGCAAGCGTCTGGGCGGACTCGAAGTCCAAACCTCCAATGGAACGATCACGGGAACGCACTTGCTGGTTGCCACCGGCCGCCGGCCAAACACGGATGATCTGGGCTGCGATGCGGCAGGTATCGAGCGGGATGACCATGGGTACATCGGTGTCGATGACAGCTACCGGACGAACGTCAGCGGCGTGTATGCGGCGGGCGATGTGACGGGCGGGCCGCAGTTCACGCATGCCGCATGGGACGATCACCGTCTGCTCTATGACGTTGTGCTCGGGCGTGGCGATCGCAGGCGCCGGGACCGGCTGATTCCGCACGCGACGTTTACGGATCCGCAAGTCGCCGGCATCGGGCTCACGGAACGCGAGGCCCGGGAGAAGAACGTCGCATACGAAATCGCCACATTTCCGTTCGGCAACAT
Source organism: Gemmatimonadota bacterium (assembly GCA_052389275.1). GTDB lineage: Bacteria > Gemmatimonadota > Gemmatimonadetes > Longimicrobiales > RSA9 > CBJLQC01. Next base: position 7,505 of record JBQTID010000161.1, on the reverse strand, counting down.
TGCGCGTGCCATCGAAACAGACGAACCGGCGGGACTGATCAAAGTTCTTATTGATCCGGCGACGGAACGCATTCTGGGCGCGACCATCGCGGGAGCCGAGGCGGCCGAGCTCATCCATATTTTCTTGGCGACTATTGCGGCGGACGCCGGCGCGCAGACGCTCGTTGATGCTGAATTCGTGCATCCTGCATTTGCCGAGGGATTGCAGTCGGCGCTCATGCGGCTGAAGCGTTACGTGCTCAGCTGATCGGCCGAGTAGATCAGCGCACGCGCACCGTGCCGCGCATGCCCAACGCCTCATGTGGCTCGCAGTGATACGTGTAGCTTTGACCGCCCGTAGCGAAAGTGTGCGAAAACGTCTCGCCTGCGGTCGTCATACCACGCCGCGCCCAAACCCCCGGTTGCCTGGCGTTGTTGGGCGTCACGGTGTGAAAAATCGCGGCATCGTTGACCCATCGAACGGTCGTGCCCGGATCGATCTCTATGCTCGCCGGCTGAAACTGAAGGCTCTCCGTGAGCCGGATTACGACCGTTCCGGCTCCGCCCTGGCTCGAGTCTTCCCCATTCGGCTCCACCGACCCGCTTCGCTCACTCGTACAGCTCGCCAGAACCAGACACGCAATCAGCAGCATACCCGGAAGAACGAAACGTCTCATGGAACCCTCGCGTGAATCGTTGATCAATGGCCCGCAGCGTTATGGAGCAAGGTACGAAAGGTTTCAAAGGGCAGTACGCCTTGCACGGCGCGGCCATTGATGAAGAAGGTCGGCGTAGCGCGGACTCGCAGCTCGCGCGCCACGCTGTTGTTTCGGCGTGTACGCGCCTTGCCGCGATTTTCGCGATAGCATGATTCGTATTGTGCGACGTCGACACCGATCTCACGCGCATACGAAGCGAAAGCGCCTTTCGGGTCGCGCTCCCTGAGCCAGCGGCTCTGGTCCGCATAGAGACGGTCGTGCATCGCCCAGAAGGTGCCTTGTTCTGCTGCGCACTCCGCCGCGCGCGCGGCGGCCGCTCCGTTGGGTAAGCCTGCTACGAAGGGAACGTATTTCCAAAAGACGATACCGCTTTTGATGAACTCGTCTTCCACGCGTTGAAAACTCTCGCGTGCGAAATGCCCGCACGCCGTGCAACCGAAATCTCCAAACTCCACAACTGTGACCGCTGCATTCGGATTGCCACGATCGTAGCCGACGTCCTTCAATCCCGCATCCTGAGCGCTGGCAGGCGCCGCGACCGCGCTGGCCAGGACCGCGATCTTCGTCAGGTGACTCCTGATCGCCATTTCAAAGCTCCAGATTGATAAATTGTCCGTAGCGGGAGATGAAGGCGGCGAGCACGGCGAACTGGCCCGTGGCGAGCAGAATCCCGACCAGAATCAGAAACGCACCCGCGGCGCGCTCGATCGGTTGCACCCAGCGTCGCAGGCATGGAAGCGAGCACGGGTCCGATGCAGGGTGTCCAGCCCGCACCGAAAGCGACGCCGGTCAGAAGCGACCCGATCCTTCCCGCGGGTTTCGATCCGATCCGGAAATGTCGGTCTCGACCAAGGAACCCGGGTCGCAGCAGGCCGGTCAGGAAAAGTCCGAACCCGATCAGTAGCACGCCGCCTACGCGCTGGAGCACCGGCAGCGCGGCGAACAACCAGCCGCCGAGCGCCGTCGCAGTCGCGCCCAGGGCGACGAACACGAGCGAGAATCCCAGCACGAAGAGGCCGGAATGCAGGGCAGCATGCCTGCGCACTGCGCCGGCCTGCGCGCCGCCATATTGCTCGAGCGTGAGTCCGGTCACGAAGCTCACGTAACCAGGAACGATCGGCAGCACACACGGGGAAAGGAACGAGACCAGGCCCGCGAGAAATGCGAGCCCAAAGGAAATCTCATTGGTCAAAGCTGTCCCCAACTAGTACGGTAACCAAAGCTGATGCCGATACCGGTCGGCAGATTTCGGCCGGCGAGAGGGATCTGCGTCGCGACATCGAATGTGCCCGGTCCGACGCGCCAGCCGGCGGTCGGCACGAGCTGCACGAGACGGCGCCGATCGGACTCGAGCACGAGGCCCTGCGCGCGCGGCGGGCGACCGCGCAATGCGTCGAGACCGAGCTCCCATGTGAACGCGCGACCTGACGCACCGATTGCAGCATGCGCGAACAGCTCGTCACCCGGTCTGCGCGCCGCGCGCTCGTGCTCTTCGCGCCAGCGATAGCCCGCCCAGCCGACGACGTAGAGCGACCACAGCCCCAGTGCCCGACCTGACTCGAGGCTGAGTTCCCAGTCGCGCTGTCCTTCGGTCAGCGGCAGCACCGTTGCATCTACCGGGAACTCGCTTGCCGGGATCTTCACGCCCGCCCTGACCGCAATCGGCCAATCCGCACCGACCAGCGCGGAGCCGAAACGCGCGGCGATACGAATGTCACCGATGCCGATGCTTTCGCTCCCTCCGGACGCCGCGTTCACCGCCAATCGATGAGCGGGCACCTGCGCCCAGAGATCCAATCCCGGAAACACCCCGACCGCCGCAGTGGCAAAAATGGATTGCGTCGTAAAGCTCGCGTCTGCCAGAAAGTCCTGCCTGGCACCGCGCGAGTTGAAAAACTCCGTATAGCGCTGCCCGAGCACCGAGACCTGAACCCAGCCGGTGCCCGGCGGCAGCGTGCGGATCGAGCCGTTCTGCGTCAGCAGCGGTGACGAGTGCGGCCCGTTGCAAACCACCGCCTGCGCCGGCGCGCTCGCGGCGGCGGCCAGATGCAGCGCGAATCCTGCACTGACCAGAAGGACTACGGCGCGTTCCATAATCTCGTATCAGGATGAAAAATCACCCAGGCAAACCAGTAAGCGACGAATGCTTCGGCAACTGGCTCGAGCTGCGATGCCGCGAGCGTGCCCCCAACCGCACGGCCGTCGATGCGCCAGTTGCTTCCGGTTTCGACGTCTCGCAATTGGTCGCCGCGTGCTTCGAACGTGAGCGATCGTCCCTCGAGCGCCGGCTTGTATGCCATGGCGGCATCGCGCGTGCCATCCCAGAACACGACGACCGGTGCGCCGCTGACCGTAACGTGTAGCGCCGCCGTGGATCCGATCGATCTCAGCGCGCCGAACGGAAACGCGATGGCCGCGCCGCCAGCGCCGGGGATACCCAGCACGCGTTCCTTCGGCGGCCGGCGAGAGTCACGGAAAGGAATCGGAAAGAGCACCTCACCATTGCTGGGACGATCGTAATCGCCGTACGGGTACAGGCGATAATTGCGACTGTGTCCGGTCTGCGATGAAACGACGTGCGTCTCTGGATGCAGCGAACGCCAGCCTGCCCATGTCATCTCGATCACCGGCAGCATGGTCAGAGCGGTGCCATTCCGCGCGCCACAGCGCGCGCCGCGCAGCATCTGTGGCCATAGGGACTCCTGCGTCGTGCGGTCGTACATGATTAAATTGTTCATGAACAGCAGACCCGAGACGCCGAATTCGCCGCCGCCCACCGCATTCCGATCGAAAGCGAGACTCGAACCGGTAAGCGGGCAGTGCGTCACCGCCACCTTCCGCGTGCCGATGTCGAGGTTCACGATTTCGTGCCACCAGCCGATGTTGATCGGTATCGCGATCGCTTGATTGTTCACGACCACCCCAATTACGCGATCATTGCTCAGCAGGTAGTCCGCGCCGTTGTCCTGCGCTGCGACCAGTTTCGGATTCGTGAGTGCGGGTATGCCGTCCTTGCCGGGACCGCCGTTGAGGATCAGGGACTGGTCGATGCTGCACTGCGGACGCCCGTCCGGCGCCGGCTCGCCCAGCGCGAAGCCCGGCTCGCGCCCGTCGCAGGCCGCCGCGCCCAGAACGAGCGCCAGCGCCAGCGCAGTGCCGATTACGCGCTGTGAGATCACGTACACCGTTGTTGAAGTTGTTCCTGTTCATCCGGCGAACCCGATCGAGGGCGCGAACGGTTCCCCATCGACAACTGATGCCGGCTGCTCGGGAGCGGGTCTGACCCGTCATTTGACAGATAGTCGCCGTGGCTGTAAAATACCCCTATAGGTATTTCTGCTGCCAGCTGTAAGGAGGCGAGCGCTCCATGAAAACCGTCGGTCTGAAAGGGAGTAGCACTGCTGCGGATGCGAGCAAAAACGGCGCACCAGCCGATTTCGACCTCATGGTGATTGGCACCGGCGGCGCCGGTGTGGCGGCCGCGATTCAGGCAGCTGACATGGGCGCGAGAGTCGGTCTTGCGGAAGGCGGCACTCTCGGCGGCACCTGCGTGAACGTCGGCTGCATCCCATCAAAAAATCTGATCGAAGCCGCGGCGCATTATCACGCAGCTCGAAAAGGCTTTCCCGGTATTGCCGGCTGCGATCCGTCGGTTGATTGGACCGCGGTAATCGGTCAGAAAGAGAAGCTCGTGGCCGAGCTGCGCGAGGCGAAGTATGCAGACGTCATCGCGTCGTACCCCGGCATCGCTCTGCTGAAGGGACGGGCTCGCCTGCTCGGCAACGGGCGCGTCCGCATCGGCGATGGGGAGCACCGCGCGCGAAAATTCGTGATCGCGACCGGCACTTCACCGGCCGCACCGCCCATTCCCGGAATCGATCAGGTGGACACGCTCGACAGTACGACAGCCATGGAGCTGACGGATCTGCCGAAATCGATGATCGTTCTGGGTGGTAGTGCAGTTGGGCTGGAGCTGGGGCAGACGTTCGCGCGTTTCGGTGTGAAAGTCACCGTTATCGAGCTGATGCCGCAGCTGCTTCCGGGTGAAGACGCAACGATTGCGGAGGCCCTGCGCGACTATCTGGCGGCCGAAGGCATCGAGATTCACACCGGCGTGAAGACCAGTGGCGTCGAGCAGGATGGCGACAGCATCGTCGTGCATATCGAGCAGGGCTCGCTGAAAGGTCAGCTGCGCGCGCAGCGGCTGCTGGTCGCCGCCGGGCGGCGGGCGAACACTCGTGACATGGCTCTGGAAGAGGCGGGTGTTACGCTGACGTCGAAAGGCTTCATTCAAGTGGACGCGGCGCTGCGGACCTCGCATCCGGATATCTTCGCCGCCGGTGATGTCACCGGCGGTCCCGGGTTTGTCTACGTGGCGGCAGCGGGCGGACGCATCGCGGCCGAGAACGCACTCATGGCGGATCCCCGAGCGACGCCGCACGAGCTGGATCTCAGCGCCGTGCCCGCGGTCACATTCACATCGCCGCAGGTTGCTTCGGTGGGGCTGACCGAGGCCAGGGCTCGCGAGCGCGGATTACACGTCGAGGTGAGCACGCTTGCCATGGAGCACGTGCCGCGCGCGCTGGTCAGCCATGATACGCGCGGCCTGATCAAGATCGTGAGCGAAGCAGGTACCGGAAAGATCCTGGGTGTGCATGCGGTGGCGCCCAACGCGGGCGAATTCATGGGTGAGGCCACGCTCGCCATCCGTTTCGGCTTGAGCGCGCGTGATCTGGCCGGTACGCTGCACCCTTACCTGACGTGGGCGGAAAGCATGAAGCTGACCGCGCAGGCGTTCGGCACGGATGTCGGTAAACTTAGCTGTTGCGCTTAGGAGGCACATTGAAACACGCACAAGAATCGAGCGATGCTCGTGAGCAGGCATTACCCGTATTGAATCCCGACGGCCTCTATCTCAGCGATTCCGCCGAGCGCGCGCTACAGAACCGCCTGTCGCGACTCGCGGGGCAGGTCCAGGGAATCAAGCGCATGCTCGCGGAGCATCAGAACTGCGACAGCATCCTGATTCAGGTGTCTGCGCTCAAGCAGGCCGTAAACGGTGTAGCCGCCGAGCTGGTTGCCGCGCACATGGAAAGCTGCGTTCTGGGCAAGGTCGAGGCGGGCGAAGGCCGGGAGGCCCTCGAGAGTCTGCGCGACGCGTTGAGTCAGGTTCTAAAACATGGCTGAAGTGATCGGCAATGAACGATCTGGTTCGAAAAAGGGCGTGTTCGCGGCGATCGGCGCGCTGGCCGCGGCATTTCTCGCTTCGCTCTGTTGCGTTGGACCGCTGCTTTTCGTCACGTTTGGTGTGGGCGCCGGGCTGGCCAGCACCTTCGAGCCGCTGCGACCGATTTTCTCCGTTGCGATGGCGCTGCTGATCGGCGTCGGCTTCTATATTGTGTATGGCCGGAATCAAGCGGCTGTCGAGTGCGCTTGTGAGCCCGAAGAAGAGCTGGCGCGCACGAAGAAACGCCGGCGGGACAAGACGATCTTGTGGAGTGCTACCGTTCTGGCGCTGGTTGGCTGGAGTTTCACGTATTGGTTGAGATTTTTCGTGTGAAAGTGGAGGCGACATAATGACAGTGAAAGCAATTCTTTTGACTCTGGCCGGAGCGAGCGCGCTTGGTGCGGCCTCGATCTGCGACCTATGTGAGACGCCGGCCGCCACGGCCGGGCATCCCGCCTTTGCAGCGGTCACGCGGGTGGCGACTGCGGCCGAGCTGGACACCGTGATACTAAAAATCGAGGGTATGACATGTGGCGGCTGCGCCATCGCTGCGCGCAAGATCATTGAAAAGCTCGCGGGCGTCACTAAGGCGGAAGTGAGTTATGAAACGAAGCAGGCGCTGGTCACGCACGACCCCGCCAAGGTGACCATCGAGCAAATCATCGCAGCCGTGAAGAAGCTCGGCTACACAGCGGAAGTGATCACGAAATAAAAGGACCGTCATGACCAATATCGGCCTGTCCCGCTGGACCATGCCCATTCTCCGGATCGGCATGGGCATTTTCCTCGCCGCGTGGGGCATCGACAAGCTGGTGGCGACGGAGGGATCGACAGGTATCTTTTCGCACTTCTACCGAATGAATCTCGGCGCGCTCCCGATTCAGGCGCTCGGCGCGATTGAAGTGCTGCTGGGTCTCGCGCTGGCGGCGGGGCTCTTCCGCGTGTTCGTGGCCTGGGCACAGCTCCTGGTGAACAGCGTATCGACACTTGCAAGCTGGAAGCAGATCCTGGATCCGTGGGGTGTGTTCGGGCTCACCGACGGCGGCGCACATCTCTTTCTCGCCTCCATCGTGATCACGGCGGCCTCCATTGTCCTGGTGCTCAACGCACGGAATGCAAGCTTCACGCTGGATGAGAGACTCGGCGAAATGCCGAGGTAAAAAAGGCGTAGTCTTGCAAGAATCGCGACGAAGATTTCTTACTTCCTTCTTAACATCGTCGTTGACGACCGCAGGAGCTCATTTCATCTGCTCCAGACCGCTGACCACGATCTTACGCACTTCGCCGAGATCTCCGCCGAAGCCGTGGATCGCCTTGATCACCCGTCCCTGCGCATCGAGCACCACGGTGTAAGGGAGACCACGGTACTTGTACTGTGAACGCAAACGCGCGCGTCCTGCTACACTCGGGAACGTAACCGGCACCTCGCGCAAAAAGGCGCGCGCATCATCAGGATCCGCGTCCTCGTTCATGCCAACGACGCGCACGCGTTGGCCCGAGAATGCTCGAGCGAGTCGATCCACGTGCGGCATTTCCTGCCGGCCCGGCCCGCACCAGCAAGCCCAGAACGGCAATACGAC
>JBQTID010000160.1:0-31215 GCA_052389275.1 Gemmatimonadota bacterium | reverse complement strand
GCTCGGCGCGCAGCGGCCAGCACCAGCGGCGCTGAAACGGCGACCACGCTTCGGGTGCCGTACCGACGCGATAGAAGTAGCTGCGTGAAACCGCGTCGTAGCGCGCGTGAAAGGCGGGAGGAACTTCAACGGCTGATTCGATCCGGATGTCGTGAGGCAGGATCGAGTTCAGCGCGCGCAGAAGCGCAGCCGCCGTCCACTTTTCGGGCACGAGCGCAGACGCGACCTGTCCGGTTGCGTGCACGCCACGGTCGGTGCGGCCGGCTGCTATGACGGTAATGGTCCTGTCGGTTAAGCGAGACATCGCGGCCTCGAGCTCCGCCTGCACTGTGCGCACGCCCGGTTGAACTTGCCAGCCGAAAAACCCGGCGCCGTCGTATTGCAGGGTGAGCTTTATGCGCCGCTCGCCGCCTAAGCTAGTCACGCGCGAAATTTCGACAAGACGCCCAGCACGATTTCAATATCCTCTGGCGTATGATCGGCATTCACCTGGAACCGGATCTCATCATCGCCGCGCGGCACAACCGGATAGGCGAGGCCGGTCGCGAGCACGCCGTGCTCGCGCAGATGCGCGACCAGCGCCCTGGTTTTCGCGGTGTCGCGCACGACCAGCGGTGTGACCGGATGCTCACCGGGAATCACCTCGAAGCCGAGTCGCACCAGTCCAGCCTCGAACTGTTTGGTGAGGTCGCGCAGTCGCTCGAGCAGCTTTTGACCGTCGGAACTGTCGAGCAGCTCCAGCGATCTGGTTGCGGCTTTCGCTTCCGCAGCAGTGATCGGGTTCGAGTAGATGTACATCGGGCTGGTTTCGCGCAGGAAGCGAATCACAGCGCCTGACGCCGTCACGTACCCGCCATTCACGCCGAACGCCTTGCCGAGAGTGCCTACCAGAATGTCCACCTGCGGCGAGTTCGTGTATTCCTCGGTGCCACGGCCGGTTTTGCCGACTGCGCCCACGCCATGCGAATCATCCACGATGACGACGACGTTCTGCTCGAACTGCTCGTCAAATCTGGCTGCCAGCGTAGTGATCTCAGCGAGCGGAGCGTGATCACCGCGCATGCTGAAGATCCCATCCGTAATTACCAGCGCACGTTGCGCTTCGCTGCTCGCCGCTTTTACCAGCTCAGCTTCGAGCGCTTTCATGTCATTGTGCTTATACACCGCCTTCGCGCGCGGTCGCGCCAGCTTCATCGCATTGATGATGCAGTTGTGATTCAGCTCGTCACTGATCAGCACGGTTTGATCGGATGTGAGCGCCGCAATGACGCTGATGACGGTCGCGTAGGCGGAGGAGAAGATCATTGCCGCCTCACGTCCATGGAACGCCGCGAGCCGCTGCTCCAGCTCGACGTGAGGCGTATAGGTGCCGCTGATGAAGCGGACCGCGCCCGGCCCCGCGCCGAATTCCTTTGACGCCTCTTCTTCCGCAGCCACGATGCGCGGCCGCAGCGACATGCCGAGGTACGAATTGGAGTTCATGCGGATGAATTCCTTCTCGCCCTCGCCTTCGAGTACGAAGCGCGGCCCTTTATCACCGGATGGTGGAATGACTCGCGCCACCACCGATTCCTCCCCCTTGGCGGTACCGCGTACTTCCAGTTCCTGGACGTGCTTTGTCAGCACGGTTTCGAGTCGGTTAGTTGGCATCTTCCAATTCGTGCGAGTACGAGTGCGCGTGCGGGTGTTTAGAATCCAGGCGTGTTGACCGCGGTCGAGTTCGAGTGCGTGTGACCCGTGCCTGTGCGCAAGCGTGATCACGCATGACCACTCGCACCGGTCACGCGCACCCGAACCCGACCGCAGCCAACACGCTTAGGTGTTGTCACGCGCCCCCGCACCCGCACCCGCACGGAGTTTGGTATTGAGCTTCTCGATCATATCAGCAACCATGGCAGGAGCGTCGTAGCGAGCCTCCCACCCCCACTCCTCGCGTGCCGCGGCATCGTCGAGCCGCCGCGGCCAGGAATCGGCAATGCGTTGGCGGACCGGATCTACATCGTACGAAATCTCGAAATCCGGAATGTGAGCGCGAATCATTTGTGCGAGCGAGGCGGGTGTTAGCTGCATCGCCGTCAAATTGAATGCATTGCGGTGTTTCAGCCGTGACGCATCGGCTTCCATGACCTCGATGGCGGCGCGCACTGCGTCGGGCATGTACATCATATCGAGCTGCGTATCGGCGGCCAGAAAGCAGCTATGGCGCTGTGGCCCGAGTGCGTCGTAGAAGATGTGAACCGCGTAATCGGTGGTGCCGCCGCCGGGCGGCGCCGCGTGCGAGATCAGTCCGGGATAGCGCAGGCCGCGCGTATCAATGCCGTAGCGGAAATGGTAATAGTCACACATCAGCTCGCCGGCGACTTTCGTGACGCCGTACATCGTGGTCGGCCGCTGAATCGTGTCTTGCGGTGTCGGATCGCGCGGTGTGGTCGGCCCGAATGCGCCAATGCTGCTGGGCGTGAAAACCGCGACCTTCAGCTCGCACGCAACCTCGAGCACGTTCTCGAGCGTGCCCATGTTGATGTCGTAAGCTTTCTTCGGCTTCTTCTCGGCCGTCGCAGACAAAAGCGCCGCCAAATGGTAGACGGTGTCTGCGCGGTGCGCGCTGATCGCGCTCGCGACGGCTGCCGCATCCATACAGTCCAGCTGCTGATAGAAACCGTCGGCGTCATCGGCCACCCGCACGTCGGTCGCGAGGACCGCCGATTCGCCGTATATGCGTCGCAGCTCCGGCACGAGCTCTGAGCCAACCTGACCGGCCGCGCCCGTCACAAGAATTCGCTTCATGGCGAAAACTTATGCGGCGGAAGTTGGTCCGGAAACGGGCGATCCAGGCGGTCATTGCGATCCGCGCGATCCATGCGATCTTTTCAAAGCGCATGGACCGCCACGACCGCATGGACCGCCAAGACCGCAATGACCTCACGGACCGCCCCGAAATAAATCTCGCGGCCATCATTGCGCGCATAGGCTCCCGAGCAGATCTCTCGATCGAAGACGCTGAAGCGGCGTTCGTCGAAGTGATGGAGGGTCGCGCAACGCCCGTCCAGGTGGCGGCTCTGCTGGTCGGGCTGCGCGTGAAAGGAGAGCAGCCATCCGAGATCGCCGGTGGTGTCCAGGCGCTCCGGCGCGCCATGATCCCGGTTGTCGCGCCTGAAGACTGGACGCTCGTCGATACGTGCGGCACTGGCGGCGGCGCCGTCACGACCTTCAACATCTCCACCGCTGCCGCCCTGCTCGCGGCGGGCGCAGGCGTCCGCATCGCAAAACACGGCAATCGCTCGTTCAGCTCACGCTGCGGCAGTGCCGATGTGCTCGAGGCGCTCGGCATTAGGATCGAGCTGAAACCGGAGCAAATGAGCGAAGTCCTCGCGCGCGCCGGCATCGTGTTCATGTTCGCGCCGCTGCTGCATCCGGCAATGCGACACGTCGCTCCGATTCGCCGCGAACTCGCGATGCCGACCATTATGAATCTGCTGGGACCGCTTGCAAATCCGGCCGGCGCACGCAGACAGATTGTCGGCGTCTCGCATCCGGCGCTGCTCGGGCTGATCGCCGGCGGCTTGCAGGAGCTTGGTCACGAACGGGCGCTGGTCGTGCATGGCGAGCCCGGCCTCGACGAGCTGAGTCCACTCGGAAAAACCACCGTGATCGAATTGAAGGATGGAAAGCTCGATCGCTTTGAACTGGATCCCAGGGAATGGGGAATCAAAGCGGGCAAGCCGGAAGATCTCGCAGGCTTCGATCCGGTTGAGAATGCGCTCATTATCAAGAATGTGCTGGCCGGCAAAGGCACGCGCGCGGCACGCCACGCCGTGACGCTGAACGCCGGCGCAGCGATCTACCTGGCAAGCCTGACCAACAATCTGAAAGAAGGCTGGCAGCTGGCGGAACAGGCGTTAGCGGAAGGCAAGGGAATAGCCGCGCTCGAAAATTTGCGGGCCGCGACTAACGCTTTCGGTTAAGCTTTTGGCAAGCAAAAACGGAAGCATGTATGCACGAGAATTGGCGGTCGCCGACGAGGCATCCCCGATGTCGCCGTTTCAATCCCTTTATCTCCTTAAAAAACACAGTGCCGATAGGTATGACCTACCGGCGGAAACGCGACCGACTCTCAGCGTATTCTGCGTGCTCTGCGGTAAAATTCCTACTTGCTAACCATTGCCTTGAGGATGAACGGGCCCTGAATCGGCGCGCGCTCAACCTTCAGCAACACTACATTCCGTGTCTTTCGATCACATCTCCCAATCGCAAATGCCGTCTTCATGCTAGTATCTCCGGATAACACCGATAACGATGCCCTGGACCATAACTTCATGTTCGCGATAAAACATCGGCGGCATTGTTACGTTGGCGGGTTGTAGCCGAATACGGCCACCGGTTTCGCGATAGAACTTCTTGACCGTTGCTGAATCACCGCCTACCAGCGCGACCACCATCTCGCCGTTCGATGCCGTCTTGCGCGCATTCACGATGACGTAATCGCCATCCTTGATCTGCTCGTCGATCATCGAGTCGCCGCGCACGCGCAGCACGTAGTGCTCACCACCACGCGCCAGAAAGTCCTCCGGCACCGCGATCGTCTCAGTGTCCTGAATCGCCTCGATCGGAAGGCCCGCGGCGACCGTGCCGAGAAGGGGTAGCTCGACGGCCGCCGCGGTCATTCCGGCGGGTACCAGCTCCAGACTGCGGCTGGCGTTGTAACTCTTTCGTATGTAACCTTTTTCCTTCAGATTCTCGAGATGCTCATGTACCGTCGCTAGCGACGTGTAGCCGAAGTGGCGGGCGATCTCCTCGAAGCTCGGCGCATACCCGTTCTCGGCGAGGAATCCCTCCAGGAAGTCCAGAATCTCTTTTTGACGCTTGGTTAGAGGCATTGTCCCAAAAAGCTCCCGCGGGCCGAAGATTTACCGAATATGATAACCGAAGACTTACCGAAACGCAAGCCTGATGTCGGTACTTGATCAGATTCTCGCGGTCAAACTCGAAGAAATCGAACGTCTGAAGCCGCGCGGACCCGAACTGCAGCGGCAGGCGGCCGGACAATCGCCGGCCAGGCCGTTTGCAGCCGCGTTGCGCGCGGGTAGCAACGTCGCACTCATCGCCGAGTTCAAGAGGCGGTCGCCATCAGCGGGTTGGATCCGCCGGGACGCCGCGGTCGCGGAGATTACGACAGCTTATCATGCGTTCGGCGCGCGCGCCATAAGTGTTTTGACCGACGCTCGTTTCTTTGGCGGCACGCTCAACGATTTGCAGACAGCACGCGCGAAAACATCCGTTCCGGTACTTAGAAAAGATTTTGTCATCGATCAATTGCAGTTGCTCGAAGCGCGCGCGGCGGGTGCGGATGCCGCGCTTCTGATTGTGCGCGTGCTCGATGATGCGCAATTACGCGATCTTATTCAAGTCGCGCGTGAGCTCGGTCTCGGTACACTTGTCGAAGCGCACGACGAGCTTGAAGTCGAACGAGCGATCAAGGCGGGCAGCGACGTCATCGGCATCAACAATCGCAACCTGTCCTCATTCGATGTCGATGCCGGGCTCGCCGCGCGTATTGCGCGTGCGGTGCCGAAGGAAATCATTCTGGTGGCGGAAAGCGGCATGAAAACCGCCGAGGACGTGAATCGATTCGCTAACGCGGGTATTGATGCCGTGTTGGTCGGCGAAGCGCTGATGCGTGCCGAGAATCCTGGCGACGCGGTCCGGCAATTCTCCTCTCAGAAACGGGTTTCTCGAGGGTGAAAGTCAAAATCTGCGGTGTGTGCCGTCCGGTGGACGCAAGCGCGATCGAAATGGCCGGCGCCCATTATATCGGCGTCATCCTCGCGCCCGGACGGGCGCGCTCGCAAAGTCTCGAGAGTGCGGAAAAAATCTACGCGCGTGCGCCCGGACTGCGGCGAGTCGGCGTCTTCGCCGACCAGCCGATCGCTGAGATTGTGCGCGCGTGTGAGCGCTTGAAGCTCGACGTACTTCAATTGCATGGCAGCGAGCCGAGCGCATTCGTGTCGACCTTGCAACGCCGTGTCGATTGCACGGTTTGGAAAAAGACGACGGTGGCGACGCCGGTAGATGTGGCGCGCGCGGTGGACACATATGCTGACGTGGTCAATGGCTTGCTGCTCGACGCCGCGGTCGGCGGCAGCGGCCGCACGTTCGAGTGGTCGCTCGCGCGCGATGCGCGCAGCGTCATGCCGCCAAACGTACAGCTCATCGTGGCGGGTGGTTTGAATCCGGACAATGTGCGAGCAGCCATCGCGATCATGAAGCCCGACGTCGTCGATGTCGCATCCGGTGTGGAACAAGTGGTTGGCGAGAAGTCAAAGGATCGAATCGATGCCTTCGTTAGAAACGCGCTTCGGTAAGTTCGGGGGGCGCTATGTGCCCGAAACGCTGGTCGCCGCGCTCGACGAGCTGAGCGCGGCCTATGGCTCCGCTGCCGGCGACGCCGCGTTCTGGCGCGAGCTGGAGATGCTGCTCCGCACCTATGTGGGCCGGCCGACGCCCCTGTACCTGGCCTCGCGGCTGAGCGAGGCCGCCGGTGCCAGGATCTTCTTGAAGCGCGAGGACCTGAACCATACCGGGGCACACAAGATCAACAACACAATGGGGCAGGTGCTTCTGGCCCGGCGAATGGGAAAGCAGCGTATCATTGCGGAGACCGGCGCGGGGCAACACGGCGTAGCAACCGCAACGGTATGCGCGCTGTTCGGTCTCGACTGCGTCGTCTACATGGGCGAGGAGGATGTGCGCCGGCAGGCGCTGAACGTGTACCGCATGAATTTGCTGGGTGCAAGGGTGCGAAAAGTGAGCGCCGGGACGCGTACACTGAAAGACGCAACTAACGAAGCCATGCGGGATTGGGTAGCGAATGCGGATACCACGCACTATATTATCGGGTCCGTCGTTGGCCCCGACCCGTACCCCCGTCTGGTGCGTGATTTTCAGGCGGTGATCGGCACCGAAACCAGGCAGCAGATCGTCGAGACCGAGAACCGCCTGCCGGCGGCAATCGTCGCATGTGTAGGCGGCGGCTCGAATGCGATGGGAATCTTTCACCCATTCGTTGAAGATACGTCGGTAGAGCTGGTCGGAGTGGAAGCCGCGGGCGACGGAATTGATACAGGACATCACGCGGCATCTCTCTCTGCCGGTCGTCCTGGTGTACTTCACGGTTCTCTGAGTTATCTGCTTCAGGACGAGCACGGCCAGGTTGCGCCGGCTCATTCGGTTTCCGCCGGCCTCGACTACCCCGGCGTTGGACCGGAGCACTCGTTTTTGAAGGAAAGCGGTCGGGCTCGCTACGTTGCGATCACCGACACGGATGCGTTGCAGGCTTTCGAGAGGCTGGCGCGGCTCGAGGGCATCATTCCGGCACTGGAAAGCGCCCATGCCGTAGCTTATGTGCTCGCGCAGGGAAAACAATGGCAGGACGCAGGACCGGTTGTAATTTGTTTGAGCGGGCGCGGCGACAAGGATGTAGAGCAGGTCTCAGCTATGCACTCCACGAAAACTGAACCTATCGGCAAAGGCGCCGAGTGATGGCGATGGACCCCAATCAGATTGCGCAAATCGATCTGGGTGCGTTGACGGACGCCACTCCGCCGGAGGCGCCGGCGCACGACTCGTTCGCGGCCCTGAGCGCCGAGCTCACGCCTGCCGAAGTGACCGATTTCTTCACCTCGCTCGACAAAGCCGTGCGCGCGCGCCGGCTGTATGCGCCCAATAATCCCGCATACCTCGCGTTTCTTGGCACCGTGCGTGAAAAATGCCGCAAGCTGTGGGATGGTGCGTATTCGCTGTCGTGCGTGATCGACGAGAACGGCTTTACCTGGGAAGGCCAGACGTTTGCCGCTGGCGAGGGCCGCGAGAATCTTTCCTTCCAGTTCTACAAGGACGGCATTCGGCTGCTCACATTCCTGCCTGGCTTCGAGGACGAGCTCGAGCGTTTGATGGATGTGCTCGCGCGCGCGCGCCAGATCGACCAAACCAGTGCGGACGACATGGTCACGCTGCTTTGGGAGCAGGAATTCCAATCGCTGCAATACAGCTACGTTGATGCGCTGGCCGAAGGCATTGAGATTCCGGAAACCGGCAAGATCGCCTTCGACAAGATTGAATTGACGCTGGTGGCGGAAGATTCCGTCAGTCCGGTGTCGACGGATGCGAGCACGCGCCCGCACTCCGCCGATCAGAATCTGCCGCCGGTCGCGCAAACGATCACGCGCGAGGACTTCGCCGAAACGTTGTACTTCCTGGAGCCTGCGGAGCTCGAGTATCTGCGCGGCGAAGTCGAGCAGGAGATGGCGCGCAACACAAAGGGCGATGTGCTCAATGCGCTGTTCGACCGGCTCGAAGACCCGGTGCCGAAACGGCAGACGGAAATTCTCCGCATCGTGCGTCAGCTGTTACCTGCTTATCTGAGCAGCGGTGACCTGCACTCCGCATCCACGATCCTGATCGAGATGAACGGCGTTCTCAATTTGCCTGAAATTCTCGGGGAAACACAGAAGCGTGAAGCGCAGGAGATCTTCGCCGAGCTCTCCGAACCGGCCGTATTGAATCAGCTGCTCAAGTCGCTCGAGGATGGAGCAATCGATCCGAGCGGCGAAGAGCTGTCCATCTTCCTGCGTTATTTACGCCCGGCCGCGCTCGCGCCATTGATTCGCGCGACCGAAACGACGCGTTTGCCGGCGCTTCAGCTGCGGCTGCGCGGCGCGATCGAAGGCCTGGCGCGCGAGCATCCCGAGATACTCACAGAGCTAGTCAAGCATAACGACGACATCGTCAACATCGGCGCGGCGCGACTGGCCGGTCAGATCGCGCTCGGCGCCGCGGTCCCTGCCATTGGCTCGCTGCTGAAACACCAGAACAGCGCGGTTCGCAAATCGGCGGCGGAAGCATTGGTGCGGATCAAGTCGGGTGCTGCCCTCGACGCGCTGCAAGCCGCGCTCGAAGACAGTGACCGCGAAGTACGCATTGCGGCTGCGCGCGGCATCGGCAGCTTGCGTTACCAGCCGGCACGCAACCGTCTCGAAGCGGTGCTTCAGGGCAAGATCGTGCGTGATGCGGACCTTACCGAGAAGTTGGCTTTCTTCGAAGCTTTCGGATCCGTCGCCAATGCGGAAAGCGTCGAGATGCTCGACCGCATGCTGAACGGCAAGAAGCTACTCGGGGGCAGGGAATCGCCGGAGCTGCGGGCTTGCGCGGCCATGGCGCTCGGCAAGGTCGGCTCGCCGGCCTCCAAGGCGTCACTCCAGCGCGCAATGCAGGACAAGGAGCCGATGGTGCGCAATGCGGTTATGAAGGCGCTGCGCCAGGAGTCGTTGAAGGCATGACCATTGTTCAGAGCGAGAGCCATCTTCAACCACTCGGGCGCGCGCTGGTCAGCGCGCTGAATGCGTCGGCGCAGTCGCTGCGGCTATACCCGTACGAGAACGCGACTGTGCAGAACGTCGTCGAAGAGATGCGGCGCACGATCGCACGCATTCTCGAGCGCGAGGGCATATTCGATCTGCGGCTGGTCGGCGATTTCCTCTTCCTCAATGACGCGCGCCTGCGGCTCGATCTGTCCGATTATGCTTCGTTCGCACAGGTCACCGCGCTCCTCTCGAAACATGGTGTCGGTGACATCGAGATCGAGCCGGGCGTTGAGAAGCAGGACCTCGCGCGCCTGATCTCACTGCTGGTCATGGATCCGGTGAAGGAAGCAGGCGCGTTCGCGCGGCTCCAGACCAAGTTCATCGCATCAGGCGCGCAACACATTCGAATCGGCGAGGAACGGCCCGAGCAGCAGGATGCGCCGCCCGAGATCGATGACGCACGCAAACAGGTTGCGAAGCAGACGTACTTCCAGTCCGTGCAGGTTGCGAAGGAAGTGCTTACCGACATGCGCATTGGCCGGGCCGTCAATCTGCGGCGCGTCAAGCGCGCCGTGCAGAGCATCGTCGACCAGGTGCTCAACAACGAGCAGTCGATGGTCGGCATGACCACGTTGCGCGATTACGACGAGTACACCTTCACCCATTCGGTGAACGTCTGCATCTTCAGCGTCGTGCTCGGGCAGAAGCTCGGTCTCACGAAAGTGCAGCTGTACGATCTCGGTTTGGGCGCGCTCTTCCACGATATCGGCAAGATGCGCATCGATGCCGCGATCGTGAACAAGACCAGCGGCCTCAGTGATGAAGAGTGGTACGAGATCCAGCAGCACCCGACCGAAGGACTGCTTTCGCTCTTCACCATGCGCGGGCTGGCCGAAGTGCCCTACCGCGCCATGCTGCTCGCGTACGAGCATCACATGAAAGTCGATCTCACGGGCTACCCGAAGAACAAGCGGCCCCGTTATCCCACGCTGTTCAGTCGCATCGTACAGACGGCCGACGGCTTCGACGCGGCGACCTCGAAGCGAAGCTACCAGAGTCAGCCGTGGCCGCCCGATGAGGTCATGCGCGAGATGCGCGACAATCCGAAACGCGGCTATGACCCGCTGCTCGTGAAGGCGTTCATCAACGTGACCGGCGTCTTCCCCGTGGGCACACTCTGTATCCTCGACACCAGCGAGCTAGCGGTAGTCGCCGCGCGCAATCCGGATCCGACCAGGATTCACCAGCCGATCGTAAAAATCATCTCCGACCATTGGGGCGCGATGCTCGCCGAGCCGTACACCGTCGATCTTTCCGAGATCGATCCCGCGACCGACCGGCCGCGGCGCGCCATCATCAAGACCTCCGATCCCGACAAGTACGGCATCAAGATCTCCGATTACTTCGTCTGAGCTTTGCTGCGTCCGCTGTCGCTATCGCTATCGCTCCGTATATTTCGGGCGCCAGCTCAATCGCTCCCTGAACGACGGAGGTCTTGATGCGCCGCTCCACCCTGCTGTGCTTTGCAGTCCTCGCGCTTGCCTGTGCGCAGACGGATGAGCAGGCGAATGCTCCGGCCGACACGGTTGCCGCTGCACCAGCCGCGCCGGCCGCCATCTCTCTGGCCGACGTTGGGCGCTCCGTTGCCCGCTATGACGTATCGGCTCCGGACTCGGTGCTCATCGTTCGGACGAGAGGCATGCGCAATCCGTAGATGGATCCGCTCGCCGGCCGGTTCGAGCAGTGGCGCGCAGACGGGCACAAAGCGCTGATCCCCTACCTCACGGCCGGTTTTCCGACACCGGATCAAACACTCGATGTCATGCGCGCGTACGCGCATGCGGGTGCGGACATCATTGAGCTCGGTGTGCCCTTCAGCGATCCAGTCGCAGACGGTCCTACCATTCAGCGCGCATCGCAGATCGCGCTCGAGCAGGGCGTCACGCTGGATTGGTGTCTGGATCAGCTGCGTACGTTTCGGAGCGAAGATAACGACACCGCGGTCGTGATTTTCTCTTACTTGAATCCTGTGCTCAATTACGGCTGGCAGCGTTTCCTCGCGGCTGCGACAGAGGCGGGCGCGCAGGGCGTTCTGCTCACCGATCTGCCGCTCGGCGGTGATCCGGCGCTGGAGGCGGCGCTTGCCGAGTCGCCGCTGTCGTTGATTCGGCTGATCGCTCCATCCACCACGCCGCAGCGCGCGCAGACCATCGCGCAGCAGGCGCAGGGGTTTGTCTACTATATAGCCCGCATGGGAGTTACAGGCGCACGGCCATCACTCCCGGCCGAACTGGAAGCGCAGGTCGCGTCGCTACGCGCGGCCGCGGCAGTACCGATTGCAGTGGGTTTCGGCATCTCGACGCCGGATCAAGCGGCTGCCGTCGCGCGCGTCGCTGATGGTATAGTAGTGGGCAGCGCGCTGGTCGACGCGCTTGCCGAAGGTGGCGTGGCGGAAGCCGAGGCGTTGCTCGCGTCGATTCGGCGCGCGATTTAGTTTAGGACTCCGGGTTTTTGGAATCGGCCGAAGGTTGGCGGTTGGTTTGATCCTGGCTGGTGTACTCAGCTACAATCCCTTCGGTCGCGCACAGCTGGACGTGCTGGTGAAAGAAGAATAATCCAGATCTTCTGCTGGAGTGAGTCGTGAAGATGAAATCAATCGCAGCGCAGGTTTTGCTGCTGCTCATGGTGCCAACGGTCGCAGCTTCGCAGACGACAGAACTGCAATCCGGCGATGAACGCCAGCTCGAGCGGCTGACGCGGGATTGGGTGGCCGCTACTCAAGCGGGCGACGCAGCAACGCTCAACCGCCTGCTGGATGAGTCGTTCACGTTTATTAGTCCACGCGGACGTCTCCTGCCCAAAGCCACTTACCTTGCGAACCGCACACCCGGCACTGCCACAATGGACAGCCTCAGATCGCAGATCGAGGATATTAAGATCCACGTATACGGAAACGCGGGCGTCGTGACCAGCCGCCTCATCACTAGCGGGCGCGCTTCAGATGGCGATTTTAGCGGGGAATACCGTCGTCGTGATGTGTGGGTGAAACGCGGTGGTGTATGGCGCGCCGTCAGCAATCAGCTTGCGCCGATCAACTACACCGGCGCGCATTCCCGCGCGGCCGGAAGTGCCATCACGAGTGTGGCTCCTGCCGATCTGGACTGGACTGTCTCAGCCAGTAGCGCCGGTATGAACATCGCGGCTCTGCACGGAACTGAATACTTGGGGCCGTACGTCGTGCGCGTGAGACGCGCGAGCGGTCACCTTGATTTGCCACACCGGCATGAGAGCGACGAGCATATTACCGTATTGTCTGGAATGCTGGCTCTCGGCTCAGGCGAGGGCGCTGATTCGGCGCGACTCACCACCCTCGCGGCTGGCACATATGCGATAATTCCCGCAGGCACGCCACATTATTCCTGGGCGCGGGGCGAAACCATCTATCAAAGCTGGTGGGCAGGCCCGGCCGGGCCAACATATGTGGAAGGTGCCGCGGCTATGCCGGGTCCCGCACCAGCCAAAGCCTCAGCCGCGCAGTCAGCAAAGCCGGAACAGCAAATACGCGCGCTCGAGTTGGAGCGGCGCGACGCGATTCTGCGAAATGACACGCTGGCGCTGGAGCGCTTGCTGGCCGCCGGGCTGAGCACGGTGACTGCCGGCGGAACTCTTGTGACGAAAGCCGAGGAAATAGCGGTCAACAAGAGCGCTGATCGCAAAGTGCTTAGCTGGGATTTCGAGGAGCTCGACATTCGGGTATATGGCGACGCCGCCGTGAGCACGATGCGCGCGCGCTTCAGTGACGTAGTTCGCGGCCGCACACGCACCGAGCATCAACGCCTCACCCATGTTTGGGCTAAGATCGGGGACCATTGGCAACTCGTCTCCCGCCAGGCGACGCGCATCAATAATCCGGCGGCTGGACCTACCGACTCGACTGTAATACTGAACGGCGTACGGCTTCATTATCTCGAGTGGCAGAATGCGAACGCGCCGGTGCTGCTGCTGCTTCCAGGCACCGGCGGAGGCGGCGGCAGCGTCCAACAGTGGGCGAGTTTCGCCAAGTCGATGAACGGCGCATATCACGTTCTCGCGCTGGAACCACGCGGCTGCGGCGAAAGCGAATGGGCCGACGAGTATTCGTGGGAATCCATTCTGGGCGATGTTGACGCCTTCCTGACTCACCGGGGCGTGGAACGCGTAGTCCTGGTCGGCCACTCAATGTCGGCGCGCTGGGCTGCACTCTATGCGGCGCAGCACCCGACAAAGGTTGAGCGACTGATTCTGGTCGACAGCGACGTTCTTGCGAGTCTCGAGCCGCTGCCGGATCCGCAGAGGACGTTCGCCGAGCCTTCGGATGCCATCGCGTTCGCGCGAGCGCGGTGGGGAACGCATCCGGCGGTGGACGATGTCGTACGCGACTGGATCGAGCGTGGTGTGCGCCGACTGGAGAATGGCGAGTGGACCTGGCGTGTCGATCCGCAGTTGCGCGAGGGTCTGCGACAGAGCTTGCCAACCGGCGAGCGGCTGCGCGCCATGCTGCGCAGGATCAGTAGTCCCACACTGGTGGTGCGGGGAACGCTACCCGCGGCGGTAAATCGCGAGCGTGCGCAGCTGCTTGCGCAAGCAATTCCCGACGCGCGGCTGGCGGAAGTCAGCGAGAGTGGTCATGTCGTCCATTTAGCAAACCCCGAAGGTTTTCTGGACGTTGTCCGCACGTTTCTCGATTCAACAATTAATCATAAACGGTAGCCGTGTACCGAGCGGGCTCGTGAAATGATTCGGCGCGTCTGATCACGTCTGACGGTTGCGCAGCATCGGACCAGCCAACACACGTAACATGTGGCGCGAATCATTATACTCTCCCAATTTCCGTAAACCCGATCGGTTTGTTCCGCTCTCCAGATGCTCGAGGATCAGGACTTTGTGGCCGCGATACAGCATGCTGATGGACCTCAGCCCCAAGGCCGGGATCGTCTTTGCTCTGCTGCTTTGTGCGAAACTCGCGCACGCACAGGCGCCCGATCTCTACACGATCGACTTGATCGGTACCCCCGAGCTGCAGCGCTTCGGCGGCTTCGCCGAGCTGCGTCCACCACCTTCTCCGTTCACGGTAACGGTTACCAGCACCGGTGTGCATCGCTACGAAGTAGTGCTGCACATCGATTCGCTGCCTGATCCTCGTGCGCTCGGCAACTTCACAGTCTTCATGGCGTGGGTCGCGCCGCCGACCATGCGCCCGATTATAAAGCTTGGCGAGGTGCGCAATCACGTTGCGCTGGGCGAGATCGCGTTCAACCGCTTCACCATCTTCATCACCGCCGAGCCACACGCGAACGTAACGGAACCTGGTGGAATTTACGTGCTACGCGGCACGTCGCCGAGCATGCGGCTGAGCGCGGCACATTTCCAGCTCGCGCCGCCGCCGGCCCAGCACGCGCATCACAGCAGCAATGGCTGGCAGATGCCGCCACCGCACGCGCGCGCGTCGGACATGTATATGCCTGCGCTTGCAGGCATGACGCCCAATGCCACGCCGCTGCTGCCACGAGCGGATTCGGCGTCAGTTCCGCTTGCCAGGCCACGCTCGTTCCTGATGCTGGAAGCTGGCGCACGCATTCGCCTCGAGGCCGGCCTCGTCAAGCGCGTAGTGCGCGGCAGGACCATTCTGATGTATGCGTTCAACGGCCAGCAGCCGGGCCCGCTCATTCATGTGAGGCAGAGCGCCACCATTCACGTGAACTTCGTTAACAGCACGTCGCTGCCGACCGCGGTGCACTGGCATGGCATTCGATTGGACAACCAGTTCGACGGCGTGCCTCATCTCACCCAGGAGCCTGTCGCACCCCGCGATTCCTTCAGCTACACCGTAAAGCTGCCCGACGCCGGCATCTACTGGTATCACCCGCATCACCGCGAGGACATCCAGCAGGATCTCGGACTGTACGGCAACGTGCTCGTCCGTGATACGCGTGCCAACGCGTACGGAGCCGTGCACCGCGAAGAAATCCTGATGCTGGACGACTTGCTGATCGGTGACGCTGGGCTGATACCGTACGGTGCGGAAAGAGCAACGCACGCGCTGATGGGACGTTTCGGCAATGTGATGCTGATCAATGGCGAGCCCGCGCCTTCCTACCGGCTGAACGCGCAGCGGGGTGAGATCGTTCGCTTCTTTCTGACCAATGCGGCTAGCACGCGGACTTTCAACCTGTCGTTCCCCGGCGCTCGCTTGAAGCTGGTCGGCTCCGACCTCGGCCGCTTCGAGCGCGAAGAGTGGGTGGAGAGCGTGGTGCTCGCTCCCGCCGAGCGCTATATCGTGGACGTCACCTTCGCTGCGGCCGGCGCCACGCCGATTCTAAACCGCGT
The DNA here is from genome assembly GCA_052389275.1 of Gemmatimonadota bacterium. GTDB lineage: Bacteria > Gemmatimonadota > Gemmatimonadetes > Longimicrobiales > RSA9 > CBJLQC01. The sequence continues at coordinate 15,490 of JBQTID010000160.1, read as the reverse complement.
GCAGGCCATCGACCACACACTGCGCGCGTTCTTTCCGGAAGCAGACACCCTGGGCGTCATCAATGTTTCTGCGGAATCTTCGTCGCACAAACTCACGAGCAGCCTGCGCAGCAACGCGGACGTGACGAGCGACGTCGCCAAGTACAACGCGCATTTCGAGCGCGGCCCCGATTTCACGCTCGAGCTCACAATGAAGGACAAAGGCCTGCCGTTCGCGCTCGTGCAGCTGCTGCGCACCGACACGCTCTTCTTCAACCCGGTTGAATGGAGCGGCACCATGCCAATGATGGACTGGCTGCCGACCAGCGATCAGGTCGAGTGGGTGCTGCGCGACGAAGCCACGGGTCTGGAAAACGAGGATATCACCTGGCGCTTCAAAGTTGGCGACGTAGTGCGCATCCGTCTGCTGAACGATCGCCACACGCTGCACGCGATGGCGCATCCCATCCACATACACGGCCAGCGCTTTCTCGTGCTGTCTGTAAACGGCCGGCCGACCCGCAATCACGTTTGGAAGGACACGGTACTCGTGCCCGTGGGAAGCGTGGTCGAGCTACTGCTCGAGGTTTCCAATCCCGGCATGTGGATGCTGCACTGCCACATTGCCGAGCATCTCGAGGCCGGCATGAAGACGGTTTTCGGCGTGACCCGTTAACGAATGCATTCTGAAGCTGGATCGTGATGCCATTGGGCGAACCGAGGTCCACCCACGTTTGGCCATCCGTCGAAACCTGATACCACATATACTGCTGCTGCTTGTGCGAGATGATGTGGAGTGGGGCAAAACTTGTCCTCGGGCTTGCCACCCACTCTGCTGCTGCCCACTTTCCGTATCCATCTTCAACTCCGGAGCAACTGATGCATCGGTTTATTCGCTCTGCCGCGATGGTGTTGTCGATTGCGCCGGTCGCGCTGTTCGCACAATCCATCGATCAACTCAAGGCCGGGCCGCGCGCATTCGTGTCCGTGCCCGAACCGGTGGTCGCGCTGACCAATGTCCGTGTGATCGATGGCACTGGTGCACCCGCGCGGGACAATCAAACGGTGGTGATACAGAATGGCCGTATCCTGCGCGTGGGTCCGGGTAATGCCACGCCTGCTCCTGCCGGCGCGCGCGTGATCGATCTCAGTGGCCACTCGGTAATTCCCGGTATTGTCGGGATGCACAACCATACCTTTTATACGACGTCGCGCCGCAGCATCCAGTCCAACTTCTCTTTCCCGCGCCTGTACCTTGCCAGTGGCGTGACCACGATCCGCACGACCGGCAGCATGTCGCCGTACAACGAGCTGAATCTGAAGAAGCGGATCGACAGCGGAGAAGCTCCGGGACCGCGTATGCACGTGACCGGTCCTTACATCAGCGGCGACGGTGCCGGCGCAGGCATGTACGAAGTGGGTACGCCGGAGGATGCGCGCCGCGTCGTCGCATATTGGGCGAATGAAGGCGCGACCTGGTTCAAGTTCTATACGCTGATTACGCGCGACGAGATGAAGGCCGCGATCGACGAGGCACACAAGCGTGGCCTCAAGCTCACCGGCCACCTCTGTTCGGTCGGCTACCGCGAGGCGGTGGCGCTGGGCATCGATGCGCTGGAGCACGGTTTGTTCGCGAACAGCGAGTACGACGCGAGCAAGCAGCCCGATCAATGTCCGGCGACCATGAGCGCGAGCCACGCCGCTCTCGATGTGAACAGTCCCGCAGTACAGGCAACCTTCGCCGACATGGTGAAGAACGAGGTGGCCATGACATCGACGCTGGCGGTTTACGAGCTGTCCGTGCCGAACCGGCCGCCCGAGCTGGATGTCCGCATGCTGGAAGCGATGTCGCCGGAAACCAGGGAAGAGTATCTGAGCACGCGCAAACGCCTCGCCGAAAATCCCGCGGCCGCCTCTTCACCAGAGGTATTCAAGAAGGCAATGGCATACGAGCGCGCGTTCGTCGCCGCAGGTGGACTGCTCGCAGCGGGGGTCGACCCGACCGGCAATGGCGGCGCCCTGCCCGGCTTTGGCGATCAGCGCAATCACGAGTTGCTGGTAGAGGCCGGGTTCACGCCGATCGAATCGATCAGGATCATGACGCTCAACGGCGCGAAAGTGCTCGGCGTCGACAAGGATTTGGGCTCGATCGAGACTGGAAAAGTTGCCGACCTGGCGGTGGTCAAAGGCAATCCGGCGGTTACGCCGTCAGACATTCGCAACGTGACGCTCGTCTTCAAGGCCGGCGCTGGTTATGACTCGGCGAAGCTGATCGAGGCGGTGAAGGGAACTATTGGCGTGAGGTAAACTCGCGGTTACGCGCCCAATTTACTTCGGCGCCATGGCCGCACGGCCGCGCGGCTGCGGCGCGATCGGCATGCCTTCGGCCATCCGCTCCAGCCCGCCGACCACTACCAGCTCGCCCGCGTTAACGCCACTCAATACTTCGACCATACCGCGCGCGCGCGCGCCGATCTGCACTTCGCGCCGGCTGGCTTTTCCGTCAACGACGGCCCACACTACATTGGTAGTACGTAACGGCTGAATCGCATCCTCCGGCACCACGACTGCGCTGTCACGCGCCGCGGTTGCGAGCCGCGCTTCGATGAACATGCCTGGGCGCAGCACGCCCTGCGCATTCGGCGCGCGTGCCTTGATCAGAATGGTGCGGCTCGATGGCTGCACCACCGGATCGATGAACTCGACTTGCGCGTTGAATACGCGTCCCGGCTGTGCCGCAATCGTGAACTCGAGGTTCTGGCCGCGCCGCAGATTCACCGCGTGCCGCTCGGGCACTCCGATCACCGCGCGCTGCGGATTCACCGTCTGCAGCGTCATCAGGCGATGCGCGGACATGACGTAATCCCCCACACTGACGAAGCGCTGGCCGACGACTCCCGCGAATGGCGCGCGCACCGTAGTGCGCTCGATCTGGAGTCGCAGCACGGCGAGCGCGGCTTCGGCGCCGCGCGCCGCTGCCTGCGCCCGTTCCAGGTCTGCGGGCGACGACGCGTTTTCGGTACGCAGCCGGCGCACGCGCTCGAGCTGCTGGCGCGTGAGATCGCGATCCGCTTCGGCGCGTTCCGCTTGCGCTCGCAGGAGCGCATCATCGATGCGCACGAGTGGCGTGCCGGCGGCGACCTGGCGTCCTTCCTCGATCAGAATCGCGGTGATGCGCCCCGGTTCGTCAGGACGCAGCTCGACCGCCTGCAAAGCTTCGATGCGCCCGGTTGCCCGTACCGCATCGACAATGCTTTCGCGCCGCGCGGTATCGACATCGATCGGCATAGGCGGCATCTCGGGCGGCGCACCGGCCGCAGCGGCAGCTTCAGGCTTGCGCCCGCCCAGCAGCCCCAGGCGCTGCGCGCCTCCAATCAACAGGATTGCAATAACAACTGCTACAGCCGCGATCACGGCCCGCTTCTTCGTCATGGGAATTCCTCTGGTCGTTAAAAGATTCGTCGGCCGAGCAGCGCTTCCAGCTGCGCGAGGGCGAGGCGGTTCGCGTAGCGCGACTGCACGTGCGCCGCTTCCGCCTCACTCAGCGCCAGTTGCGCCTCCAGCAAATCGAGAATGGTCGTAGCGCCTTCACGGTAGCGCGCGCCCTGCACGCGGTAGTTTTCTGCGGCTACCACGACACCCGAGCGCGCCAGCTCGATCGAGGCGCGCGAAGTCGCATAGCCGTGGTAAGCCTGCGCAACCAGCTCGGCGGCGGCGCGCTCGCTCTCTTGCCGCTCCGCGCGCGCAACGTCGCGATCAGCACGCGCGCGCGCGATCGCAAGCTCTCGCTGACCGCCATCCCAGAGCGGCAATGACACGGTCAGCCCGAACTGCGTGCGCTTGAACGCGGACGGAAAGAATTCCGCGTCGTATGCGCCGGTCGTTGCGCCCACGATGATATCGGGCCAGTAGCCCGCGCGTTCCACGCCGAGCGCAGCGTCGGCGCGCTGCTCGCCTGCGCGCGCGACCAACAGCTCCGGGCCACTCGTACGCAGCTCGCTGACCGCGGCTTCCGGCGTCAGCGGCAGCGGTGGTGGCATTGCCGTATCGATCGCCGCGGCTTCCGCGGGTCCGGCCAGCCCGATCTGGCGACCGAGTCGCAACCGCGAAACCGCGAGTGCGGAATCGCTTCGCAACACCGCCAACCGAGCGCGGTTCACTTCCAGCAACAGCTGCAATGAATCGGTCGCAATTGCTTCGCCCGCGGCCACGCGCACGCGCGCAACTCCGAACTGCTCCTGCGCGCGCCGCAAACGGTCAGTGGCAACGCGCGCGAGCTCGCGATCAGTCAGCACGCTCAGGTAGACGGCGTCGGTTGCGAGAGCCGTGCGAAACACGGTTGCACGCTCCGAGGCCTCGGCACTCTCGAGCGCTGCGCGCGCCCGCTTCAGCTCGGCAAACTTGCCAGTGCCGAGCACATTGTAGTTCAACTGAAGCGTCGCGCTGGTTGCATTCGGGCTCACGGTGCCCGTGCCGAAGTTGAAGAATGGATCCGAGAAACGGATATAGCTCGCGCCCGCGTCAACCCGCGGCGTCAGCAAATCGGTTAACGCCGCGCGCCGCTCCCAGCTCGCAGCTTCGACCTGGGCGCGTCCCGCGACCGATTGCGGATCCACCGTTTGCGCACGCCGGCGCGCTTCCTCGAGCGTCACGACCGGCACGTTACCGCCCACGTCTTGCGCCGCCGCGACTTGCGGAACCGCAAAGCCGCCGAGCAACAGCAGCATTGTGCGCATGACGAGCTCCGGACGCGGCGATCTCGGCGATTCCTCGACTACCGGCGCACGCGGCTTGCGCCGACGCAGCCGCTCGAACACGACAAACACGGCCGGTACCAGATAGAGCGTGAGCAGCGTCGACAGCACCATGCCGCCGATAATCGCGTAACCGAGTGGCCGCCGGCTGCCGGCGCCTGCGCCGAGTCCAAGGGCGATCGGCAATGCTCCGAAGATCGTAGCGACTGACGTCATCAGAATCGGCCGCAGCCGGATGCGTCCGGCCTCGCGCATCGCGCTCAGCGCGTCGCGGCCCCGCGCTCGCATCTGGTTTGCGTACGTCACCAGCAGAATCGAGTTCTTCGAGACCAGGCCGATGAGCAGAATCATACCGATCTGGCTGTATACGTTGAGCGTCGACTTGGTCAGCCAAAGCGCGATGAGTGCCCCCGTGACCGCAAGCGGCACCGCGAGCAGCACGGTGAACGGATGAATCAGCGATTCATACTGCGCCGCCAACACCATGAACACGAAGATCAGCGCCAGCGCGAAGGCGAAATACACCGCGCCACCGCTCTCGGCGAATTCGCGCGATTCGCCGGCCAGCTCAACCGTGCTGCCCGGTGGCAGTACTTCCGCCGCAGCGGCCTTCAATGAATCGAGCGCATCACCGAGTGCCAGGTTCGGCGCCAAACTGGCCTGCAGCGTGAACGCGCGCACGCGATCGAAATGGTTGAGCTGACGCGGACCGATGCGCTCTTCAACGCGCGTAACCGCATCCAGTTGTACCAGCGCGCCGTCACGACCGCGCACTTGCAGGCCTGTGATGTCTGAAGGAGTCGCGCGCTCGTGCGGATCCAGCCGCAGGATTACATCGTATAGCTCGTTGTCCGAGGTGAAACGCGCAACGTCGCGGCCGCCTAGCAGCGTCTGGAGCGTGGTCGCGATGTCGCGCGCCGGCACGCCCAGGTCCTCCGCTCGATCGCGATCGAGTGAAACCACCAGCTCGGGCCTGGTGACCCGCAGATCGGTGTCCACGTTGACCAGCCCTGGAATCGCGCTCGCGCGCGCGACCAATGCGTCCATGCCTTTGATCAGCGCTTCGAAGTCGCGGTTCTGGACCACGAATTGAACCGGTGGCAACCAGCCACCGAAAGCCGGTGGATTGCTTGCGAAAGCAAAGACGCCCGGCACACCGAAGAACTGTGGCTGCACCGCGCCGATAATGTCCTGCGCGGATCGCTCGCGCTCCTCGAAGTCGGTCAGAATCGCGCCCAGGAACGCGGAGTTAGGCGGGCCGCCGAAGCCGATGACGCTGAACGTCGAGCGTATATCGGGGTCGGTGTGCGTGATCGCTTCCAGCTGTTTTACGTAGCCGTCCGTGTATGCGACGGTCGCGCCCTCCGGTGCAACCACGAAAGTAAAGAAGAAGCCACGATCGTCGGCCGGCACGAACTCGCGCTTCAGCGTCATGAACAGCAGCACTGCGCTGGCGGTAAGCGCAACACCAGCCGCGATTACGACCACCGGCCGCCGCAACGCGCGCTCCAGCGTTCGGCCATACAGCGTCGTGACTCGATCGAGAAACGCGCCGACCACGTGGTGGAAGCGGGTTTCGCGCGTGCTGACCCTCAGTATCTTCGCCGAGACCATGGGCGTGAGGGTTAGCGCGACAATGCCGGAGATCAGCACCGACCCGCCGACTGCGACACCGAACTCGTTGAACAGCCGTCCGGTTGCGCCGGTGAGGAAGAGCAGGGGCGAGAACACTGCGAGCAGCGCGATCGTCGTCGCAATAACGGCGGTCGTGATCTCGCGGGTGCCGTCTATGGCGGCCGTCTCGGGATCCTTCTTCAGCTCTTCCTGGTGACGAAACGCATTCTCCATCACGATGATCGCGTCATCCACCACGATGCCGATAGCGAGAATGAGCCCGAGCAGTGTGAGCGTGTTGATCGAATACCCGAACGCCGCCAGGATTGCGAAGGTGCCGATGATCGACACCGGAATCGCGAGCGCAGGAATCAATGTTGCGCGCAACGTGCGCAGGAACAGGAAGATGATCAGGATGACCAATCCTGCCGTGATCAGCAGGGTTTCCTTCGCCTCCTGAATCGACCTGCGGACGAACACCGATCCATCGAACGCCATGTGCAGCTCGACACCAGGCGGCAATGCCGCCCGCACGGCCGGCAGCTCCGCGTGTACCGCTTCCGCAACCTGTACCACGTTGGCTTTCGATTGCCGCACGACGCCAATGAAGATCGCGTCCTTTTGCGAATAGCGCGTCACCGAGCGCTCATCCTCGGGTCCGGGCTCCACGCGGGCGACATCGCCCAGCTTGATGAGCTGGCCGCCGCCGCTCGCTACCGTCAGATTCGCGAATTGCTCGGGCGTCTTCATTTCGCCGAGATAGCGCACCGCGAACTCGCGCCGATCCGATTCGATGCGCCCCGCCGGAATCTCGACGCTGCGCGTCCGAATGGCGTTTTCCACGTCCTGCGCCGTGAGGCCACGCGCAGCCAGCTCGCTCGGCGAAAGCCAAACCCGCATCGCGAAACGACGTTCACCGTAGATGGGCGCGCCGGAAACACCCGCGATCGTCTGGAGCCGCGGCTTGATGGTCCGATCAGCCATGTCCGACAGCTCCATCAGGCTGTAGCTCTCGGACGTAAGCGCGAGGAACATGATCGGAAAGGCGTCGGCTTCCTGCTTCGCGACCACCGGCTCTTCGACATCTTCGGGTAACAGACCGCGCACGCGCGAGACTTTGTCACGCACGTCCTGCGCGGCTGCTTCGACTTCGCGGTCGAGTGTGAATTCCAGCGTGATCGTGCTGATCTGCTCCTGGCTCGCACTCGTCATCGTGCGCAGCCCTTCCACGCTCGACAGCTCTTCCTCGAGCACATCAGTAACCGCGGATTCGACCACCTGTGGACTCGCGCCCGGCAGAATGACCGTGACGGACACGATCGGCGGGTCCGCATCGGGGAATTCCCGGACCGCCAGTCGTGTATAGCCGATAGCTCCAACCAGTACGATACCCAGGCTGACCATGCTCGCGAGCACTGGTCGCTTAATGAATGTTTCGGCAAGCTGCATCTGTGTGGTGCTCCTGTTACCGCTCTTCGGTATTTATTCGGGATATCCTATATGAATCAGGATTGGGCCGCAAGAGTTACGAAATTCCTCACGCAAAATGCGTCCGCGCATTAACTTGGCCGTATGAAGCTACTCGGCAAGGCCGCCGCAGTCATATACATCACCGCCCAGGCGCGCTCACAGCACCGGTGAATTTGCAGCGCTTCGAGTGGCACGGGTTGAGCGGCGAATACGCTGACGACTGGCGCTTTACGGAAGGGGCCACCCATGAGTTTCGCTGGGGGCGCTGGACCAGCCCGCGCTATGGGTCGGAAGAAGCCTGGACCTTCCGTTACACTCTGAACTGCGTGGTGCACCTGAACCCCGACCGCGTCCCGTTCGACACCTGGATCAAGCGCGACATTCTGGACAGCGAGCGGCAGTTTCGCGTATCTGTGCGCGAAACATTTGCGGGGCGCGCCGCTTTGCGTTCATCGCCCATCCCGGGATGGGAGAACCTCGACACGCTACTCTTCGTCGAAGGCAATGGTTGCGTTTACCAGTTCCGCATCGGCGGACTGGAAGCGGAGCGCCGATCCGGTGGCGACATGTCACTGACTGCGCTGCTGTCATCGTTACAAATTTCCTAGCTTCGAAGTTTGGCTTCCAGGTCCGCGTCCGGTTCGACAAAAACCGTCTTGCCTCGTTCCATCACCACGGTTCCCGGCGGCGAGCGCCGCGGCTTGCGGATGTACTTCCTGCGCGTGTAATCAACCGGGACCGTTCGCGACGTGCGCGCGCCTGAATGGACGGCGGCCAGTGTAGCGGCTTCCATGATGTCGCGCAGCGGCGGGTTCGCTGCCGCGTCGTTCCAGCGCAGCACGACGTGCGCGCCACCCACATGCCGGGCGTGCAGCCAGATGTCGCGTGGCGAAGAGTGCTGCAATGTCAGCGCATCGTTGGACTTCGCGTTGCGGCCGACGCGGACCTCCAGCCCGCCGGTTGTGCGATAACGCCGGTACGGCAGCCTTTCGGCATATGGCTGCTGCGGTTTCGTGATCGGCTTCTCCGCAATCTGCTTCAGGTCGGCATCGCTCAATTCGCCTTGGCGCGCGCGCTCCAGCAGCGCATTGATGCGATCGCGCTGGTTCGCGGCTTCCGCGATCAGTGCGGGGACGCGTTTCAGCGCGCGTTCCTGCTTGCGCGCTTCCTCATACAGCGCTTGCGCATTATCGACCGCGCTCAGCTTCGGGTCGAGCTCGATTTCGACGTCGCTGCCGTCGAATCCCGGCAGTGTCACTCGCGAAACCCCTCTGGTTACCGTGCTCGCGCAGGCCAGCAGCAGGGCGCCATTGGCTCTGGTTCGTTGCTCCGCTGTCTCCGCCTTGGCGCGCTCCGCTTCGAGGCGCGCAATTTTCTTGTCGCTAGCGCGCAGTCGTCGTTCCAGCTCGCGCAGAAGCGCTTCGCCTGACGCATCACCGGATGCCGCCGCGAAGGCTGACAACAGGGAATCGAAGTGCTGCGCGTCGGGCTGCCACAGATGATGAGGGTAGGGCTGCACACCGCCGAGCAGCGCGGGCTGCGGCGCTTGCTCGAGCATCGAACGAAACTGCTCGTCGGTTAGCGATTCGTTCAATGGACTGCGGTACGCCGTGCGCTCGGTTTCTGCGTCAGCGGCGGGTGCCGGCCGCTTCGGCGGCCGGTAGTTTTGACCGCGCCGAAACGTGCGGCCTGTCTCGCGCAGCTTGAGCACACGCAGCACTTTGCCCGCATGATCCAGAGCGACTGCATTCCACTGATTCGTGATCAGCTCGATCACGACGCGAAACGTGGCGTTCTCCTTCCTTTCGCCCGCCAGCTCTATCATGAGCACGCGCTCATCATGCAGCGCGCTGACACCCGCGACGCGTCCGCGCTTCGGCAGGATGGCGGAATCTGAAAGCGGGTACAGAGGTGCGGTGCGCGCAAGTCCGCCATTCGCGGCATGCAGTTGCCACACCAGCCGAATGTCGTCGACATCGATCAGTACGAGCTGATCGGTCGAGTCGAACTGCAGCGCGGTCACACTCTTGCCGTTCAGCTCATGGTTCAGCTCGCGCGCCAGGTAATCGACGAGGAAAGCGTCGTATCTTATTGTGTTTGACACCCTTAAATCATGCGCGTAGCTTGCGCCCCAAAGCAATGAGTACAACCGGACCCGATCAGCCGCAGCGCGTAACCGTGCGCCACTTGCTGGATATGAAAGCGCGTGGCGAAAAGATCGTATGTCTCACCGCGTACGATTATCTTTTCGGCCGACTGGTAGATGAGGGCGGCGCCGATCTGGTCCTGGTCGGCGACTCGCTCGGACAGGTTGTGCTGGGATACGATTCGACCATCCCCGTCACGCTCGAAGACATGATTCATCACGCCAGGGCGGTTCGCCGAGGCGTGCACCGCGCTATGCTCATTGTCGACATGCCGTTCATGAGCTTTCAGATCTCGTCTCAGGAAACCCTGCGCAACGCCGGCAGAGTTCTCAAGGAAACCGGCTGCGAGGCGGTCAAGCTCGAAGGCGGCGATGAGCGCACGGCCGAAACCGTCTCCACACTCGTGCGCGCCGGCATTCCGGTCATGGGTCATATCGGCCTCACGCCGCAGTCGGTCCACGCGCTCGGCGGTTACCGCGTGCAGGGGCGCGAGAAATTGGCTGCCGACCGCCTGATCGAAGAAGGCAGACGGCTCGAGCAGGCCGGCTGCTTCTCGGTCGTGCTCGAGCTGATGCCAGCCGCCCTTGCCGCGGATGTAACGCGCGCACTGCGCATTCCTACCATCGGCATCGGCGCCGGGCCGGCGTGTGATGGACAGGTACTCGTCCTCTACGACATGCTCGGCTTGAATGACGGCTTCCAGCCGAAATTCCTGCGCCGCTTCGGCACGCTCGCAGAAGACAGCCGCGGCGCGATTCAGGACTTCGTGGTCGCGGTGCGCGACGGCAGCTATCCTGCTTCCGAACACTCCTTCGACTGACCCAAACGTGCAAACGGAAACTACGCGCCGGGGTTTGCGCCGTGCACTCGCCGAGGTTCGCGCCGCCGGCAAGCGCATCGTCCTCGTGCCTACCATGGGCTATCTGCATGAGGGTCATCTAACGCTGGTCGATCGCGCGAAACGTCATGGCGACGTCGTCGTCATGAGCATTTTCGTCAATCCACTCCAGTTCGGGCCGGGCGAAGACCTGGCCACTTACCCGCGTGATCCCGAACGCGATGCCGCGCTGGCGCAGGCGCGCGGTGTCGATCTCATGTTCGTGCCGTCCAGCGACGAGATGTACCGGGCCGTGCGGCCAGCGGTGACCGTGATGGCCAGCCAGCTGGCGAGAATTCTCGAAGGTCAATTTCGCCCCGATCATTTCGAGGGCGTGCTCACCGTGGTTGCGAAGCTGCTCAACATCGTGCAGCCGGACGCCGCCGTCTTCGGCCAGAAAGATTTTCAGCAGTGGGTGTTGGTCAAGCGGATGTGCGAGGACCTCGATTTTCCGTGTGACATCGTGGTTGCGCCCACTGTGCGCGAGCCGGACGGTTTGGCCATGAGCTCGCGCAACGCCTATCTCGGCGAAGCCGACCGCGCGAGCGCATTGTTGCTGTCGCGCGCGCTGCGCGCCGCGCGTGAGAAGTATGCCGCCGGCGAAAGAAGCCCGCGCGCGCTCATTGGAAGCGCACGCGCCGTGCTGGCCGGTGATCCGCGTGTGCGCGTGCAGTACGTGGAGCTGTCGGATGCGCGCACGCTCGAGACGCCGGACCATGCAGTTGACGACAGCGTGCTGTCGGTGGCTGCGCTGGTCGGGAAGGCGCGGCTGATCGACAACATGGCAATGACCGAATGAACGATCCCATGGTCCCAGGCTCCCATGGTCCCATGCTCCCCGCTTGGGCAGTTGTGAAGCCGGAGCGGCTCGCTCACATCGAGCGCGTCGTCGCGCTGATTGCCGACTGGGCGGACGCGCTCGAAGTGGATGCGCGCGAGAAAGAACGCTGGCTCAGTGCGGCCTGGCTGCACGATGCATTGCGCGACGAGTCGCCCGCGAAGTTACGGGGGCAGGCCCCGCCACCATACGCCGATTGGGCGGACCCGCTATTGCATGGACCGGTTGCGGCGGCTCGGCTGCGCGCCGATGGCTATGATGACGAGGGTGTGCTGCGCGCGATTGCGTATCACACCGTCGGTCATCCGGATTTCGATGCGGCCGGCCGCGCGTTGTATCTGGCGGACTTTCTGGAGCCCGGCCGCAACTTCGATCCGGTGGGCCGCGCGGTCATGCGCGCGCGCATGCCGCACGAGCAGTCGGCAGTCTTGAGCGCCGTGCTGCGCAACCGCATTGCGCACATGATCGCGGCGCAGAAAACGATCAGGAGTGAAACGCTCGCGTTCTGGAACAGCATCGCCGCGTAATGCGCCGCGCACCTCGACGATTGTCCTGCTGGTCGCGCTCGCCATCGTGCTTGCTTTCGCTGCTTCCTTTGTTTTCGGTCTGCGTGGTGACGAAGCGGAACCGGCCGTAACTCGTGAGCCCGTCAGCGCGCCGCAACAGCCCGCTGTCGTAAGTGACAATCGCGCGCGTGTCGAGGTGTTGAATGCAGCAGGTCAGGCCGGCCTCGCGCGCAGCGCTACCGATATGCTGCGCGCTGCCGGCTTCGACGTGGTTCAGTTTGGCAACGCGCGCGAGCTGAGCGCGACGTCGCAAGTGTTGGACAGAGTAGGAAATTTGAGCAGCGCGACCGAAATCGGTCAGGCTCTTGGAATCGCGGATGTGAAGAGCGCGGTGGATACCACCAGGTATGTGGACGTGACCGTTATACTGGGACGTCACTGGAGAGGAAAATCAGCTGGCCTTCCGGTGCGTTAGCTCTACGAATTTCAGATACGGCTTCGGCGCTGCCATGGCATGCTCGGCGCGCAGCTGGCCGCACGCGGCGGCAATGTCCTTGCCGCGCGGTCCCCGAATCGACGTCCTCACACCGCGAGCTTCGAGTGTCTCCATGAAGCGGTGAATCTGCTCGCGCGTGCTCGTCTTCCAGTCAGGACCGGGAATCGGATTGTACGGGATCAGGTTCACGTGCGCGCCGAACGGTTTGACGATGTCTGCGAGCTGCTGCGCCAGCTCGAGCGTGTCGGTCACACCATCGATCATGACGTACTCGAACGTGATGCGACGGCCGCCGGCTTCATCGAATTGTCTCAGCGCGTTCAGCAGCTCGGGTAGCGGATACTTCTTCTCGATCGGCACGATCTGCTCGCGCAGCTCGTGATTCGGCGCATGCAGTGAAACCGCAAGCCTGAATTGCTCTTTGCGCTCGGCCATTTCCAGGATGCCAGGTACCACCCCAACCGTCGAGACCGTGATGCGGCGCGCGCCCAGGCCATACGCGCGGTTCAGTAACGTGAGCGAGCGCATTACTGCTTTGCGATTCATCAGTGGCTCGCCCATCCCCATGTAAACGATGTTGGTGATCGGGCCGCGCTCGTTCTCGCGCGCCCAGCGGCGCGCGCCTCTGAACTGGGCGACGATCTCGGCGGGCGTGAGATTGCGGCGATAGCCACTCCAACCGGTTGCGCAGAATGTGCACGCCATTGCACAGCCGGCTTGCGACGAGATGCAGAGCGTCAGCCGATCCTTGGCACCCGCCCGCGAGTCGGGGCGCGCCGCCTCCTGGCGGCTGCGCTCAGGCGCAGAAGCACGAGCGCGGGTGACGGGAATCAGCACCGACTCGATCAACTCGCCGTCGTGCAGCCGCCAGAGATGTTTGACCGTGCCGTCCTGCGATTGTTCGACGCGCACTACTTGCGGATTGGTGAAGTCGAGGGCCTGCTCCAGGCCCGCGCGTACTCTGACCGGCAGGTCCGTCATTTCCTGAAAGCCGCGCGCATCCTTCTCGTAGATCCACACCAGCGCCTGTTTCACGCGATACGATGGCACGCCATGTTGCGTGAAATGCTCCGACAACAGCTCAGCTACGCGGGGCGGAATCTCGTTCAGAAGGTCTACGCGATCACTCATTTGAGTCCAAGCTTGAAGCGAAACGAGTAAGCGGCACCGAAGTCATTGGCCAGCGTCTCGCGCAACACACCGAACTCATAACGGCTGACTCGCAGGCTGGCTCCGACCAGCGGCTCATACGACCGCTCGGCTCCCGCATCAGCGCTCGCGATGCCACCGGTCACTGTCACGAGCCGGCGCCAATTCACTGTAGCTCCGATTCTGTGCTCCGTCGCAACCGTGTTCTCACCGCCGCGTACGCCATATCCTGCGCGCAGTTCCACAGCTTCTGCAAGCGACGATGCGAGTTCGATACCGCCGTTGTAGCGTACGCCGCCACTCTGCGTCAGCAGGCTTACGCCGACGGTCGGGCGGAATGGCAGCGCCGGGGCGAACAAGAACCCTGCGCCAAGCGACGTCGTAGTCTCGTTGATGCCGCTCTCATTCGACCGATCATGGCGCACGGCGCCGCCCGCGGTGAGCGCGGCACCAAGCAGATGCGACACGCCAATTGCGATCTGGTCCTCACCGACCGAGAAGGTCGGTTCAGCGGCATCCGGCAGCGGCGATGTCGAGGTCGCGCCGATGTCATCGATTCCGACATGCTGATAGCCGGCCGCGACCGTCGTGCGCGCATCGAGCCGCCAGGATGCGGCCGCGGCAAACCCGCCAATGCCGATTTCGTCGGGAGCACGCTGGTCCGCGATAATGACTTCGCCGCGGCCGCCACCCGACGTGATGCCGGCGGGGTTCCAGAATGCGGCTTCGGCGCCGCGCGTTACCGCCTCGGGCCCGGCACTCGTACGCAGCGGCCAATCGAAGACCCGCTGCGCGCATGCGGCCGATGCGAAAGCGAATACCAAAACCAGCGAGCCTGCCGCCCGCACCAGTTGCAAATTCATGATCTCGCGGCTGCCTTGTGTGTGTGGTTCGAGCTTGTAACTTAATCTGCTAAATCGACTTTGACACCTTTGGAGCTGCATCGAGGGCACTTTTGCTGTTGACCGATCTGCTTACCATCGACCGAATCCGCATCCCGCTTGAGGCGAGCACCAAGGAAGGCGTGCTGCGGGAGCTGGTAAGGGTCATAACGCAGGATGGAGTCGACGAGCCGGAAGAGGTTCTGCGGGCTGTGCGTGAGCGCGAGGCGGTTCTTTCCACCGGGATCGGCAACGGCGTGGCCATCCCGCACGGCAAATCATCGCTGGTCCCGGACCTCGTGATGGCGGCGGGCCGCACCGCGGCACCGGTCGAATTCGATTCGCTCGATGGGCAGCCGGTTCAGCTGCTCTTTATGCTGGTCGGCCCCGAGACTGCCGCCGGTCCTCACATCAAGGCGCTCAGCCGCATCTCACGCCTCATACGGAAGGACAGCGTGCGCGAGCAGCTGATCAATGCCAAAACTGCCGAAGAGTTTTATCAGGGCTTGAAAGAGGCGGAGGCCAACCCCTAGAACTTCGGATTAGAACTTCGGCTTAGAACTTCGGATTAGAACTTCGTTTGAACAAACCCGCCCGCGTCCTTTTCGTTTCCCTTTGCGCTCTTGTCGTCTCGCATCTGCTCGATGCCTTATTCTACACACATTTCCGCGTTGCTGATGTTTACAGTGAAGACTGGGGACGCGCGTTGCGTGTGCAGGGATATTTGCCGGTTTGGCTGCTGGCCGCCCTTGCGTTGTACTTGCACGAGCGCCCCGTGC
>JBQTID010000159.1:0-9657 GCA_052389275.1 Gemmatimonadota bacterium | reverse complement strand
CGTGTTCCGTGAGCTTGTCGGCAACAAAAGTTGTCGCCATATCTCCAATGTCCCCGCTGTCCCCTTCATAACGCAATCGAGGGGGCGAGTGAATAGCAGGATAGGCCGGAGCATGGTGGCCCTACTCACTAAACCTCACACCGACGAAAACCACTCTGCCACGGCCTCCTGGTAGTCCGCATACAGCAGATTTTCCAGTTTGAGCATTCCCGGATGCGCCCAGTGGCACTTCACCGGCAAGGTCGAGGCGCGTGTACGCGTCGAGCCGAACGCGAGCCGGTGGCCAGTCACTGAAGTCGAGGTCGTCACGCTCGCCCACGTAATTCATTCCAGGAAGTGCTACCCACTCGCTTGCGTGAGAAGCTCAGTCGCTGGCGAAAGATCGCAGAAGTAGAAGTTGCCGCGTCCGACGATCTCGCCGCGTTCGAAGGCTACGTTCCCATTGAAAATCGGACCGTCGTAGACGAATGTGTGAAACTCGCCGCGCTCCCCACACGGATCACACGAGGCGGGCAAATCGCGCAGCAGCTGCTGGTCATATTCTCGGCCGCAGAACTCGGCTGGAAGCTGCACGGAATCCACGCAGACCAGCACGGCCCTGAAGCCGGCATCGATAAATCCACGCGCCAGCTCGCCCGAATCGCGGGACCAAAGAGGAAAATGGCATGTCATCCCTGACTGGTTCAGCAGTCTCTCACGATATGCGCGGACATCGCGCAGAAAGATGTCGCCGAAAACCATGTCGCCGACATCGGCCTCTGCAAAGGACCGCAATTGCGCGCTAAACGCGGCTTCGTACTCCGCATTCGTGCAAACCGGTGGAATCGAGACGGTCAGAAGTGGCAGATTCAGCGCTTCGCATTGGCGGCGCAGCAGCGCTGCACGGACTCCGTGCATGCTGATCCGATCATATTCCGCGGTTGTAGTCGTGAGTAGGGCAGCCATCTCGAACTCATCGGCGCGCAGCACTTCATGCAGCGCCATTGCGCTGTCTTTGCCGCCGCTCCAGCTGACCACGACGCGCTTTTTCATCCGAGTGCCCGATAGCCGAATTGTTCGTGGCCGAAATCGAAAATTCCGGGATGGACAATCTCGGCCAGCATCTCGAGCGATTCTACCAGCCGCGGCCCCGGGCGATTGAAGTAGGCGTTGCCGTCCGCCACGTACACGCGCCCGTCACGAACTGCCCGCAGCTCCGCCCATTGCTCGTGCCGCTGAAGCACCGGAACCTCTTCCATCGTGCGCTCGATATCGAAACCGCACGGAGCGATGACGATGATGTCCGGGTCTGCTCGCACCAGATCAGCGAAGGTTATCCACCCCGAATGCTCACCCGCGCGTCCGAGCACATCGTCCGCGTTGATCAACTGGACCAGCTCAGGCACCCAGTTGCCGCCGGCCATCAGGGGATCGATCCATTCGATATAGGCGACGCGCGGCCGAACGGTCGCGGGCGCGGCGCGGCGACGCATCTGGTCGACGCGATCCGTCAGCGACTGTACGAACTTTTCGCCGCGCGCCTGCGCAGCCAGCGCGCCGGCTACTTCAACGAAGCCTGCGAAGACATCGCGCAGCGAATTGGGCTTGAGCGACACGACCCGCACGTGCGGTCCCAACCAGTCACAGACAGCGTCCTCGAGGTCCCTCGTGCTGACCGCGCACACTTCACAATGGTCCTGCGTAATGATGACCGTGGGGTCGAGCTCGCGCAGCCGATCCGCATCCACTTTGTAAACCGATAGTCCGGCTTGCAGAATGTTTCGCACTTGACGATCGATTGCCAGGCTCGAAACATCCGTGCGCAGCTTCGCCTCGGTGACTCGCGGCAAATGCACCACGCTGGGCGGATAGTCGCACTCGTGCGAGCGGCCGATCAACAGGTCTGCGAAGCCCAAGGCGCAGACGATCTCCGTGCTGCTCGCAATCAGTGACACGACGCGCGGCTTAGACACCACGCTCAAAACGCGAGGGTGGCGCCGAGCAGAACGACGCGCCCGCGTGCAGGGAAGTTCAATACTTCCTGGTAATCCTCGTCGAGAGCATTTTCAATTTTCAGCGCTACCGACAGCGAACGCATCAGTGGCCGCTGCGCGGAGACGTCCATGCGGGTGTAGGCCGGTAGCGTCACTCGATCTGCCGGAAATGACGAAAAGTCGAGGTCTGCTCGCTCACCAACGTAATGTACCGAGACGCCGATCGTATTTTGCGCCAGGTCCGCACTGACGCCGGCCGACGCAGAGTGGCGCGGCCGCCGCAGCAGCTCCTCGCCTTTTTGGAAAGACGCATCATTGCCATCGCCTTCAGCGGTCACTTCCGTATCGAGCAGCGTGTAGCTGCCGGTCGCGGCGACCCTGCCGGAGTGAACGGCCGCGGAAAGTTCAAGGCCGGATGCGCGCGCACCTGCAACGTTCATGTAATTCGGATCATTGGGATCAGCGGTAACCGCGACAAACTGAATCAAATTCGTGAACTGCTGATCGAAGTATGACGAGGTGAGCGTCACCCCTCCCACCGTTACATCGACAGCGCCCTCGAGACTGCGGCTGCGTTCCGGTTCCAGCTCCGGGTTTCCGCGCACGAACCCTTGCGCAAATTGCTCGAAGAATCTCGGCTCTTTGAATCCGGTACCCGCGGACGCGCGCAGGCGGACGGACGAACTGACGCGCGCGGCAATGCCTCCGCGATACGTCGCGACATTCCCAAACTTCTCGTTGTCCTCGCCGCGTACGCCAAGCTGCACCGAAACACGTGAAAAGTCCGCGAGCAACTGGGCGTATGCTGCGCGGTTGCTCCGCTGGTCGGTCGTTGCGGGCGAATCGCCGAACGGACTCGACGATGAGCCGCGGCTCGCTTGCCATTCGAACTCCGAACCAACGGTGAGCGTCGCAAGCACGTTCGGCCGATAATTCAGACGTAAATCCACATTTTGCCGGCTGAATCGCTGCGCGCTATTGAAGCTGAAGAAGCCCAGCGTATCCGCGGCATCATCCGGCTGATCGTCTGTCGTGTTCTCGTTCTGGTTGTGCGTAACGCGGGCGTCCAGATCGAGCTTCGGCGAGAAGCGGCGGCTCGCGTTCAAGCCGGCCGCAAGTATGGACGCATCCTGATACTGGTTTCTATCGGCGAGCCGCCCTGACCCGTCCGTGGGAAAATGGAACCGGTTCAGCGCATAGCGCGCCGACGCATCGAACTGCGTCCGGTCGACGGCGAGCGAAGCGCGGCCCGTGATGCTCGTGCTGCGATGATCGTTGTTGAAGGCATACGCGCCTTCCGTATCGAAATGCGAGAGCCCGAGCGAATACGCCGCCGTGCCCGTACTGCCGGAGATGTCGCCGTGCACGTCGGCATTGTCGAACGTACCGGCGGCCTGCGCGCCTACTTTGTTGCCGCGACCAGCAGCAAATGAAAGCTGGCCGCTCGGCTTGCCGCGCCGCTGCTTCGTAAATAGCTGCACCACCCCAGCCACGGCATCGGAACCATAAAGCACGCTGGACGGGCCTTTCACGACCTCAATGCGCTCGATGTCCTCAATGCTGAGATTACTCCAATTGAACTGCTCACCCGGGCTGTTGATCTGGACGCCGGCGATCAGCACCTGCACATAGTCGCTTTCGCCGCCGCGTAGAAACAACGACGTCGCAGCGCCATACGAACCGGTCTGCACGACGGCCGCGCCACTCACGGTGCGCAAGGCTTCGTCGACGGTCCGGATGCCGCCGCGGCGCAGCTGTTCGCCGGTTATTACGGTCACGGATGCGGTCACTCGACTGAGCAGCTGCGGCACACGGGTCGCCGATACGACGATCGGATCGAGCTGAATGGTGTCCTGGATTTCCTGCGCGGCGGCGGCGCTCGCTGATACTGTGACGAGCGCGACGGTGAGTAGCTTTTTCATAGTGATTCCATTGAAGTACGTGAAAGTGGCGCGATCTGCGGCGCGCCCGCGTCGAAGCCGGGACCGGCGTGCTGGCGCACGCTGACCGGCCAGTGATAAACCGACTCGAGAATGTCCTTGCGCATGACTTCCGATGGGCGGCCGGTCACGGCAACACGCCCCTCGCTCAACAGCAGCAGCGCATCCGAATAGCGCGCCGCCAGATTCAGATGGTGGGTGGCGACGACGACGGTGCGCGCTTCGTCGTGCGCGAGCGAACGCAGCAACTCGAAAACTGCCATCTCATGCGCGATGTCCAGTGCGGCGGTCGGCTCATCGAGAACGAGCGTGTTGGGCGTCTGTGCCAGCGCCCGCGCAATGCGCGCACGCTGACGCTCGCCCCCCGAAAGCGTGTCCATGGCGCGAGCGCCAAGAGCTGCGACATCGCAGCGTTTCATTGCGCGCTCGATGGCAATGCGATCTGCCTCACGCTCACCACGCAGCGCGCCCAGATGCGGGTAGCGTCCCATCGCGACCAGCTCGCGCACGGTCACGGGGAACGGCATCTCTTCCAGCTGTGTGACCGCACCCACATTCCGCGCGAGCTCAGCGCGAGCCCACTCGGCAATGCGACGGCCCTCGTAGGACACTTCGCCGCTGTCGGGCGGGATCGCACCCAGCAGGGTGCGCACGAGCGTCGATTTACCCGAGCCGTTCGGTCCGATAATGGCGAACAGAGTGCCGCGTTGGACCGTGACGCTCACGGCTTCGAGCGCAGAGACGCGTCCGCGCGAGTAGGTGACCGATACGGCGCGCGCGACGAAGCTCATGCCGCTCTGCGCACGAGCAGTATGATGAACAGCGGCACGCCGACCAGCGCGGTGATCACGCCGACCGGCAGCTCGGCCGGTGCGGCAATCGTCCGCGCAACCGTGTCGGACAACACCAGGAAAGTCGCGCCCGCGAACAGGCTGGCGGGCAGCAACGTGCGATAATCGTTGCCCCAGACCAGCCGAACCGCATGTGGAATGACGAGGCCCACGAAGCCGATGGCGCCGCACGCGGCGACGCTCGCGCCGACCAGCACCGACGCAACGAAGTACGCCGTGCGTGTCATCGTTTCTACGCGAACACCCAAATACAGTGCGGTCTCTTCACCCGCCATCATCAGATTGAGCGGGCGCGCGAGCGTGTAAAGGAGCAGGCATGCGGGCAGCACGTAAGCGGCAAGGAGAATCACGGTACGCCAGCTCGCGGCCGCCAAGCTGCCCATCATCCAGAAAATCGCGGATCGAAACGTCTCGACGTCCATCAGGGTGAGCAGCAGCAGAATGATGGCTTGGAAAAACGCACTGATGATCACGCCGGCGAGCAGCAGTACGCGCGCATCCAGGCGCTGGACTGCGCGAATGGCGATCGTAAAGACAATCACGATCGCGCCGATCGCGCCGATCAGCGCGGCGACCGGCAGCAAGGCCGGCGAAGCGGTGAACACGGTCGTAATCACTGCGCCGAGCGCGGCACCGCTGGAAACTCCCAGCACGTAGGGATCGGCGAGTGGGTTGCGCAGCATCGCCTGGAAGACCGCACCGCTGAGCGCGAGCCCGCCGCCGGCAAGCGCCGCCAGCAGCGCGCGTGGCAGACGCAGCTCCATGACAATGCTGTGCTCGATCGCGCTGCCGCGCCCCAGCACCGCGGCGATCACGCGTGGCACGGGCAGATCGGCGGCGCCAACCGCCATGCTTAAGACGATGGCGGCGATCGCAATCAGCGCACTGAGCGAAGCCGCAGCGAGCGGCGCGCGCGTAACCGTCATCGCGCCTGGTTGAAGAACTGCGCCAATTCGCGTGCCGCGCGCGGCATGAGCGGACCTGAGCGATTGAAATAGCCGGGCGAAACGCGAAGAACGCGCCCCGCCCGCACCGCGCGCAGATCGCGCCAGCCGGGCGACATGCTGAGCATTCGCTGAGCGTCGTCCTTCGTTTCGCGCGCGAAAACGACGACGTCCGGATCACGCCGGATAAGCTCCTCGAGACTGACTTCCGGGTAAAGCCGCCGCGCGTCC
Source organism: Gemmatimonadota bacterium (assembly GCA_052389275.1). Taxonomy (GTDB): domain Bacteria; phylum Gemmatimonadota; class Gemmatimonadetes; order Longimicrobiales; family RSA9; genus CBJLQC01. Next base: position 3,718 of record JBQTID010000159.1, on the reverse strand, counting down.
GCGAAAACATTCTCACCGCCCGCCACCTGAATCAGCTCATTGATGAATGTGCCCGGTCCGGCAATCGTCAGAGGATTCAGCCAGATCACGTACGCAAGCCGAATCCGCTCGAGGCCGCGCACCGCGGCCCGAACGGAATCGAGCGCGCCGGTGATCGCGCGCGCCAGCGAGTCGGCCGACGGCTCGGCATTCAGTAGCACGCCCAGATTGCGAATCGTCGTGAGCGTGTTCGCGATGGTGTCCATGCGCGCGGCATAAACCGCAATGCGGAGTGCTTCCATCTTGACGACCAGCGATCGTGCTGCGTTGTCGGGCCACGATACGACCAGATCGGGGCTCTGAGCGGCGAGCCATTCGAGACTGGGCGTGAGTCCGCCGCCGATGGACGGGAGCTGTTTGATCCGCGGGTCGCGGTCGTAGTCTGTGCGCGCGATCAGGCGATCGGCGTGACCCATCGCGATGACGAGATCGGTGACGGTGGGCACCAATGACACGATGCGAACGGCCGGCCGGGGCAGCTCGATACTGCGGCCGGCATCATCGCGAACAGCCAGGCCGGTATTCGGGACTGGCTGGCCGGTACGTTCGCAGCCCGCGATAAGAACGCACGCAGCAACCACGTATTTCAGGGCGCGCAAAAAACCCGTCCTTCCAATACAGGTAGGGCGGGTGAAAAGACAGCAGATGTTTGCGCTGCGTTCGATCCCCACCCCTCCCTGCGAGAGGTGTGCTTCGGGAACGAACGGAACCGGTCTCCTGGCTTCGAGGCAGAACCGCTCGCCTTCCCAGATCGTTGCCGACCCAGTGGCTTTCGAGCGGACTACACGGCTCGCAATGCGAGCCGGCCTCTTACAGTGGCGGGGCCGCGCCGGTCTTTCACCGGACTTCCGAAAAAAGGCCCCGTTCGTTTATGTGATGCTAACGCTATGTCTGCGCTTCGGCTGCGTCAAGCAGCTCGGTTTTTTGAAGGGAGATATGGGGATTAAAACTGCGATATGGCGATGCTGCTCGTGTATCCGCGAGTCCGCGGTTCATGCCGAGTTAGTTTTTACAACCAGATTAAATCAGATGCGGGTTTGAACCGCGTCGTAGGAACTGACGAGCAACATCGCCCATATCGCCGTTTAATCCCCATTATCTCCCTTCTGTGAATCGATGCGCTTATCGAAGACCCGATCGATCGTGCGGGATCATTCGGCAGCCAGCGCAGGCGCTAGCGCAAGCGGTACAAGCGATTTCTGTATCATGGTTGCACGGTATCCACCTGGGCGGGCGCCGGAATCGTTGATGCGCCCGGCGTATCACAACGATCCCGAAAGACGGTCCGCCATTGGCCCTGCGCGGTTTTGCTCACCGCCTCGAACCAGGTGTCTGAAATGCCGTAAACTTGCAGCAGCAGATCGACCTGGCCGTCGCGGTTCCAGTCCAGGACATCGACCACGCGCGGAACTGCTTTGCCGTCGGTCGGAAAGGTCGTGAATTTAACGAACGTCGTGTCATAACCGAATTGCGCGCCCGGCACGCCAATGAAAAAGACGGAGTAGCCCAGGTTGTCGCCGCCGGTGCGCAGCTCGTCGCCGACAACGAAGGTGGTGGCAAAACCCGCGTCGCGTGAGTTCGCGATCGGAATCGGCTTGAGCTGCGCCATCGCGCGTTGCCAGTTGCCGGGCAGCTCTGCGCGCCGCGCGCGAATCATCCGTTCCGCCAGAATCGGCGCGATGACTTGCATGTTGCGAGTCGGCTCGAGCGGAAACTCCAGCTGGCGGCGGATTTCCGGAGCGTGTGGCTTTGCGATCGCGAGGTATTCGGCCACGCCTTGCGCAGCGCTCGAGAGCTCGAGCGTGCCCTGCGCGGTCGGCACCGCCGGACACGCGTTCGCCGCGGGCGGGGTCGCGCTCTGCACGACCAGCGTGCCGACCCGCGCGCCATTGCGATAGAGAGCGAACTCGGAGCCGCGCCGCATGTGAGTCGCGATAAAGCGCGTGGCGTACAGCGCGGCATCCTTCCTTGCGCGCAGCGGTACCATCGAATCGCCGACAATGTGAGCGACCGGCACCATCACGCCGCCGCCATTGCGCGGCACGACATAGAACAGGATGGGACCTTCGGGTATTGCTTCGGCGAGATCCTCGCCGCTGATGGGCAGCCCTGAAGCTTTCGGCGGCGGCGGCACCACCGCGATGTCGGCGCCGCCCCAGTTAATGTTGTCGCATGCACTGACCAGGGTTAACATCAGTGCAAGACTCAAAGACCCGCGCATCATCATAGGTTACGTGCTGCTTACGACCATCCGCAAGGAACTACGCTCGCGTGACAGCCGTTTCACGACTGTCGAAGGCACGATCGCGGGCGGCTATTTCGACGCTGATTACGAGACGCTCAATGAGGCCGAAGCCATCATTGTCGAAGGCGATCGGCTCGAGGCCATTGATGTCGGCGCCGCGGAAGCCAGCGAATTCACGGCATTCCTGGACGGCATTCAGCGCGCTGAGATCAAGTTTTGTCATGACGCCGTGCCGATTGTTTACGCGTACGGCGCCGCGGTAGTGCGCCAGCGCGCGAACCGGCAGATGCGCACTCTGCGACAGGCCGGCGAGGAGCTGCTGATCGAACGTCACGCGCTCTTTTTTCCTTCGGAGCACGTGCCACGCCAGAGTATGCCCGTGTTCGGCGCGGGCGGTCCCGAGCTGGTGGACATCACGCCAGACGGCAGTGAGCCGCTGCCGCTGTTCCCGCCACTGCTGTACGCGCGTGCCAAGCAGTTCGTGAATCGCTGGCGCGAGGGACTCGAGCGACAAGTCGCAACACGCTGGTCCATGACGCCCGGCGGCTGGCTGTTGCTCGACGGCAGCCTCACGCTTGCGCCCGAAGTAGCGGCGTGTATGCAGGCAGCCGGCATTATCAAATCGCATCGCACGCGTTTTTTCGCTGGCGCCGACGCGCGCGTTCTGCTGAATCTGAAGCCAGGCCAGCGCACGAGTATGTTCGAACCTTCGATCAGGCGCGACGCGCCGGTTCGGTCGTGGTATTTGCGCGTGCGGCCGGCCGATCGGCGCGACGTATTCTGGGGACTCGTGCGCGTCGAAGTCGCCAGCTCGCACGAACCCGCGATCGCGGACCGGATCAGCCGCTGGCTGCTCGCCGAGACCAGGCCGCTTTCTCTGCCCGATGCGCGCTGGGACCGGCTGCTGTATCCGATCCGCGACTGCGAGGAATTCCTGCGCGCGCGCGCGCCGAGACTTTAAAGGCGCGCACATGGAAGCATCGGAGTTCAGGAGAATACTCGGGCACTGGGTGAGCGGCGTGTCGATCGTCGCCACCAAAATGGGTGAGGACAGGATTTGCGGCTTGACGGCGAACGCGGTTGCGTCGGTCTCGCTCGATCCGCCACTAGTGCTGGCCTGTATCGCGAAGAACGCGGACACACACGATTGTATTCGTTCTGCCGGCGTGTTTTCGGTCAATGTTCTGCGCGGCGACCAGGAGCGCATGGCGCGCCGTTTTGCGACCTTCGAGGTCGACATGAAATTCGAAGGCCTCGCGTTTCACAGCGAACACACCGGCGCGCCGATTCTCGATGAAGCACTTGCCTGGGTGGATTGCCGGGTGTGGGCCGCCTACGATGCCGGCGATCACACGATCTTCGTGGGCGAAGTGTTGGCCGGCGACGCGCGCGAGGGCTCGCCGCTCATCTATTATCGCGGCGGCTACGGCGGGA
>JBQTID010000158.1:0-3405 GCA_052389275.1 Gemmatimonadota bacterium | reverse complement strand
ATTTGCCGCGCCGAATACTAAAAATCACTCGAAAGGGTGACGCCAATTCTGCTCCCATTTCATATCCTCGCGGCAGGTCAACTTCTCTATGCGAGGGCATTATTCCATGAAAAAGATCGTGTTGACGTTCGGGCTTTTTTCCGGCGCGGTGCTGTCGGCAATGATGGTGGCGACGCTGCCATTCATCGATCGGATCGGCTTCGACAAGAGCCAGCTGATCGGCTACACGACCATCGTGCTGGCCTTTCTGTTCGTGTTTTTCGGGGTGCGCGCGTATCGTGACAACGTGGGCGCCGGCGCAGTGTCTTTCGTGCGGGCGTTCGGCGTGGGCGTTCTGATCGCGGCAATCGCGTCCGTCTGCTATGTAGCGACCTGGCAGCTCCTCTACTACAAGTTCCTGCCGGATTTCGGCGAGAAGTACGCCGCGCACGTGATCGAGAAAGAGCGCGCTTCGGGTGCCAGCGAGCAGGCGATCGCGGTCAAAACGGCTGAGGTCGAGAAGTTCCAGGAACTGTACAAGAATCCGCTCATCAACGCGTCGATCACATTTCTCGAGCCCTTCTCGGTCGGGCTGATCATCGCTTTGCTGAGCGCGGGCATCCTGCGGCGAAAACAGCAGCCGCATCCGGATTAACGCGATTCCACGGCCGCTCGCAGAATGTCGGCGAAAACACCAGCCGCGGTTACGTCCGGCCCGGCGCCCGGGCCGCGTATGATGAGCGGCCGCTCGGCATAACGCGAACTGGTCACGGCGATCAGATTGTCACCCGCGGAAAGCGCCGCACAGGGATGAGCGCGATCGATCGTGCGCAGCGCAACGCCCGCGCCCGCGGTGTCGATGGCGCCGAGATAGCACAGCACAGCGCCACTCGCGATTGCCTGTTGCCGCAGCTGCTCGAAATGCGCATCGACACTCGGCAGGGCTGCCCAGAACTCGGCCTCGCTCATGGTCGCCCATTGCTCCCCGTCCAGCACCGGTTTCACGTCTACCTGGTGCGGCTCGATCTCGAAGCCTGCTTCGCGCCCCAGAATGAGCAGCTTTCTGGCGACATCGCGTCCGCTCAAATCGTCTCGTGGATCCGGTTCCGTGAAGCCGAGCCGATGCGCGCAGCGCACCGCGTCGCTGAAAGGCATGCCGCTCATCACTTGCGCGAAGAGGAAGCTGAGTGTTCCTGACAGCACGCCCTCGATGCGGTTGACGCGATCACCAGTGGCGACCAGATCGGCAATCGGGCGCAGCACCGGCAAGCCGGCACCGACCGTGGTTTCCGCGTACATGCCGTTACCCATGCGAGCCGCCGCCCGCAGCTTTCCGTATCGCTGCATGGAGCCGGACAACGCGATCTTGTTCGCGGAGACAATAGCCACACCGTTGCGCAACAACTGGTCGTAGCTGTTCGCCACCTCCGCGTTTGCGGTGCAGTCGACAAACACACGGTGCGCGTTGGGGCTTTGAAGCACGGCGTCGACCATGTGGGCGGTCTCGGTGCCGGCGCGACCGAGGTGATCACGCCACTGGTCGAGAGCAATTCCTTCAGGCAAAACGAGCGCGACGTTGCTACGAGCAATGCCGGCTATGATAAGCCGCACACCCAGTCGGCCGGCGAGCTGCGGCGATTCGGCTGCCAGCTGGTCGAGCAGAGCGCTGCCGACACGGCCGGTGCCGGCGACGTATACATGGACGGTGCGGACTCGTGGCAGAAAAAAGGCGTCGTGGATCAGGCGCAGCGCGCGTTCCTCATCCGAGCGTGCAGCAACCAGCGAGATGTTCAGCTCGGACGAGCCTTGCGCGATTGCGCGCACATTGATGCCGTTGCGGCCCAGCACATCGAACAGCCGGCCTGAAATGCCTGGCGTGTGGCGCATGCCTTCACCGACCGCGGCTATGACGGAGAATCCTTCCTCGATGACCACCGGATCAACCACGCCCGCGCGTCGCTCGACTTCGAACTCCGAATCGATGCGCCGCCTCGCGAGCGCTATCGCACCTGGTTCCAGAGCGAAGCAGATCGAATGTTCACTGGACGCCTGGCTGATCAGAATCACGCTGATGCCTTCACGCGCGAGCGCGCCGAACAACCGCCCAGCAATGCCGGGCATCCCGACCATGCCGGCGCCCTCCAGCCTGCACAGCGCTACGCTGTTGATCGATGAAATGCCACGCACCGCGTTTACCGGCTGCGCGCCCGCGGCGGCATTCTGCTCATCAGGCAAAACCCATGTCCCCGGGAATTCCGGATTGAGCGTATTCCGGATGGCGAGCGGAATGCCGGCTTCGCGAGCTGGCGTGACCGACGGCGGATACACGACCTTGGCACCAAAGTGGGAGAGCTCCATCAATTCGGTGTAACTCATCCGCTCGAGTGAGAACGCCTGCGGCACCAATCGCGGGTCGGCGCTCATAACGCCATCGACATCCGTCCAGATTTCGATCGTGCTGGCGCCGATCGCCGCGCCGACCAGTGTCGCCGTGTAATCCGAGCCGCCGCGTCCGAGCGTGGTCGTGCTGCCATCTTCACTGGCCGCGATGAAACCGGTTATGACGGGAGTCACGGATTCCGCCGCGAGACGCGCGCGCACTGCCTCGTAGGTCTGTTTACGATCGACGACGGCGCGACCAAATGTGTCATCGGTGCGGATAACTTCGCGGGCGTCGAGCGCGGCCGCCGGAATGCCGCGCGCCCGCAGCGCGGCCGCAACCAGCGTGGCCGAGAACAGCTCGCCATACGCGGCAACCGCATCGCGCACGCGCGGCGAACAATCACGCACCAGCGATATGCCGTGCACCAACGAAGCGAGGTCGCTGCACCAGCTGTCGAGCATTTGACCGAGATTCGATAGCTCCGCTTTCGGTGCGAGTGCAGTGAGCGCCTGGCGATGGCGCTTGCACAGAGCGGTTACCAGCGTGCCCGCCTCGGCATCCGCTTGCGTGCCGAGCTGCGCCGCAGTGATGAGATCATTGGTCGCTCCTGCCATGGCCGACACGACCACCACGGTGCCGTGCTCGGCGGCGCGCTGCGCCACCAGCTCGACCACGCCGCGAATGCGCTCGACCGTACCGAGCGATGTGCCGCCGAATTTCATTACCGTCATTGCCTTAAGCACGCGCGCCGGCGAATACGCTGCTGAGCGCGCCGCGCAGCATGCTGGCGCACATGTCCACGTCGTCATTGGCAAAAATCAGTGGCGGCCGGAAGCGCAGCGAGCGCTGGCCACACGTGAGTACCGCGAGTCCGCGCTCCCAGCACTGCCAGCGCACCGCATTGCGAGTGTCGGTATCCGGCAAATCCGCGGCGAGCAGCAGCCCGCGGCCGCGCACGTTGCTGACGGCGTCGAATTCGGCTGCAACTTGCTCCAGCCTGTGCTTGAAGTAGGCGCCCACCTCAGCTGCACGTTTTACCAGAT
>JBQTID010000157.1:0-25981 GCA_052389275.1 Gemmatimonadota bacterium | reverse complement strand
TTATGGGCGCGGGGTCGCCGCGAACCGCGACCGCGAACCACGAACCGCGCCCGGGTCTTTTCCCGCGACTGCGACCGCGACCGCGACCGCGACCGCCCAAAAAAACGCCGCTCAAACGAGCGGCGTTTGTGCCAACCTGCGGTCCCGCGCGTTTTTACGCGACCGGTATTGAAACCGGAACTACGGACACCTGCTGGCGACCGCGGTCGTAGGTCTCGAACTTGACTGTGCCGTCTACCAGCGCAAAAAGTGTATCGTCCTTGCCCTTACCGACATTGCGGCCGGGGTGGAACCTGGTGCCGCGCTGGCGGACCAGAATGTTGCCGGCAATGACGACCTCGCCACCGAAGCGCTTCACGCCCAGGCGCTGCGCGTTCGAATCGCGACCATTGCGGCTCGAGCCGACTCCCTTTTTATGTGCCATTGCTAGACTCCCTGAATCTCGCCGATGCGGACTTCCGTGAAGTCCTGGCGATGACCCTGCTTGCGGCGATAATTCTTGCGCCGCTTCCACTTGAAAATGATGACCTTCTTGTCCTTGCCGTGCTTGACGACTTCGCCCGTGACCACCGCACCGCTAACGGTGGGCGCGCCGACCTTCACATCGTCACCGTCGCCGGTCACGAGAACGTCGTCGAAAGTCACCTGATCGCCAGGCTCCGCATTCAGGGCGGGAACCTTGATCGTCTTGCCAGGCTCGGCGCGGAATTGCTTCCCGCCGGATCGAATGATCGCGTACATAGTTTCGCTTAAAAAAGTCCCAGTACAGACTGAGAAATATGGCTAAATCTGGCGTTTCGGTCAACCCGAGGCGATCGCCCTAGCCTAGCGCATACCTGGTCGTAACGTCCGCGTCAGCCGGACCCGCCAGGATCCTGAACTCGTCCTGATGCATGAGCGGATCGTCCCGGATGTCCAGCTCCAGCTTGAGTTGCTGCCCGAGCGCCTTGAGCAGCCGCGGTTCTTCTTCGAGCAGGTACAGCGCCACCTGAGGGTGTACACGCACGGTGACTTCCTTTTCCGACCGCTGCACGGCAACGCGCCGGATCGACCGCTCGATTCTGCGGATTACGACTTCCGGCTTGAAAACCCGGCCGGAGCCGCCGCATTCCTCGCATGGCTGCGTCATGGACTGATACAGCGATGGCCTGACGCGCTGGCGCGTCATTTCGATCAAACCGAGGTCCGATACTGCGAAAGCCCGAGTGCGTGCGCGGTCTCGGCTGAGGTACTGCCGCAATTCGTTGAGCACGCGGTCCTGGTTCGCGCGCGTTTCCATGTCGATGAAATCGCAGACCACGATGCCGCCGATATCGCGCAGTCGCAGCTGGCGCGCGATTTCCTTGGCCGCATCCATGTTGGTGCGCAGGATGGTCTTTTCAGGGTCCTTCTTCCCGGTATAGCGACCGGTGTTCACGTCGATGGAGACCAGCGCTTCGGTGGGCTCGATGATGATGTAGCCACCCGACGGCAGATCTACGCGGCGCTGAAACGCCTCACGAATCGCATCCTCGATGCCGAACTTGTCGAATAGCGGTATCGGATCGACATAGAGATGGACGCGACTCATCAGGCTCGGATCGACGCCTTCGATGTAGGTCTTTACCTCGTTGTAGACTTCCTTGCTGTCGATGTTGAGCGCGTCGACCTTCTGCGTGAAGACATCGCGAATCAAGCCGCTCGTGAGCTTTGCCTCGCGATGAATCAGCGCGGGCGCCTTCGACGTCCTGGCCTTGCGGTGGATCTTCTTCCAGGTCTCATTGAGCGTCGTGAACTCGCGCGTGAAGATCTCGCGCGTGAGCTCCTCGCCTACGGTGCGGATGATTACACCGCCTTCACCTTCCGGCACGACCTCTTTGGCGAGGGAACGCAGACGCGAGCGTTCTTCGCGCATCTCGATCTTGCGCGAGACCCCGATGTGGCGGGAGCCGGGCATGTAGACGAGAAATCGGCCAGGCAGCGAGATGTGGGTGGTGACGCGTGAGCCCTTGGTGCTGATCGGCTCTTTGGAGACCTGAACGAGGACCCGCTCGCCTTTTTGGATCAGCTCCTGGATCGGCGCGTAGTTTCGGTCGCTTCGGTGGCGACGGTCGTCATCTTCATCGTCATCGTCATCGCCATCGAGCGCATCCTTGGCAACGTCGGAAACGTGAAGGAATGCGGCCTTGTCCGTGCCAATGTCGACGAACGCAGCCTGAATGCCGGGTAGCACGGCCTGGACCGTGCCCAGATAGATGTCGCCGACAATGCGCTCGGCGTCCGGACGGTCCACCATCAATTCCGCGAGAACATCGTCCTCGAGGATCGCCACGCGCGTTTCCTGCGGCGTGGCGGATATCAAAATTTCTCTCTTCATTTTGTCCCTTAACGGGACTAACCGGTCGAACGTCCGTTCTAGATGCTCTTCAAGATCGACCGTGCGATCACCATGCGCTGCACCTCGCTGGTGCCTTCGCCAATCTCGCAAATCTTGTTGTCGCGCATCATGCGCTCGACCGGATAATCCGTGGTGTAGCCGAGGCCACCATGAAGCTGCACTGCGCGCGTTGTCGTGCGCATCGCCATTTCGCTCGCGAAGAGCTTGGCCATTGCAGCCGCTTCGGTGAAAGATCGTCCGTTCTGCTTGAGCCACGCGGCGTGGTAGACTAGGTGGCGTGCAGCGGCGATCTCGGTAGCCATGTCGGCTAGCGTAAACTGAATCCCTTGAAAGTCCTTGAGCTTGCGTCCCGCGTGCTCGCGCTCACCAATGAAGCGAACAGACGACTCGAACGCGCCCTGTGCCAGTCCGAGGGACAATGCACCGATGCCGATGCGTCCCGCGTCCAGCGTTTTCATAAAATTGATGAAGCCCTCTCCCTCCGCGCCGAGACGCTGATTCTCAGGGACGTAAACGTCCTCGAGGATCAGCTCGCGCGTATCGGAAGCGCGCCACCCCATCTTGTTCTCTTTCTTGCCGGCGCGAACGCCTTTCGTGAAGGGCTCCAGCTCGGTCGCGTGGCCGACGCCTACCTTGGTCGTCGTCGCGCGGTCACTCGTCTCTTTAGTGACGATGAAGCTGGTGATGCCTTTGGTGCCCTTCGTTCGGTCCGTAACCGCCGTGACAACGAAGATCTCACCGACACCTGCGTGCGTAATGAAGATCTTGCTGCCGCTCAGGCGGTAACCGCCGTTTTCACGTACGGCGACGGTTCGCGTTGCGCCTGCATCCGAGCCTGCGCTTGGCTCGGTCAAGCCGAAGCCCCCCAGTACGCGACCGGCGGCGAGCAGAGGCAGATACCGCTTTTTCTGCTCCTCCGAACCGAACGCGAGAATGGGCGAGCTTCCCAGGGTCGAGTGCGCGCTGATCGTAATCGAATGGCTCGCGTCCACGCGTGCGAGCTCTTCGATGACGAGGATGTAGCTGATGTAGTCGAGCCCGAGACCGCCGTATTCCTTCGGGACGTTGACGCCGAAGAGGCCCATGTCGGCCATCTTCTTGACGTTTTCCCACGGGAAACGGCTTTCCGCATCCAGTTGCGTCGCCACGGGTGCGATCTCCGCCTCTGCGAAATCACGCACCCGTCTGCGAAGGTCTTCGTGCTCCGGTTTGAAGTACAGCTCCATAACGCGCACCACGCCCCAAGTCCTATGGGCGTGCCAAAGTACGCTGACTTGGCTCAGCCCGAAAGGTTTATACCCTCATGTAAGATGATAAATGCAGCGAACTTGGAAGCTCAGCCAAAGAATCCGGCGATAATTTCGACAATGGTCTCAAAAACGCTGGTCGCGGCTTCGCCCGCGGCCTCGATCACGCCAGGCGCGCCACTCGCGCCGGCGGACAGCACATGACCGGCGGCGCTGCCGGCGTAGTAAACTAGAAACGGATCCCAGGCCAGCGCTTCCAGAACAGCTCCACCGCCCTCCCCGGCCGCAGGCACTCTCCAGCGTTGGAGCGCAGCCATGAACTCGGCCTTCCAAAGGGACGCGAGCTCGTGATGATCGAACCATACGCCCTTGCAGCGCCTGCACGCGTCCAGGATTACACCGGCATGTTTGGAAGCCATCATGGGCTCGCCACAGACCGGACAATCGAGTTGAACGTGCCAGCCGCAGGCCGGACACATCTCTTCCTCGCGCGCCAGCAAATGGTCGCAGCTGTGGCATTGCATGGCGTGAACATTCGTGCGCTGCGCCATGTGGCGCCACAGATCGGTGGGATCGCACATGCGAAGCCTGTGCACTTCGCCATGATCGAACCATGCGCCGCCGCAACGCGTGCAATGGTCGAGACTGAAGCGGCCACTGCCCTCGATCCACGACTTTTCGAGCGTCGCACCGAGGCAAACCGGACATGGATGGCGAGTCTCGAGCTTGGTCATTCGAGAATTCCCTTCGCCGTGGACTTGTCGCCCAGGCGCCGAATATCCTGGAAATCATAAACGAGGACGCCTGCGTCCGTCACCTGGAAATCAGCCAATCCTTCGCGCGCGAGATTGTCGAGGACTTGCTTCGCTTCATCCGCCGTGATGGCGAGCGCGGTTACGACTTCGACGATCGTGAGTTTGCCGCCGTGCGCACCCGCCAACCGAAGCACTTCTGCGTTGAGAGTGCGCTGGCGAAGATCGGCCTTATTGGCTTCGACGCGCTGGTCGCGCCCGAAGTAGTCGCGCAACAGCTTGATGCCGAAGAAGCCGGGAACGAGCACGACCATGATGAACGCGACGATTTCGGCGGCGGTGATGCCATCGGCGCCGCTTCGCACGAAGCCGATCAACATGAACAGCGCAATCATCAGGAGCGCGAGCGCGCCCCAAACCTTGCCCAAATCTGACCTCCGAATTTCGAGCTCGGCCGACGCGCTCCGGGCGCGAACGACCGTCCGCTACAGTTGTCACAACCGGCGCATGCTGCTGCCGTAAATCTCGCACCGAAGTAGTCGAGCACGAAAGCGCGCCGGCAGCCATTGTGATACGCGTACGCCTGCATGCGCTGCAGTCGAACCAGCTCCCGCTCACGCGCAATCTGTGACTGAGCGAGCGACTCACGCTCCACCGCGCGCGATTTCACTATCACGACTCCGTCGGGCGGCCGACCCTCGACTTCCACATTGCCTGTGTATGTCAGGATACGGATCGCGGAACCGAGCTCCCGGCGGTTCGTGGCCGTCAGCTTCATTACACCATTCAACTCGGCGCGTGTCATCCGCTCGGGCACCTTATTAAGGACGCGGCGTATGGTTTCCTCCGCCGGATGGGCTCCGTCGATCATGAATTCATGGGTGAAGCGATCGCGATAGGCGTGCAGCAGAACGCAGTCCGAATCGTCGCCGTCACGACCTGCCCTGCCCGCTTCCTGATAGTACGCTTCGAGTCCAGCTGGCATGTCGTAATGAACGACCAACCGCACATTCGGCTTATCGATACCCATGCCGAACGCGTTAGTGGCAATCACGACGCCGGCCTGCTCGGTCATGAAGCGTTCCTGAAGCCGCGTGCGTTCTTCGCTCTTCACACCGGCGTGATACGCGCTCGCGCGAATCGACCGCGCATTCAGATAGTCGGCGATCGCATCTACACGTTTGCGTGTGGCTGCGAAGACAAGCGCCGGACCGGTTCTCTGGCGCCGCAGCAGCGTGACCAGCAGCGCATCCTTTGCGCCGGTACCTTCGGCGGCAAGGACGTGCCATTTGAGATTCGGCCGGTCGAATCCGCTCGCCAGAATAGTCGGTCGCTTCATGCGCAAATGCGCGACGATGTCGCGGCGGACTTCGGGTGTGGCCGTAGCCGTCAATGCGATCACTCTGCACTGCAGCGTATCGCGCAACGCGCCCAGCTTCAGGTAGCTCGGCCTGAACTCGTATCCCCACTGACTCAAGCAGTGCGCTTCATCTACTGCGAGCAGCGCGACTTTCATGCTCTTCAGCAGGTCGACAAAGCGAGGATTCTCGGCGCGCTCAGGTGCGAAGTAAAGCAGCTTGAAGCTGCCATCGCGCACGCCGCGCAGGCGGCGTTGCACCTCGTGATATGGCAGCGTGGAGTTCACGAACGTAGCAGGAATGCCGGCTCGGCAGGCGTTGTCGACCTGGTCTTTCATCAAGGAGATGAGCGGACTGATGACGAGCGTTACGCCATCGAAGACCATTGCGGGGATCTGGAAGCAGAGCGACTTGCCGCCGCCGGTAGGCATCAGCACAAGCGTATCACGGCCGGACAGAATAGAGCGGATCGCGTCGCGCTGCGCGCCGCGGAAATCAGCGTAGCCGAAGTGCTTTGTGAGGGCGGCGCGGGCCTGCTCGTAGGCTTGCATGACCTGCAGATACGCCCCGAGCCCGGGCGCCAACATAGCGGTATGGCGCAGCCGTAAACGGGGGGCCTGCTTTCACAGTTCGAAAACGACCGATACGCGCATGAAAGTGCGCGAAGCGAAGATTCATAAGTCGTTGTATCTCGTCGATTCACGGCTGCAGCCGACATAGCAGAACGCGTCGATTGCGAACTGTGAAAGCAGGCCCCCTAGCGCCCCTCCAGCGCCGCGATCAGCCGCTCGTTGTACCGTCGCCGCTTCGCGTAATCGAGAGCCGTCTGGCCTGTACTATCAGTTGCCGCCGGATCGGCTCCCGCCGCGAGCAGTGCTCGCACTACTTCTGGAGAACCGGATTGTACGGCTGCGCTCAGAATCGGTCTGCCGCGGCGCCTGCGGTTCGGATCTGCGCCGGCCTCGAGGAACAGCTGGGTGATGTCGGCGCGCCCGCGTTCGGCCGCTTCGTCGAATGCGGTCAGGCCGAAACGGTCCTCGACATCGAAGCGCGCGCCCTTCCTCAGTAGCAAGCGTGCAACCTCGAGCTGACCATGCAGCGCCGCCGTACGCAGTGGCTGATCCGCGAACAGGTGGATATCCGCGCCGCGCGCGAGCAAGCGTTCTACCATGTTCACCTGCCCCATGCGTGCTGCCTCGGTCAGTAGCTCTGCCGACGGCTTGACGCCGAGTTCCACCAATCGATCGAAAAGCCGTTCCCAGCCACGCACGACCGCGAGATAGGTGACGGACTCGGCAGTGGCCGAATCCAGCCTGGCTCCGCCATCCAGCAAGACGAGCACGGCCATCTCCGACCTGTGCCCGCCGGCCTTCTCGACTGCCAGTCGACCGTCTTCGGCACGCCCGTTGGGATTGGCCCCCGCCGCCAGCGCCGCGGATATCGCGGGCGGATCTTCAGCCGTGATTGCCGCAAACAGCGCAGCGTTCTGTACGTCTTCCTTGGCTGCATCCGAGCCGCTGAGCAGTTGCGCAATATCGGCGTGACCCTTTTCGCTCGCGAAGCGCCACGCGCTCCAGCCGTTGGGATCGCGAAGGTTGGGGTTGGCACCGGCCTGCAGCAGCAACTTCACGGCTTCGCTGTGCCCGGCTCGTGCCGCGGCCATCAGAGGCGTTATTCTGGCCCGGTCAGCCGCATCGATGCGCGCACCCTTGGTCAGCAGTAATCTGATGGCCTGCGGGTCACCTTGCTCCGCCGCAAAAGCGAGGGGGCTCGCCTGATAGCCTCTGCTACTGGTCAGTGACGCTCCGCGTGCAATCAGGAGCCGGAGCATCTCGAGCGGGCGCGGACTGAACATAGCCAAGTCCAAAGCGGTCATGACGTTAGCTTCGACATTGGGATCGGCGCCTTCGTCGAGCAGAATGCGAGCAGCCTCGAGATGACCGCCTCTAACTGCGTACATGAGCGCCGAATAGCCAGGATCCCGTTCCGGCAGCTGCTGCATCCACGAGATGAACGCGATCATTACCTTTAGACCGCCATGCGGCTTGACGCGCGCCTCGATGTCGGCACCCGACCGGAGCAGCCGCGTAATTTCAGCGGAATCACCGCGCTTTGCCGCATACATGAGAGGCGTCATGCTGTGCTCGTCGCGACGATCGCAAGCGGACAGCAGTAATGCGAGTATGAGCGCCCACTTCATCAAATTGCCTCGGCCTGGTTATTCATTTAACGTTTGTTCGGGTCGTCCGTCTGTAGGATGGATCGGGCATTCAACCTGGAGCATGGCCATGAAGAAAACGACGCTTGCCATACTTTGCGGACTGGCGCTGGCCGCGTGCGGCCAGGATGCGACCGCACCATCTGACGGTTCCGAAGCTGCGCTGACTGATGTGGCGGAGCTCGCATTCCATAGCAGCGTCGCCGGCGATCCGTCGTCATTGCTGCCGAATCTGCATCGCTTTCCCGATCATCTCAAGCTGACCGACGCGCAGACGGCGCAGATTCGGGCGCTTCTCCAGCAATTTGCCACCGATACGCACGCCGATCGCGACGCATTGGCGGCAATCCTGAGAGAGGCACGCGCCGCGCATCAGGCAGGAAAATCCCGGGGCGAGATCAGGGCTATCCTTGAGCAAGGTGAACCGATTCGGCAGCGTTTGCTTGCCGCGGAACAGAAACTACGGGCCGACGTTCTTGCGCTTCTGACGCCGGAACAGCGGGCATGGCTCGAATCGCATCAGCCGCCGAGAAGGTGCAGCGGCCAGTCCTTGAGCGAATCACAGCGGACCGAGATCAGCGCGCTGATCGCAGCCTTCGAGCACGCCAACAGTGCGGACCTTGCCGCAATTCGCGACGCGCTCGAGCGGGCACGCGCCGCACGCGCTAATGGCGCTTCACGCGAAGACATCAAAGCGATTCTGGAAACGGTCAAAGCGGCGATGGAGCGTGTACGCGCCGCGAGGATCGAGCTGGCCAAAGATATCTCTGCACTGCTCACGCCCGAGCAGCGCGCGTCAGGATGCTACCTGCCGCGCGGACCGCGCGGCTGACGGAGAAGAGTTGCGCGCAATCCGCTTCTCGAAGTGCATTGCGACGTAGTACAGCAAGCCAATCGCGGTGAGGACGATCCACAGGATGTCCATGTGCAGTGTGCCGCGCGCTGCACTGCCGACGAGGAAATCGTACGCGGCGAACGTCACGGCCAGACCGAGCACGCTCGACCGCTCGCGCCGCAGCACGCGCCGCGGCTCGAACGTCGTCGACGGACGAATCCACAGACGAAACGACGGCAGGAATGCCGGCGTAGCGGCGGCCCAGCGCTCGAACAGGTCGCCGAACTTCATGCGCAGGAATGCCTCTTCCGCCGTCATAATGCGCTCGTAATAAATCCAGAATATCAGACTAATGACCAGCGGCACCCAAATCGTGCGGGTCAGCAATGACGCCGACAGCCACATCAGATAGTTCCCGAGATAGAGCGGATGCCGAACGATCGAATACATGCCGGTCGTGTTAAGCGCATCTGCTTCCTGCCGGCACGTAACGCGACCTGACGTGCCGAGTGCGGCGTAACCAACCGCGATCGCACGCACAATAAGGCCTAGCACACCGACGCTCAGGCAGAAGAGCGCCCATCCCGCAGGCGCCAGGTGAGTTTCCGCCGGATAGGCGAAATCGCGCATACCCAGCAGGACTATCCCAAAAAGCAGTAGGGGCAGATAGCTGCGCCAGCGGAATAGCCAGGCACCCGATCGCTCGAAATGATCGTTCAGAGTCATGGTTCCTGTGCGTGGAGGACCGCGGAGGTTAACCGCAAACAGCCACTTGGAGAAGGGCCGCTCTTGGGAAAAAGCCCTAATTAGGTTATATTCAATGACTCGGCCGCCCGAGCGGCCGTTCTTTTTTTGCGGGAGGCTATTTGGCCAAGCAGGAATCCATCGAGCTCGAAGGCCTCGTCCGCGAGGTGCTCCCCGGGCAAAAGTTCCGCGTAGAGTTGCAGAACGGCCATATGGTTCTCGCCTACGCCGCCGGTAAGATGTCTAAGTTCAAGATTCGCGTCATGGTCGGCGATCGCGTCACTCTCCAGTTTTCCCCATACGATCTCTCACGCGCACGTATCACCTACCGCCATAAGGCTGTCGGCAGCGCGCCTTTCACGAGGTAATTATGAGCGGAATGAACAGCTCCAAGCGTCTGGATCCGCGTGAGCTTCACATCGACCGGGAAGCGCATCCGGATTGGGTGAGCGGCCTGGAAAAGACGCCGTCGATAGGTGAGATAGTAAGGTGCACCGCAGGTCTCGCAGAAGTGATCAAGGTGCGAGGGAAGACCGGGGATGGCACCCGTCTGGTTGAGCTCAAGCTCGTAGAAGGCACTGCGCCTCCTTTCTTCGCCGCATGCTCGAACATCCTGGTTCGCCCGGCGGTTCAACCGGCATAAGCGATCCGAGATAATAAAACAGCCGGCCCGCGCAAGCGGACCGGCTGTTTTATTTTCGGTCAGATCCGTTAGATCTTGACGACGTTCTCCGCGGCGCGGCCCTTGTCGCGATCGACTGCGTCGAACTCAACACGCTGGCCTTCGGCGAGCGACTTGAAGCCGCTGCCCTGAATCGCGCTGTGATGGACGAAGCAATCCTTCGATCCGTCCTCGGGCGTGATGAAGCCAAAGCCCTTCTCGTCGTTGAACCACTTCACTGTGCCGGTGGTACGCATACCGTACTCCCTTGAAATTGTTGTGTTGGTGAAACGGGGGTGCGGTGTTGCCGTACCTGTCGATCACCTGAGTGTTAGCGGGATAACCGTCCCGCAGTTCGGTTTGCTCACCTAAAACGACAAAAGGACCGCCGAGCTTCCGGGGTCCTTTCGTTCCTCATTCGGCTTGCAACGACACAATCTAGGGGCGCGACCGCCGATTGTCAAACAGCCGCAGGATCATAGCCACCGCCAGCACGCCGATGCCCGCCAACACCAGCCAGCTCCGCTGGCTCACCATGCCGGCAATGCCAAGCGACGCGCCCAGCACCAGTAACAGAGCTTTCAACTCGAAGAAGCGATCGTCGCCCTTCTTCTCGCGCGCGGCTCGGAAGATCAAGCTTTCCTGCGTGACTCGAGAAATTTGCGAACGCCCGCGCGGCAGTCCTCCGTCGATCGTGCCGCTACATTAATGTCCGCGCCGCGCGCGATCGCCGGTTCGAACGACATGCCGTCGATGTCGTGCAGCAGCTCTTTGATCAGCCGGACGGCCGATCCCGACCGCCTGGCCAGCTCGCTCGCGAACGTCGTCACCGCCTGGTCGAAATTGCCGTGCACGACGCGGTTGACGAGACCAATGCGCTGTGCCTCCGCAGCTGTCAACGGCTGTCCGAATGCGGTCAGCTCGAATGCTACCTTTTCTCCTACGTTGCGTACCAGCAATGCCATCACCAGCGCGGGCACAAACCCGAGATTCACCTCCGGATAACCGAACGTGGCATTCTCGTCCGCTATGACGAGGTCGCACGCGGTCGCGAGGCCGGCGCCACCGGCGAGCGCGTTGCCCTGCACGGCCGCGATGACCGGCTTGCGGAGGCCGCGCATTTGAATGAGCAGATCGCCCAGCTTCATCGCGTCGGCGCGATTCTGCTCATGCGTGCCACCGGCCGCGATCTTTTCCAGCTGCGAGAGATCGCCGCCCGCGCAAAAGTCCCGCCCCGCGCCGCGCAGCAGAATGACGCGCACCGCCGCCTCGTCATCGGTACGCGCGAACGCCGCCTTCAGCTCGGCGATGGTTTGGTCGTCCAGCGCATTGCGCTTCTCGGGACGATTCAACGTGATGGTGGCTATGCCACCGTCGACCTCGTATTTGACGCGCGGCATAATCGCATCCTTTCAGTCCGGCACTTCCACCCACATGCGCAGCATGGCGGTCGAAAAAGTTTTGCCTTGCGCATCGGTCATGAGCGACATCGTACCACCACCATCCAATGCCTCGTGGAGCAGAAAGTTGAGCGCGCTGATGTTCGGCAGCTCGAAGCGCTCGACTTTGCCCTTTACCAGGTCGCCAAAATGTGCCTTGACGCGTTCGACGCTCAACGCCTGCTCCAGCAGCTCGTAGTGCTCCGGCCGTCGCGCAATCACGCCCACGTTGACCGTGTCACCCTTGTCGCCGCTGCGCGCATGCGCAAGCTCGAGCAGTCGTTTGCTAGGCATCGGTCACCCCGACCCGCAGATGCGGCTCGATTTGGTCGCGATCGATGAGCGCCGGCCAGTACGCGACAATGTCCTGAACTTTCGGCCGCCCGCCCGCAAATCCCGTAACGCTCGGCGGACCGGTCAGAATCAGCGGCGCGATTTCCCGCGTAAACGCATCGACCGCCTTCTTGTCGGTGGCACGGACCGCCACACGCATTTCGACCTCCGGCTGGTCCGGATCCGGCGGTCCAGCCAGATGGCCATGCGTCGCGTTCCAGCCGACTAATTCCGTGCGCGCTGCGTCGTACTTGAAGCCGGCGCGCTCGAGCCGCTCGAATAGCACGCGTGCCGCCAGCTCGGCCTTCTTTACGGCATCCGGCCAGGCGTAGACCAGCGTGCCGACCGCTTTGTAGCCCGCATGATACGAGATAGAGACCTTCAGCTTGTCGGTCTTCTGTGCGCCGCGCACGCCATGCACGCGCACGCGCTGCGACCCCACTTCGTCCAGCCGGATCGTGCTGAAATCCGCAACCACGTCGGGCGTAATGTAGTCTTTCGGATTGCCCAGCTCGTACAGAATCTGCTCCGCGACGACGGCGCGATTGATGAGTCCGCCGGTACCGTCGTGCTTGGTCACGATGAAGCTGCCATCTGCCGCGGCTTCGATGATCGGATAGCCAACGTCCCACAGGTCCGGCACCTGTTGCCACGCAATCAGCGAGTTGCCGCCCGATGCCTGCGCGCCGCATTCGTTGATGTGCCCGGCGACCACGCCCGCCGCAAGCTTGTCCCATTCATCCGCGCGCCAACCGAATTCGTGCATCATCGGCGCATACGTCAGTGCGGTGTCGGTGGATCGGCCGGTGATGACGACCGTCGCATCCTTGCGCAGTGCTTCAACGATCGGCTGCGCACCGATGTATGCGTTTGCGCTCATCACCTTGTCCATCACATCGGTGAGCGGCGCGCCGGTTTCCATGTTCGTCAGCGTGTGCCCGGCCTCGAGCAGCTGGGGCAGGCGCGCCATGATGTCGTCACCGATCACCGCCGCAACGCGAATCCTGCCCTGCAAATTCGCGCTGCGGGCGACCGCCAGCACGGCATCGCGACAGCCTTCGATGTTCACGCCGCCCGCGTTTGCAATTACACGGATGCCACGCTCCGCGCAGTCTGTGATAATCTGCGAAATTACTTCCACGAAGTCGCGCGCATAACCCTGTGACGGATCACGCGAGCGCTGCTTCTGAAGGATCGACATCGTTACTTCGGCGAGATAATCGAGCATGAGGTAGTCGATCGGGCCACGCCTCACCTGTTCGACCGGCGCGCTCGAGCGATCGCCCCAGAAGCCCTGCCCGGACGCGATCCTGATTGTCTTCATCGGCTTCCTGACTCTTCTGTTTCGTCGAGTCTCATTCAGACATCCAAGCCAAACGGCCCGAGATGCGCTTTCGGGTTGTGTAATCCCGCACGTATCGTGAGCGCCAGGACGGAGCGCGTTTCTTCCGGCGTGATCACCGCATCCACAAAACCGCGCGCGGCCGCATACCTGGCGTCGAGCTGCTGCTCGTAATCGGCGCGCACCGCGTCAATGCGCGCCTGCAAGTCCGGGCCGGGTTCCTGTTGCTTCTGCTTCAGCTCGTCCAGCTCCGGCCCGAACAGCGCCATTACCGCGCTCTCGCCTTCCATGACACCCATGCGGCCGGTCGGCCAGGTAAAGATGAAATCGGGATCGAATCCCTGGCCCGCCATCGCGTAATAACCGGCGCCCGATGCGTGGTTGATGGTCAGCACGATCTTCGGCACGGTCGCGGTCGCCATGGCCTCGACGAAGCGCGCGCCCGCGCGGATGATGCCGGAATGCTCCGCTTCGGTGCCGACCATGAAGCCGCTCACATCCTGGATGAACAGGATAGGCGTGCCATGACGATTCATCGTTTCGATGAAGAACGCGGTCTTCTCGGCACTGTCAGTGTAGATGATGCCGCCGAAGCGAGGCGGACCGCCCTTTGCGGTTTTGAGCATGCCGCGCGCGTTCATGATGATGCCTACCGCGGTTCCCTCGATGCGCGCGGTGGCGCATATCATCTCGGGTGCAAACTCGGCCTGGAACTCGTCGAACGAGTCGGCATCAATGATGCCGTCGATCAAGGTGCGCGTGTCGTAGAGCTGGCGGTGGTCGCTCGGCAGCAGATTGTAGAGTGATGCCGGATCCAGCGCAGGCGGCTCGGAAACAGCAACGCGCATGTTTGAGAGTGACGCTGCCGGCAGCTCGCCGATCAGCTCGCGGATGCGCGTGATACAGGATTCGTCATTCTTCAGCTTGTAGTGCGCGACGCCGCTGATCGATGTGTGCACACTGGCGCCGCCCAACTCTTCGGAGCCGACACTCTGGCCGGTCGCGCCCTTCACGAGATTCGGACCGCCGAGCCCCATGAAGCTCGTGTTCTCGACCATGAGAATGACATCCGAGAGCGCGGGCAGATACGCGCCGCCCGCAACGCATGGTCCCATCACGGCCGCTATCTGCGGCACCCGCAGATAACGACGCATGATCGAGTTGTAGTAAAAGACGCGGGCGGCACCGTATTGGCCCGGAAACACGCCGCCCTGATAAGGCAGATTGACGCCGGCGGAATCGACCAGATAGACGATCGGAAGCTGACAGCGCATTGCAATTTCCTGCGCCCGCAAGATCTTCGGAATCGTTTCCGGCCACCACGAGCCGGCTTTGACCGTCGCATCATTCGCGACCACGACGACCGGTCGGCCATGCACATGAACCAGGCCGGTAACGACACCCGCCGCGGGCGCCTGGCCGTCGTACTTGTCATGGGCGACGAGCAAACCGATCTCGAGAAACGACGGTGTGGAATCGCGTAGCAGCTCGATGCGCTCGCGCGCGGTGAGCTTCCCCTGCTTGTGCTGGCGCTCGATCCTGTCCGGACCACCGCCCTGGCGGATGCGGTCTTCCAGTGCGCGCAGCTCGGCGGTAAGCAATTTCAGGCGCGACGGCGCACTCTGCTGAGGTAGATCGGGCTTACCGACTCGCGGCATTCGGCTCGAAGTATTCGCGCACGAACTCGATTGGCGCGGTGGTCGGCGTGCCGGGTCCGAACAATTTGGCGACGCCCTGCGCCTCGAGCTTTCGGATGTCTTCCTCGGGAATGATGCCGCCGCCAATGATCAGGATGTGCTCGGCTTCCTGCTGCCTGAGCAGCTCGATGATGCGCGGAAACAGCGTCATGTGCGCGCCCGACAGGATCGAGAGCGCGACGACGTCGACATCTTCCTGCACCGCCGCGTTCGCAATCATTTCCGGCGTTTGATGCAATCCGGTGTAAATGACCTCGAAGCCGGCATCGCGAAACGCGCTGGCTATGACCTTGGCGCCGCGGTCGTGCCCGTCCAGACCGGGCTTCGCGACGAGCACTCGAATCTTGCGTTCAGTCATGCGGTTACGTTATGGGTGGTGCGCCTTGGTGGCAACCGCGATCAGGCTCGTATCCCGATGGCTGAACGCCCGGCCATCCCAATCGCCGAAGTACTCGATTTCCTCGAAACCCGCCCTGCGCAGCAGCGCATCGATCTCGCCCGCGGTGCGCAGCCGGAGCGCATGCTGCTTGTGCCCTTCGGCGCCGCCGCGCTGCCAGCGCAGCTTCTCATAGCTGATGCCCGCAACCGGATCGAACCGGCGGCGCACACGCACCTCGGTACCATTGGGAAGAAACCAGTGGTCGCGCTCGGCATACGCGGCGATCACGTCATCGCGGTGCATGCTCTCGAGCAGAAAACGGCCGCCGGGCTTCAGCAGCCGCTGCGCTTCGCGCAAGGCGCGCAGGTCTTCGGCATCGTCGAGGAAGAGGCCGAGGCTGGTGAAAACGTTGATGACCGCCTCGAAGGAGCCTTCGCGCAACGGCTGCATGCGGATATCCGCGACCACGCGCGGTACCGGGCGCCGTTGTACGCTTTCCATCCGGCGCAACAACGCATGGGAGAGATCGCTGCCGATGACCTGGTATCCCTGCTCGGCGAGCAGGACACTGTGGCGTCCCCAGCCGCATGGCACGTCGAGAATTCTCGCGCCGACGGGTAGCCGGAGTAGCTCGAGCATGCCACCTATTTCGCGCCGGCTCAGATCTTCGGGGAAAAGATCGACGTGCAGATCGAAGAAGTCATCGCCGAAGTAGTCACGCCACCACCGTGTGCTCACGAGTCGGCCACGATGGTGGCACGGCACGACCGAACGCCGCGACCGCGTACGCTCAGGACCTCGAAGCGGACGTGGTCGTAAACCACCACGTCACCGACTTTCGGCGGGCGCGCCAGCAGGGTGAGCACGAGCCCGCTACAAGTCGCCACCTGCTCGTGCTCGAGCACGACACCGAGCGCAACGCCGATTTCATCGATGCGTGCGGCACCGTCGGCGAGTACCGAGCCAGCGGGCTCGCGCACGAGCTTGGGCATCTCGTCGGGCCGCTCGGTGATGTCGCCGACGACTTCCTCGAAGAGGTCTTCCATCGTCACGATGCCCGACGTGCCGCCGTGCTCGTCCATGATGACGGCGAGCTGCGAATTGGCCTCGCGCAGCGCGTCGAGCACCTTATCCATGCGCGCCGTCTCCGGCAGGTACGGAACCGGCCGCACATGCTTGCCACGCACCGCGAAATCCGGTGTCGAATCGACGTGCAGGAACTCCCGAACGTGAATCATGCCGACAATGTGGTCGAGCGTGCCATCATACACGGGGTAGCGTGTGTGCGGCGCCGCGCGCAGTGTCGCGCGCACAATGTCGGCGCCGGCGCCGAGCGCGACGCCGACGACGCGCACGCGTGGCACCATCACCTCGGCGGCGGTGAGATCGCCGAAATCGAGCAGCTCGCTGATGACATGCGCAGACTCCTTGCGCAGCAGTCCGCCCGCCTCGCTTTCGGACACGATGAAGGCGATCTCCTCCGGCGTGCGGTAGTGCTCGCCGCCGATGCGCGAGCGATCGATGCCGAACAGCCGAAGCAGCCGATTGGCGATGCCGTTCAGTGCGATCACCAGCGGATACGTCGCGAGCTGAATTGCGCGCACGATCGGTGCGATCCACAACACGGTGCTGCGGGCATGCTGGAGCGCCATGGACTTCGGCACCATCTCGCCGAGCACAATATGGAAATACGTGAGGATTGTGACAGCCAGGATGCTGGCGAGCGAATGCACGGCGACCCAGGCCGGCCATGATACGCGCCCCAGCCGGTGCAGAATCCATTCGGCCACGACGTGTTCGCCGAACATGCCGAGGCCGAGACTGGCCGCGGTGATGCCGAGCTGCGCCGTGGCAATGAAGCGATCCTGGCGTCGCGGATCGCCCAGAATCCAGCGGACGAGCCGCACCGAGCCACGCCGCTCCCGCCGCGCGTTGGCGAGCTGCGCGCGCGAGACGCCGACGATCGCGAACTCCGCGGCGACGAACAGGCCGTTCAGCGCGATCAGCAAAGTGATGATCAGGATCGCGAGCATATCAGACGTCATCCTCCGCCTGCGGGCCCGGCGAGCGCGCGATCACGGAGGCGACGACGTGCGAGCGCACGCGCTCGACCTCGAACTCCGCGCCGGAAATGACGACCCGGTCCCCGGCGGTCGCGATGCGGCCGAGCGCTTCCGAGATGAGCCCCGCGAGCGTGTGCGTGTCGCTCTTCAGTTCGACGCCGAGCAACAGCGTGGCCTCGTCGAGCCGCGCGGATCCGGGAATCCGAATGCGGCCGTCGGGGAGCAGCTCGGCCTCAGCTGAATCGTCGCGACCGAACTCGACGGCAATGCCGCCGAAGATCTCATCGAGCACGTCGCCGATCGTGACGAGGCCCTTCGTGCCGCCGAATTCGTCGGTGACCAGCGCAATGTGCTGGCGCTCTTCGCGCAGCCGCTGAAGAACCCGATCGGCCGAGAGGCCTTCCGGCAGGAACAGGATCGGCCGCAGCAGCGAATCGATCGATCGGGCATTGCCCTCGAGCAGTGATGTCCGCACGACATCCTGGACATGCACGAATCCGATCGTGTTATCGACGGACTTGCGATAGACCGGCAGTCGGCTGTACGGGCTGGTCGAAGCCATCCGTGCGAGCTCGGCGATCGGAGTTTCCGCGTCGATGGCGACCATTTTGACGCGCGGAATCATGATGTCTTCGACCGGCCTTACGCCGAGCTTGAGCGCGCGGCGCAGCCGCTCGTGCTCGTCACGCTCGAGCAGGCCGCCTTCCCGGCTCTCCGCGATGAGGTACTCGATCTCTTCCGGCGAGTGCAGGTGCCGGTGGCTCGACTGGCGCATCCCCAGCACACGGAGGATTGCGATGCCGCTGCCGTTGAGAATGAGAATGAACCAGGAGAGCGTACGCAGCGACCACTTCATCGGCAGGGCAGTATACAACGCGAGCGGCGTCGGGAACTGTAGGGCCAGCGACTTGGGCACCAGCTCGCCCAGGACCATCTGCGCGATGGTGAGGCCGAGCAGAACGACGAGCGCGGCGGTCGATTGCGCCGTCACGTCCTGCATGCCGCCGAGATCCGCAAAGACGGGAACGAGCATGGGCGCGAGGCGCGCCTGGCCGTAGGCGCCGAGCACGAGACTGGAAATGGTAATGCCGATCTGACAGGCGGCAATGTAGCGGTCGAGCCGCTCGGGATCCTCGATGTACGGCAGCAGCATGCGCGCGAGCGCATGACCATCTTCAGCCCGCTGGCGTACGCGGCTGCGGCGCACGCTCACCGCCGAGAACTCCGCCGCTACGTATAAGGCATTGATAAGAATGAGCAGCGCGACGATCGCTGCGGTCATGGTTCAGTCATCCTCTCGGTACCGAGCTCGATCAAGCCGCGGCGTCGGCGCCCAGCACCAGCTCCAGCCTCTGGATGCGGCGCCCGCTCATCTGCGTGACATCGAAGCGCCCACCGTCGAAGTCGACGCCGTCACCGACCTGCGCGATGCGCCCGAGCTGCGCCATCACGTAGCCCGCGACGGTCGCGAATTCGTTTGATGGCAGCGTCAGGCCGAAGCGGTCGTTCAGCTCGAAGAGCGAGAGCGTGCCTTCGACGAAGATGCGGCCATCCTCTTCACTGATCGATTCGATGTCGGTCTCGTGCTCGTCGTGAATCTCGCCGACGATCTCCTCGAGAATATCCTCGATCGTAACCAGACCGGAGGTGCCACCGAACTCATCCACGGCGATCGCAATGTGCTGCCGATTGTCGCGCAGCTCGGCAAGCAGTGACTCGAGATCCTTGGTGGTCGGCACGAACATGACGGTGCGGACCAGGTCACGCAGGTTCCTGTCCTCATCGCGATACGCCCGCCAAACGTCACGCGCGGGCGCGTAGCCCTTGATGTCATCCGGCGAGGTGCCGAAGACCGGCAGACGCGAGTGACCGCTGCGCGCGATCGAATCGGCTGCTTCTTCGATGGTTGCGGTGATTGGAATCGCAACCATGCGCGTGCGCGGGGTCATGACATCCGCGACCGTGCGCTCGGAAAGGTCGAACACGCCCTTGATCATGTCGAGCGGCTCTTCCGAAAGACCGCCGTGCTCGAACGCGTGCATGGCGAGCATCTCGATCTCTTCCGGCCGGTGCACGCGCTCTGCCTCCGTCGGCGCGCGCAGCCCGACGGTCTTCAACAGCACGTTCGCCGTGCCGTTGAGCAGCTTGATAAAGGGCGTGAAAATCCGGGCGAACATGATGAGCGGGCCCGCTGTCCACATGCCGGTCGATTCCGGAAACAGCAGCGCAACGGACTTGGGCGCGAGCTCACCCAAAACAATGTGCAGGAAGGTAATGAAGGCGAACGCGATAGTGCCGGCTACACCGTGCGTCGCAATGACGTCCCACGGTGACGGCAGACCGGCGAACAGCTGAATGAAAAGCGTTGACAGCGTCCGCTCGCCCAACCAACCAAGCCCCAGCGATGAAAGCGTAATGCCGAGCTGCGTGGCCGAGATGTAGTGGTCCAGGTGAGCGATCGCGTGCTTTGCGAGCTTGGCGGGGCGGCTGCCTTTGCGGACCAGCGCCTCGATGCGGGTACGGCGCGCGCCGACCAGCGAGAATTCCGCCGCGACGAAGAAGCCGTTGGCGAGCACGAGCAGCATCGCTACGCCCAGCCGCCACACGATGGCGCCGAAGCCCAGGGAAGGTTCCGCGGTTTCCTGAATCAATGCGACAGCTGGCTAGAAGAAGATCGGTTCGCGATAGGCGCCAAAGACGTCCTCCATGGCATGCCGAATCTCGTATAGAGTCGCGTAGGCGCGCACCGCGTCCAGCATCGGCTCGATCACATTTTCGTTGGTGCGCGCCGCCTCGCGCAGACGATCGAGAGTCTCTTGAACGCGCTGATTGTCGCGCGCCGCGCGCAGTTCGGCGAGCCGCTGACGCTGCTGTTTTTCTGGCGCGTCGGTAATTTTCAGGATCTCGATATCGGAGTCGTCGTTACCTTCCTCGAAATCGTTGACGCCAACGATTCTGCGCATACCGGTCTCGATCTCCAGCTGCTGGCGCTGCGCCGAGAGCGCGATCTCGCGCTGGAAATAGCCATGCTCGATGCCCGGCACGACACCGCCCAGCCCTGCTATCTCGGCGAAGATCTGTTCGGCTTCGCACTCGAGACGGTCGGTCAGCGCCTCGACATAGTAGGATCCGCCCAGCGGATCGATTGTGCCGGGCACGCCGGTCTCGTGCGCGAGCACTTGCTGCGTGCGCAGCGCGATCCGCACCGATTTTTCGGTTGGCAGCGCAAACGTCTCGTCCATCGAGTTTGTATGCAGCGACTGCGTGCCGCCCAGCACCGCCGCAAGGGCTTGATAGGCAACGCGCACGATATTGTTTTCCGGCTGTTGTGCAACCAGGCTGACGCCGGCGGTCTGCGCATGAGTGCGCAACCGCCACGACGCTTCCTTCCTGGCACCGTAAACAGCCCGCAGCCGCTTCGCCCAGATGCGACGGGCCGCGCGGAATTTCGCGATCTCCTCGAAGAAATCGTTGTGCACATCCCAGAAGAATGACAGCTGTGGCGCGAATTCGTCGACATTCAAGCCGCGCGCGAGCGCGCGCTCCACGTACTCGAAGCCGTTACGCAGCGTGTATGCCAGCTCCTGCGCCGCGGTCGCACCAGCCTCGCGAATGTGATAGCCACTGATCGAAATCGGATTGTATTTGGGTGCGTTGCGCGAGCACCACTCGAACATGTCGATGATCAGCTTGAGCGCGGGCTCGACCGGATAGACCCACGCGTGCTGCGCCATGTATTCCTTCAGAATGTCGTTTTGCACGGTGCCGCGCAGGACCTTCGAGCTGACTCCCTGCTGCTCCGCCGTAACGACATAGAAAGCGAAGAGAATGATCGCCGGCCCGTTGATCGTCATCGAGACCGAGACTTTGTCGAGCGGGATACCGTCGAACAGCGTCTCCATGTCGGCGAGCGATGAGATGGCGACGCCGCATTTGCCGACTTCGCCGAGCGAGCGTGGATGGTCGCTGTCGTAACCCATCAAGGTCGGAAAGTCGAACGCTACCGACAGACCAGTTTGCCCGTGATCGAGCAGGTAGTGGTAGCGCTGATTGGTTTCGGCGGCGGTGCCGAAACCCGCGAACTGCCGCATGGTCCAGAGGCGCGTTCGATACATCGACGTATACGGCCCGCGCGTGAACGGGAACTCGCCCGGAAAACCGAGCTGCTCGGCGTAAGCGTCGTCGCCTTCGACATGAATCGGCGTGTAGAGCGGCTCGACCAGCAGGCCGGAAAGCGTGGTCGTCCCGGCTTCGCGCTCCGGCAGCTGGTCGAAAGCACCCTCCCATTCGGCGAGGCGCGCGCGCAGCTCACGCAGCTCCGCGTCCTGCTCGCGGACCCGCTGCTCGAGAGTGGTCGGATCGATGGAACTCATGCGCCTCTTTACCCGGTAACCGCCATCACGATTCGGTCTGCCACGTCGTACGGCGTTGTCTTGCCGCCTTCGAGATCAGCGAGCGCGGCATCCAGGATGCGTTGCCCGCCTTTCTCCTGCCAGGCGACGTCCTGCAATCTGCGCTCTACCGCTTCCCTGACCCGATCCCGGTAGCGCCGCTGCCGGCGGCGGGTCAGCTCTCCTGAGTCTGTGAGCCAGGCGCGGTGCTTGTCCAGTGCGAGAGCCAGCTCGGGCACGCCTTTGCCGCTTTCGGCCACCGTCTGGACCACCGGAATAGCCCAGCCGGCGGGCGCGGCGACGCGATAGTGCAGCATCATGTCGATAGCGCGCGCCAGGCGATCCGCGCCCGGGCGATCGGCCTTGTTGACGTCGAACACATCCGCGATCTCCATCAGACCGGCCTTCATGGTTTGAATCGCATCGCCGGATTCGGGCACGAGCATGACCAGCGTGGTGTCGGCCGCGGCCGCGATATCCAGTTCGGACTGGCCGACGCCAACGGTTTCGATCAGCACGCGGTCGAAGCCGAAGGCCTCGAGGACATCCGCGACTTCCTTGGTCGTCAGGGCGAGGCCGCCCAAAGAGCCGCGCGTTGCCATCGAACGGATGAAGACGCCTTCGTCGAGCGATAGTTCGTTCATGCGGATGCGGTCGCCAAGCAGCGCGCCGCCGGTGAATGGCGAGGTCGGATCCACGGCGACAACGCCGACCGTCTCACCGTGTGCTCTAAAGTGCTGGATCAATGCGGCCGACAACGTCGATTTGCCGGCACCGGGCGGGCCCGTGATGCCGATGCGATGCGCATGACCGAGCGAAACGTGCAGGTCACCGAGCAGTTCGAGATAACCATCACGCCGGTTTTCGACGATCGTGATTGCGCGCGCGAGCGCGCTGCGCCTGCGGGCCAGGAAACCGGTCCAGAGCTGCTCGTTCATGGCCGCGAAGTTACGCGTCACCGCGGCGGCCGCAAACCGCGCGCATGGCGCAGCGGATTCTCCAATAGATGCGTCGGCAAGAAAAACACGATCAGGAACATCACGAGCGAGACGCTCAGCCCGATGCCCAGCAGCCAGTAATTGCCGAGCGCGATGAATGTGATTGATGCGATGACCGCCGCGGTCAGCGCAAAGATCGTCAGCAGGATGCGACGTATCTGGAGCATGAGAAAGCGCTCGAATTGCAGGATGTCGCGCGGATGGACGCGCACGCGAAACTCTTCGCGGTCGGCTCGGATCATGACGTCGCGCACCGCGCCGATCGTCGTGCGCACTTCCTCCATGATACCCAGCGCAATGTCCTTCGGCTCGCGCTTGGTGGCGCGCATCAGCTCGCCCTTCATGTCGCGGATGACGGGGCGCGTGATGTCGAGGCCGAGGAAGCTCGGATCGTAGCGGAAGCCGATGCCCTCGAGCAGCGCCGCCGCGCGGAAGAAATACACCAGCTCGCGCGGCAGCATGAGCGGCCACGTGTAGAACGTGTCCATGATATCCTGGATCATGTGCTGCACGCGCCGAACGCCCAGCTCCTTGATCCGCTCGATGACCGACAGAATTTCGGCGGCCGCATCACGCACCTCGGAGCGCGATATTTCCGGATCTACGGTGCCGAGCTCGTACAAGCCGTTGATGAGCCCGTCCAGATCATCGCGCCCGGCCGCCAGCGCCACCCGCAACAAGCGATCGCGCGTGGAGCGATCGAGCTGCACGACCATGCCCCAATCGAGAAAGACGAGTGTGCCGTCCGGCTCGACCAGAATGTTGCCCGGATGCGGATCCGCGTGCATGAAGCCTTCGACCAGCAGCATGCGCAGATAGATCTCGGCGAGCGTCTTCATCGTGGTGGTGAAATCGAGTTCGCCGGATGCGAAACGGTCATGCAGCTTGTCGACCTTGTCGCCTCGCACCCATTCCGTCACCAGCACACGCCGGCGCGTAAAATCGGGGAGCACGTTCGGCGTGCGCAGCCGCTTGTCCTGGCCGAAATGACTCTGAAAACGAACGATATTCTCCGCCTCGAGGCGGAAGTCCATCTCCTCCTTGACGCGGACGCTGAATTCGCGCACGACATTGGTCAAAGAGCGGATGTGGTGATTGGGAAACAGAATGTTCAGGATGTACAGGATGCGAAACGAGATCTCGAGGTCGATGGCGACCAGCTCTTCGACATTCGGCCGCAGCACCTTCACCGCGACCTGCTTCCCCGCGACACTCGCCTTGTGCACTTGCCCCAGACTCGCGGTCGCGATCGGCGTCAGGTCGAAGTTGTCGAAATAGCCGCCGATCGGACCGCCTAGCTCGGCTTCGACGACCTGCACGATGGCCGCCGAGTCATCCGGCGGGATCTGGTCCTGAAGCCGGCTGACTTCGGAGAGATACGGCTCCGGCAGGATGTCGGCGCGGGCGCTGAAAACCTGCGCTAGCTTCACGAAGGTTGGACCAAGCCGCGCGATAGTGTTGGTGAGCCGGACCGCGCGCTGCTCATGCGCCTCGGGAGAGACGCGCCTGGCGCCGCCGAAGAATAGCCAGCGCCGCCGGTCGCGCCAGAATGCGAGAACGAACGGCAGCAGGCCGTTGAGAATGACGAACGACCGGCGCCAACGTCTCATGAGGGAGTGTGTGAATATGAGAGTTTGGGAGTGTGGGACGTTGGTTCACACATTCTCACACTCCCACATTCGCACACTCTCATGACAGCATTCGCAGAATGCTCTCCTGCAATTGCCACATCTCGCTCTTCGTGCGCGTCTCGTCTTCCGGATGATCGTAGCCGAGCACGTGCAGCGTGCCGTGAATCGCGAGGCGTGCGACTTCTTCGATCATGTCGACATCGGCATCCGACGCCTGACGCTCCGCCTGCTCGTACCCGATGTAAACATCGCCGACCGGTTGCTCGCCGCGCTCATAGAGTGGGAACGAGATGACGTCGGTGACCTGGTCGTGCTCCAGGTACTTGCGGTTCATCGCGCGCATGCGCGTGTCGTTCAGCAGCGTGACCGAAATCGAAGCCTCCTCGACTTGCTCGTGCTTCAGCGTGGCCTCGACAGCCTTTCGTACGTGCGCCATGATCGTCCGTGGCGCTTCCGTATCGATCTGCGCGACTTCCACTGCGACGCTCACCGGCTCCCCCGTTCATCGTCGTCCGACTTGGTATATGCGTGGATAATTTCCTTCACCAGGCGGTGGCGCACTACGTCCCTGGCATCGAGATACACGATGTCAATGCCGTCGATGCCTTTCAGAATGCGCTCGATCTGAAGCAGACCCGAATCCTCCTTGCGTGGCAGATCGATCTGCGTTTTGTCACCCGTGATCACGACCTTCGAGTTCAGACCGAGACGAGTCAGAAACATCTTCATCTGCGCCGTCGTTGCGTTCTGCGCCTCGTCCAGGATCACGAACGCATCGGCCAGTGTGCGGCCACGCATGTACGCGAGCGGTGCGATCTCGATCGTGCGCGCCTCCAGCGCGCGCCGCACCCAGTCAGCCGGCATGATATCCTCGAGCGCATCATACAGCGGGCGCAGATAAGGGTCGACTTTTTCCTGGAGATCGCCAGGCAGAAATCCCAGGTTCTCCCCCGCTTCGACCGCGGGTCGCGCGAGAATGATGCGCTTCACGCGGTTCTTGCGGTGCGCGTCGATGGCGGCCGCCACCGCGAGGTAGGTTTTGCCGGTGCCGGCTGGGCCGATCGAGATCACAATGTCGTTATTCTTGATTGCCGCGAGATAATGCGCCTGCCCCTCGGAGCGCGAGCCGATGAGCTTGCGCAGACCTGCCAGGACGACCTGCTCGCCGGTTTCCGGCGCTTGGCCACTCTCGCCCGCTGCCGAGCCGACGGCGCCGTTGTCAATGCGGCGCGGACCGCGCTGCGACAGCATGGCATACTCGCGACGTACATCGTCGGCATCGAAATCCTGTCCCGTCTTCGCCAGATCGATCAGCCGCTGCGCGACCGGAACCGTCCTCTCGACATCGTTGACTTCGCCGGAAAGAATCAAATGATCGCCACGCAGAATGACTCTGCAACCCGAGGCCTTCGCCAATTCCTGCAAATTCGCGTCGTTGATGCCGGCCAGCATTTGCTGATCGGCGCCTTCCGCATCCAGTCTATGTTCTACGTTATTTCCGTCCATAACCCGTGAG
>JBQTID010000156.1:0-1955 GCA_052389275.1 Gemmatimonadota bacterium | reverse complement strand
GTGTTCTAATCCGGTGTTCTAATCCGATGTTCTAACCCGAAGTTCTAGTCGCGACACCCCTGGAGGCGCCATGCTTCGCATTCTGATCCCAATTCTTGCCGCATTCGCTCTCGCGCAAAGCGGTTATGCACAGACGGTACAGGAAAAAGCTGCGCCGGCCGCACCCGCGGCGCGCATCATACAGAAAGTCGACACGCTGCACGGCGACCTTCGCGTCGACAACTATTTCTGGCTGCGCGATCGCAAGAATCCGGAAGTCATCTCTTATCTCGAGGCCGAGAACGCGTTCACCGAGGCGGCCATGGCCGACACCAAGCCGCTTCAGGAAAAGCTTTACAATGAGATGCTCGGCCGCATCAAGCAGACCGACTTGTCCGTGCCTGACCGGATCGGCGAGTACTACTACTACACGCGCACGGTGGAAGGTCAGCAGTATTCGATCTTCGCGCGCAAGAAAGGCAGCCTCGACGCAAGCGAGGAGGTGCTGCTCGATCGCAATGAGCTGGCGAAAGGCAAGCGCTACTTCACGACCGGCAACGTGCAGGTCAGCCCGGACCACAGTCTGCTCGCATTTACGATCGACACGACCGGGGCCGAGTACTTCACCCTCATGTTCAAGGATCTGCGCACCGGGCAGGTTTTGCCGGACCGCATCGACAACGTGCACTTCTCGCTGACGTGGGCTACCGATAATCGCACGGTCTTCTACAGCAAGACCGACGAAGCGCAGCGCCCCGACCGCATCTACCGCCACACCGTCGGCACCGCCGCGAATCAGGACGCGCTGATCTTCCACGAGCCGGACGTGCTGTTCCGCGTCGGTGTGAATCGCTCGAAGGACAACGCATACATCTTCGTCGGCGCGAGCAGCTTCACGTCATCCGAGACGCGCTTCGTGCCGGCGGACCGGCCGAATGGCGAGTTCAAGCTGATCGAGCCGCGCACTAAGGACATGACCTACAGCGTCACGCATCAGAACGGCCGTTTCCTGATCCGCACCAATTCGGATGGCGCCGCGAATTTCAAGCTGATGACGACGTCGCCCTCCGCAGCTGCGCGTCGCAACTGGACCGACCTGATCGCGCACCGCGACTCCGTCCTGCTTGATGGCGTAGACGTCTTCAGCAATCACATGGTCCTGTTCGAGCGCAAGGATGCATTGCGCGCGATTCTCGTTCGTGAGCTGGCGAGCGGGCAGCAGCACTACATCGAATTTCCGGAGCAGGTCTATACGGTCTTTGGCGCAGCCAACCCGAATTACGAGGCGCGTACGCTGCGCTTCACCTACACATCGCTGGTGACGCCTTCGTCGGTCTACGACTATGACATGAGCGCGCGCACGCGCGAGCTGAAAAAGCAGACGGCGGTGCTGGGCGGATACGATCCTTCGCAGTATGCAACCGAGCGCACCTGGGCACGCGCGCCGGACGGCGTGATGGTGCCGGTTTCACTGGTCTACAAGAAACCGCTCGTCAAAGACGGCAAGCGCCCGCTGCTGCTGTACGCGTACGGCTCCTACGGCTCGAGCACCGATCCCACTTTCTCATCCAACAACCTGAGTCTGCTCGACCGTGGCGTGGTTTACGCGATCGCGCATATTCGCGGCGGCCAGGAGCTGGGACGGTGGTGGTACGATCAGGGCAAGATGCTGAACAAGAAGAACACGTTCACCGATTTCATCGCCGCGGGTGATCACCTCGTGCGCGAAGGTTACACCGCGGCGGAACGGCTGGCGATTCGCGGCGGCAGCGCCGGCGGCTTGCTGATGGGCGCCGTCGTCAACATGAAACCGGAATCGTTCAAGGTCGTGGTGGCCGACGTGCCCTTCGTCGACGTCATCAACACCATGCTCGACGCATCGATTCCATTGACCGCCGGCGAATGGGAGCAGTGGGGTAATCCGGCGATCAAGGAACACTACGACTACATGAAGACGTACTCGCCGTACGATAACG
>JBQTID010000155.1:0-2995 GCA_052389275.1 Gemmatimonadota bacterium | reverse complement strand
GCTAAGAATTTCCGAGATGAGCTGCTGCATCATATGCTCCCATTGTTTTAAGGTACCGACACTGGGGGGCCGTTTGGGCAACGCCTCGGTTCGCCGTGTGGCTAACCGCTCCCAGCGTGGAGCGCGCTTGTGACACGCTGTTGAATGAATACTATGTTTCGCTCATATGGACAAGATGGCGTTTGCGACGACAAGCGTATGAAACGCATTGAATGTGATATCGTGGTTGTCGGCAGTGGCATTGCCGGTCTCAGTTTCGCGCTCAAAGCGCCCGAGAGTGCGCGCGTTGTATGGTCCCGCGCGCGTGCGGGAGCTGAGCGACTGGGGCGTCCGTTTCACGCGCAATGGCAGTGGTCTGTCGCTGGGACGAGAAGCTGGCCACTCGCGGCGTCGCATTGCGCATGTGGCGGATGCCACCGGCCGCGAGATGGAGCGGGCGCTGCTCGCCGCACTCGCAGCACGCGGCAACATCGAGGTGATAGAGGATTGCATTGCGATTCGATTTGCTGCGAGGCGGAGCGCGCTGCGCCGGCGTCGTCGCACTGGATCACGCAAACAATGAACTGCTCGCGGTGCACGCGCGCGTGACGATGCTGGCAACCGGCGGCATCGGCCGTGTCTACCAGTACACGACGAATCCCGAGATCGCGACCGGCGATGGCGTGGCCATGGCGGATCGGTTCGGCGCGCAAGTGGCCAACATGGAATTCATTCAATTCCATCCGACCGCGCTGTATCCGTTGCGCGAACGCGCCTTTCTCATCTCGGAAGCGGTGCGCGGCGAAGGCGCCGTGCTTCGGCGCATCGATGGTGAGCCATTAATGACCGGCATTCACGAGCTTGGCTCGCTCGCGCCGCGCGATGTGGTTGCGTGGACCATTGCGTTGACGCTGAGGGATCGGAGTGAGCCATATGTACTGCTCGATGTCTCTTCGATTCCCGAGCGCCGACTGCGCGAGTGGTTCCCGAACATCGTAGCGGAATGCGAGGCGCGCGGCATTGATGTTGGCTGCGAGCCGCTGCCGGTCGTGCCCGCGGCGCATTACTGCTGCTGCGGCGTGTGGACTGACGAACACGCGCGAACCTCGGTTCCGGGCCTGTTCGCGGCGGGAGAAGTCGCGTGCACCGGCGTGCACGGCGCGAACCGGCTGGCATCGAATTCTCTGCTGGAAGCTGCCGTCTACAGCCACCGCGGTGCGCACCAAATCGAGGTGGAGCTGCAAAGCCCGCGAGCTCCTATCGAGGCTGCGGATGTACCCGGCATCACCGACAAGGATGAGATATGGCACGATGTGCGTGCTGAACTACAGCAATTGATGTGGCAACATGCCGGCATCATTCGCAGCAATGTCGGATTGCAGTGCGCTGCGCAGCGGTTGAAGGAGCTAAGGCTCGATGTGGAGAAACGATTTGAGCGCGGCTTGTCGCTCGACGCGGTGGAAACCAGGAACCTCGTGTGCGCGGCGTGGCTGGTCGTTGGGTCGGCCCTAAGAAGGAAGGAAAGCTGCGGATTGCACTATAATGTTGATAATTGTTGACGCACACCACGTGCAACCCCAAACTATTTGATGCGGCTGCCACAACCCAGAATTCTTTTGGCTGCGCTCGCGCTACTGCTGCCGGGTTCGCCGGCCTGGGCACAGCAGCGGACACGCTGAACATGCGCAGCGCCGAGCTGAAAGTCTCGCTCGAATGCGTCGCATGTCCCACTGCCCTGATCCAGCAGCAAACGCGTTATCTTCATTGGGTCAACGACACGACCGTGGCGGATGTCAAGGTCCGCGCGATCAACACCCAAGGCCTCGCGACCCCCGCCCACCTCATCATTTTCCACGGCCAGGACGCGTTCGCCGGTCGCAGTGACACGTTGACTGTCACGCATGCGGCCGGTGAATCCGAGGCGCAGCGCGACACTGCGATTGCACGCATGATTCAGCTCGGCCTGGTTCGCTACGCCGCCGAAACCGACCTCGCCCGCAAGCTACGCGTTGTGTTGGCGCCGGCAGTACCTGCCGCTGTCCAACGTCCGCCAGCGGCCAAGCCACCGCGCCGCTGGGCGGCCGCTCTCGACCTCGGGTTCGCCGGATCCCCCGGCAACAGCCAGTCTGATAGCACTGACGACCGGCATACGGTTCAGGCATCTCCAGACGCGGCTATTTCGGTTCGATGGTTCGGTCGGGTTCCGATACGGCGAGAGTCAGGGCGCGGTCGCGGCGCGGCACTTTCAGACGAGTCTCAATTTCGACATGGGGCCGGCGGCGAGAGTTGCGCCGTTCGTCGCGCTCATGGGTGAGCGTGATCCATTCCTCAGGCTGGATCTGCGCAGCAAGGTTGGCACCGGTGTGCGGTATGCTTTCTACAAACGGGAAGAGTCCGAAGCCTCGGTGCGCGCAGCCGTGCAGTACAATCACGAGCGGTTCACCTCCGCTGCCACGCTGCCCGCCCGCACCAACGGCACATGGAGCCTGGAATTCAAGGGGGCGCAGCGGATCGGCGCCGGGCTGCGCATCGAAAACGCAACCAATTACAATCCAATCATGGGTGACTTCGGCAACTACACCCTCGACAGCCGATCAAAGCTGAGCACGAAGGTCACATCGCAACTGGCTCTTACACTGGGCCACACGTACAGCTACGACGCAACGCCCGCACCGACGATTCGACACGCGGACCAGCGGTTTCAGGCCGGACTCACCATCGACTTCTGATCGTCTGCCGCCGGCAAGAGCGCCGTGCCGCTATCGATTTCAAGCGCGCGCAAGCCGGGGAGAGTCCCATGCCGCTATCGCGTCGCCCACTGTGTACACTGATACTTCCGCCGAAAAGCGTAGCTATTGAAGAAACCCAAGGTCTTGGCTAAGTTTATATGGCGACGATTCACCGTGAGGCTGGTATCAGCTTCCGCGTGTATCCCAATGACCACGCACCGCCTCATGTACACGCCTGGATCGGCCGTGGGTATGCAAAGATACAGCTGCCTACTCCGAATCAACCG
>JBQTID010000154.1:0-7896 GCA_052389275.1 Gemmatimonadota bacterium | reverse complement strand
CATCACCGGCGAATGTTCGACGATCAGACGATAGTGCGCGTCGGTGAGGGGTGCCGGAGCAGCACGGACGGCGGACGTCTTCGGCACGCGGGGCAGTATGGAGGTCGCGCCGCGGGGTGCAAGTGTGGCGAACGGAGCGCCTCCGCACGACCGGGGCCCTTTGCCGGCTTGACGCTCGGCTTCGGGGCGCGTTAGCTCGCTGTCAGTCGTCGCGGGGTGGCGCGACCCGCCACCTGTGTGGCGGTTTCCCCACCCCCGGCCTGCTCGCATGCATCGCTACGTCTGCATCCATGGACATTTCTACCAGCCGCCCCGGGAAAACCCGTGGCTGGAGGCCGTGGAGCAGCAGGACTCGGCGTTCCCCTACCACGACTGGAACGAGCGCATCACCGCCGAGTGCTATGCGCCGAACGCCGCGTCGCGCATCCTCGATGGCCGCGGGCGCATCCTTCGCATCGTCAACAATTATGCGGGCATCAGCTTCAACTTTGGGCCGACCGTGCTCAGCTGGCTCGAGCTGCACGCGCCCGATGTCTACAAGGCGATCATCGATGCGGACCGGGCGAGCCGCGATCGATATTCAGGTCACGGGTCGGCGCTCGCGCAGCCCTACAACCATATGATCATGCCGCTCGCGACTGCCGGTGACCGGCGCACGCAGGTGCTTTGGGGCATGCACGATTTCCGTGCGCGCTTCGGACGCGAGCCGGAAGGCATGTGGCTGCCTGAAGCGGCGGTCGATCTGCCCGCCCTGGAAGCGCTCGCTGATGGCGGCGTCAAGTTCACGATACTCGCGCCGCATCAGGCGGCGCGCATTCGTCCGCTCGGCGATTCTTCCTGGCGCAATACGGATGAAAGACAGCTCGACACGACGCGCCCGTATGTGCAGAAACTCCCGTCGGGCAAGTCGATCGTGATCTTCTTTTACGACGCGACCGTATCTCGAGCGGTAGCCTTCGAGGGGCTGCTCAAAAACGGTGAGATCTTCGCGCAGCGACTCCAGACCGTTTTCCGCGCCGACAACCGGCCACAGCTCGCGAACATCGCCACCGATGGCGAGACCTACGGCCATCATCACCGGCACGGCGATATGGCGCTCGCATACGCGCTCTATCACATCGAGTCCAAAGGCCTCGCCAAGCTTACGAACTATGGCGAATTCCTGGAGCTGCACCCACCGGAGTTCGAGGTCGAAATTGGTGAGCAGACGTCATGGAGCTGTGCGCACGGGGTCGAGCGCTGGCGCACTGATTGTGGCTGCAAGACCGGCGGGCGCAGCGATTCGTCGCAAACCTGGCGGAAACCTCTGCGCGTTGCACTGGACTGGCTGCGCGATCAGATCCGCGAACCCTTTGCCGCGCGGCTCGGCACGTTGATGTACGATCCGTGGGTCGCGCGCGATGAATACATCCGCGTAATTCTCGACCGCTCACCCGGCGTCGTGGACACGTTTCTCGCGAAGCACGCGCGCAATCCGTTGAATGCTGAGGAGCAGGTCCTCGCGCTCAGGCTGCTCGAGATGCAGCGTCACGCCATGCTGATGTATACGAGTTGCGGCTGGTTCTTCCACGATCTGGCCGGTATCGAGACCGTGCAGGTGCTGCGCTACGCGGGGCGCGCGCTCCAGCTTGCGCGTGATGCGCTCGGCCGCGATCTGGAGCCGGAATTTCTCGCGCTCGTCGAACAGGCCACGAGCAACGATGTGGCAGAAGGCACCGGTCGCCAGGTGTATGAGAATTACGTGCGTCCGGCCGCCGTCGATCTGGTCAAGGTCGGCGCGCACTATGCCGTCAGCTCGCTCTATGAGCAGCCGGACCACGACGCGCAGGTCTACTGCTACCACGTAACCTCCGAAGCGCGCGAGAAGTTCGTGTCCGGCAACGCGCAACTCGTCATCGGCCGTGCACATGTCCAGTCACAGATTACGCGCGCGTACGCGCTGACGACCTTTGCGGTGCTCTACTTCGGCGATCATCATGTTCATGGCGGCATTCGCACGTTCATCTCCGCCGACGAATACAAGCGACTACTCACCGATTTGAAAGCCGCTTTCCTCGACCGTGACTTTCCGTCCGTGATTCGCGGGCTCGACGATCATTTCAGGCGTAGCACGTTCTCATTCAAGTCATTGTTCTCCGACACCCAGCGCCGCATCCTCGATCGCATTCTACAATCCACGCTGACCGAGGCCGAGACCGCCTATCGCGATCTCTACCGCAATCACGCGCCGCTCATGCGTTTCATGTCGGAGCTTGGTTTGCCGCTACCCGAGGCGTTCACGACAACCGCCGAGTACGTGTTGAATACGGACCTGCACCGCACCCTCACGCGCGACACCATCGATCTCGACCGCGTCAGTGAGCTGCTGGAGCAAGTCGAAGCTGCCAAAGTCGAGCTCGACCGGAAGGGAGTCAGCTACGCATTCGAGCGCACCCTGGAACGACTCGCGAGAGAGCTGGCCGCCGATCCTGCCGACGCCGGCAAGCTCTCGACGCTGGAACGGACGGCTACCATCGCGCGCTCAATGCCATTCGAGATCGACGTGTGGCAGGTACAGAACATCTATTTCGCGCTGCTCGAGGAACATTATCCGACCTACTTGGCTCGCGCGGCGCAGGATGATCCGCCGGCGATCGAGTGGACGCAGTCGTTCGAGCGGCTCGGTGAGCAGCTGGCAATACACGTGCACCAGGAAAGTACGTGAGAGTACCGACCTCGACATACCGGCTGCAGCTCAA
The DNA here is from genome assembly GCA_052389275.1 of Gemmatimonadota bacterium. Classification (GTDB taxonomy): domain Bacteria; phylum Gemmatimonadota; class Gemmatimonadetes; order Longimicrobiales; family RSA9; genus CBJLQC01. The sequence continues at coordinate 5,158 of JBQTID010000154.1, read as the reverse complement.
TGCGGACTTGCCGTTCGCGCGGGTCCGTACATTCATCGATTACTTCAGGCGGCTCGGCGTCGGCGATCTCTACTTTTCACCCATCTTCCAGGCACGCGCGCGCAGTCCCCACGGCTCTGACGTCACGAACCCTGCGCGATTCAATCGCGAAGTCGGTGACGAGCCCGAGTTCGCAGCGCTGAGCAGCGAGGTACGTGCGCTCGACATGGGTATTGTGCTCGACATCGTGCCGAATCACATGGCGGCATCCGAGGAAAATCCCTGGTGGCGCGATGTGCTGGAGCACGGACCAGCTTCCCTCGCCTCTCATTTTTTCGACGTCGACTGGGATGCGCCGCACTGTGGATCGCGCGTCGTTCTGCCGGTGTTGGGGCGTGAATTCAACGAGGCACTCGAGCATGGCGAGCTCGGTCTGGCATTCCGGCATGGCGAGTTCGTCATCACTTACTTCGGACGCAGTTTCCCCGTCGATCCGGCCACTTATCCGCTCATTCTTCAGCAGCTCGCTGATGTCGAGCCGGTACTGATCGCGGAAGCGCAGTCGATTGGGCCGCGCAGCACCGGCACGCCGGCAGAGCGCGAGCAGCGGCGGCAGGCGAGTCTCGCCCTCAAGGCGAAACTGGCGGATCGGCTCTCGCCGGGCGTGGTCCAAATTGCCGACTTGCGCGAGCTGATCGAGAAACAGGCCTATCGGCTCGAGTTCTGGCGAACCGGTACGAGTGCGATCAACTATCGCCGCTTCTTCGACGTCACCGAACTGGCCGGCGTTCGCGTGGAAGATCCTGCCGTTTTCGCGACCACGCATGCGTTGATTCTGGAACTGCTCGGCAGCTCTCAGATTCAGGGCGTGCGCGTGGATCATGTGGACGGCCTGCGCGATCCGCGCAGATACCTTCAGGATCTGCGACAAGCAGTCGGTGACGCATACGTGGTTGTCGAGAAGATTCTCGCGCCCAACGAGGAGCTGCCGGAGCATTGGCCCGTCGAAGGGACATCCGGTTACGACTTTGTCGGGCTGAGCTCCGGCTTGTACTGCCAGCCGGAAGGTCTCGCTCGCATCACCGAGTGCTACCGGCGCCGCACCGGTCTGGCTGCGTTTACCGACGTCGTATACGAGAAGAAGAAACTGGTCATCGATGCGCTGTTCGCGGGCGAGCTGCGCGCGCTCGCGTCCGAGCTTGCGAGACTTGCGCAACTCCTGGGTGTCCAGGTCGAACCCGAAATAGCTGCCGCTTGCATTACGGAAGTAAGCGCCTGTCTGCCGGTATACCGAACCTTCATCACGGACGAGCTGGACAATTACGATCGTTGCGTCGTCAAGAACGCCGTTAATGCGGCCCGCCATCGCGCACCCGGGATTCCGGCTAACGCGTATGCTTTCATCCGCAATGTGTTGCTTGGTGAGGAGATACTCGAGAGCTGTACGCATCGCCGACTCGAGTTCATCGCGAACTGGCAGCAGTTCACCGGTCCGGTCATGGCGAAGGGGCTCGAAGATACCGCGTTCTACAGCTATCACGGCCTGATTGCGCTCAGCGAAGTCGGCGCGCATCCGGAAGCGGTGCTTGCGTCCACGTCTGAGTTTGACGAGATCATCACGAAGCGCGCGCGCCGTTGGCCTTATACGATCAATGCATCCTCGACGCATGACACGAAGCGCAGCGAAGACATGCGCGCACGCATCCTTGTCCTTTCAGAGCTGCCGGACGCTTGGGACAATGCCATCGACCGCTGGCGTCAGCTAACTCGGCATCATTGCCGTGAGATCGCCGGCGCGCTGCAACCGGAGATCAATGAGCAGATTCTCATTTATCAGACTTTGCTCGGCGCCTGGCCGCTCCGTGAGTCCGAGCTGGCGACGCTGCCGAATCGGCTCCACGCGTTCCTGCGCAAGGCCGCGCGCGAAGCCAAGGAATACTCGAGCTGGCTCGAGCCCAACGAGCCGTACGAGCAGGCGCTGTTCGACTACACGGACGCATTGCTCGCAGATCAGGTGTTTCTCGAAGATTTCACACGGCTACGTGAGACGGTCGAATGGTATGGCGCCCTCAACAGCCTGTCACAGCTCGTGCTGAAGCTCGGCGCGCCGGGTGTTCCCGACATCTACCAGGGCAACGAATCGTGGATCTTCAGCCTCGTCGACCCAGACAATCGGCGTCCGGTGGATTTCAATGCGTTGAGCAGACGGCTGGATTCGTTGCCGGCCGAGGTCGCACCGGCAGACGCAGATGAGCTGTTGCACAACTGGCAGGACGGCCGCATCAAGCTACACGTCACACGCGCCGGTCTGCAGCTTCGTAGAAGCAAGCCGCAGCTGTTCGCAAACGGCGAATACATTGGCCTGGAAAAACGCGGCCGCTTCCGGCGTAACGTGATTCCGTTCGTGCGCCGGCTCGGTGACGACTGGGCACTGATCGCTACCGGCCGATTCTTCACACAGCTCGGCCCGCGTCCAATCGGTCAGGCCTGGGGTGATACACGTCTGGATCTGCCGGACGGCGCGCCGCAGGCCTGGCGCAATGTGCTCACCGGCGAAGTGACGAACGGCAGTCATCTCGAAGCGGTATTTGCGACGCTCCCGTTCGCGATCATGGTTGGCGTTTGACGGACCTCCCTTCACTTTTCACGAGCGGCCAATCCGCATATCCGCCCGGATTCTTGACACCAGCGCTGGTGAGACCCTCAAGCACCTGGCGATATCAGAGCCTCTGTAGCCGTCCGTCAACAGTATCGCAATGACTTGCCGACGCAGTCCTGCCAGCGTCTTGCGACGGCCGGCGTGTCGAAGAGTATCGATGTCGCACTCGGGATCAAGTTTCCGAAGTATGGCAATCACTCTGTCGCGTAAGTCGGCGACACACGCGCGGCCAACGTCGGCAGCTGGTGCCGGCGAGTACGACGTCGCCCAATGTGCATCACCTGCGTCCGTTGCGTTCAGCCGAAGTCGCGCGCTATTCGGCAAGTACCAGTCACCGGGAATCCGGACAGCGCGCTGTCTAATGACAAGGTCCACTGCCATCGTGTAGTCGGCGATCAGATCAGCACGATGCAACGACTCGCGCGCGAACAGCATAAGGCCCGCCGTTGCATCGAAGCATTCCGCGTCCGCCCCTGGGAGATTCACGTACGACGAATGCGAACTCCACGCATACTCTTCAGGTTTTACGCAAAGACCCGCGGCGCACGGATTCAGATGCGTATAGATGATCGCGGTCCGCAAATACCGCGGATCGCCGCACGCAATGCTCCAGTACGGCTGACCAAACACGTGCCCGTCGACGTCGTGCAAGCGCTTCACGCGGTGTGCAGTCCGTTGCATAATGCGCTGCATCGCCCAACCGAGCGGCGTTTGCCCCTGCTTCATCACAATGTGGAAGTGGTTCGGCATGACCACGAACGCGAGAAGCAGATGGCCAAAAGAGGATACTCCCTCGCGGATGATTGCGACGATGTCTCCACGCATACTCTCGTCGAACCACTTCGCTCGATTCTGAGTGCGCGCGGTGATGTGCAGACCGGTGCTGGGCGCATGGAGTCGCCGTGCTCTTCCCATGCGCGGATGATTGCGGAAAGCATTGGGCGAAACGATAGCAGTTCGGGCGCCCGGCAAAAGTAAACTGCCGCCCGTTAGCGGAGACCCGAGTGTATGGCAACAATCCCCCCGGTTCGAGTTTCCCACTTCACATCGGACAATCCCGCCGAACGCATGAGATCAGCCAACTGAGGCGGTTCGGGAAACTCCAGCACGCTCGCAGGCAGATACGAGTAAGCAGACCCGTGCTTCGAGATCAGCCTGCCGATTGCAGGCAGCACATACTTGAAGTACGACAGGTACAGCGCGCGGAATGGCTGCCAGCCTGGTGTCGTAAACTCCAGAATCACGAGTTTGCCGCCGGGCTCAAGGATCCGAGCCAATTCTGCAATACCGGCTTCGATAGAAACGAGGTTGCGCACGCCGAAGCCGACGATCGCGCCGGCAAACCGTTCGCTCGGCAATGGCAGTCGCAACGCGTCGCCACAAACGGCTTCGATGCGTCTGCCGGCAAGCTTATGCGCGCCGGCCACGAGCATTGGATACGCGAAATCGGAAGCCACAACGTCACCAGCGAAGCCGGGACGTTTGGCGATCTCCACGGCGAGATCCATGGTGCCGGCGCAGGCGTCGAGATAACGTCCGGCCGGATCGTTACCGGCAAGCAGAATGTCGGCGGCACGACGTCGCCAAAGCTTGTCGATGTTGAGGCTGAGCAGGTGATTCAGCAGGTCATAGCGGGGCGCGATGGCGCTGAACATCCTTTGCACCGCGGATGCTTTTTCCTCTTTCGATGGTAGCACGGACGACTGCATTCCGTAACCTCGCAAACTCTTCTAGATTCCACTTTTACGAACAGCCACCGAAACTAGCGAGAAAGCGTTCCCGAAACTACACGTGATGTTGCGTCGTAGGTCTGGTCAGACAGTTGGACTATAAGAGTCTTACCGACCAGGAAGTCGTCACCTATGCGCGGCAGGGGCGCGAGGTGGCGTATCGTGAGCTGATCGGGCGCTATGAGCGTCCGGTCTTTTCGCTCATCTACCGCTTGGTGCGTGACCGCGAAAAGTCCGAAGATCTCGCGCAGGAAACCTTCATCAAAGTGCTGAACGCGCTGGACCGCTACGATCCGACCTTCAAGTTCAGCTCCTGGATCTTCAAGATCGCCCACAACACGGCGCTCGATCATCTCCGCAAGAAGGAGCCGGCCATGCTCTCGCTGCATGGCTCTCCGCACGCTCAAACGGAGGCTGAAATCGAGGCGACGACGCTGGACGCCGTATCACAGACCGAGAATCCGGAGGAGTACGCTGCCAGCCGGGAGCTCGGCGCCCAGATCGAGGTGGCGGTCGCGAAGCTCCGGCCGGAGTACCGGACCGCGATTCTGCTCTGCCACGTAGAGGGCCGGCCATACGAGGAGATCGCGGAAATCATGGAGGTCCCGCTGGGGACGGTGAAGACTTACATCCACAGAGCGCGGAACGAGCTGAAACAGTACCTGGGGCATTTGAGATGAACGGATTCGGGCGCGGTCGTGGTCGCGGGCGCGGTCGCGGGGTCTTTGCGGGTCGCGGGTCGCGGGTCGCGGGTCGCGGGTCGCGGGGGGTCGCGGGCCCACGGTCCACG